>VGFS01000004.1 GCA_016868785.1 Bacteroidota bacterium
CGTTGGATAATCGCTATTTGCAGGTGGCTAGGGAGGCAGGAATGACTTTGGTTGGAGTGTCGCGCAGCCTGTATCGGAACAAGCAGGCCGCCTTGGAGTTTGTCTTGGCGCAACAGGGACTCACGATAAACGAAGTTTATGTGGTTGCTGAAGGGGGCAAAGGGGAAGCAGGTTTCGAGGGCTTTGAGGCCTTGGTAGAAGCTTGGCAGGGTAAAGCGGTGGTCTTCGACCACGTCTTTCACGCGAGTGCTACCGCCACAACGGCTTTGGGATTGCGCAGGGCCATGAATCAGAGGGGTATGGATGCCCAAGTTCACGCGGTGATGGTCTTGAAAAATCTGCAAGAACAGGTGTCGTTTGCCCATGAAACCGGCTTGTTGAATGGGATTGAGTTTCTGTCGGACCATGAATTCGGCGGCTACGCTAAGTCCACAGAATCGTTGCATGCCTTTATTGATTTGTGCAGCGGGCGCAATGCGGTTCCCTTGGATTGGGTATATACCGGTAAGGCTTTGTTTGCGTTGAATGAGTGGCTGTTAGCAGCGCGGGGAAATGGGTTGGTAAATCCCGATGCCATGGGGGTTTACCCTGTGATTTTTCTGCACACGGGTGGGGTATTGCGGAGGACGGAGTAATTTTTCAGCATGTTCAATACCCAAGGTTGGGTGAATCACATGGGATCTACATTTCCGGTGATCGACAGTTGGTAGACGCGGCCATCGGTGAGTTCCACTTTGATGAATTTTTTGAAGTAACCAAACGCGCCTTTGGTTGTAAATGTGGCGGTAACGGAGGCCGTCTGGTTGGCTGCGATGAGACCTTTGGTATAATCAGAAATGGTGCAACTGCAGCCAGGTTCTACGCTTTTGATTTCGATGTTGCCGGGACCGATGTTGAGGAGTTGGAATTCGGTTTTTGCGGGTTCGGGGGATTTTACATAACCAAAGTCGTGGGCGGTTTTAAGCCATTGAACTTGGGGTAGGGCATTTTGGGTATTGTGAAGTCGGCGGTGTACCGGTTTGTAGATGACGGGACGTTGTCCGGCTTTCACAACGGGTTTCACCACGGTGAGGTTGCCTTGAAGTACGAGTTCAATGACTTTGTTGTCGGGCGTTTCCAGGTAAGCTTTTTTCACAAAGGTGCCTGGGGGCACGTTGTTGGTATTGAGGACAACGGTAACGGAGTCGGTGGTAAGGTGTTTGATTTGTGGGGGGTAAACGGCGGAAACGCAGTGGCAATCGGTTTGAATTTGTGCGATATAAAATTCGTCGAGGGAATTGTTTCTCACTGAGAACACCACTTCTACCATGTCGCCCACGTTGGCATTGACTTCTACTACGGTGCTACCGATGACTTCCACGGGTTTAT
Source organism: Bacteroidota bacterium (assembly GCA_016868785.1). Classification (GTDB taxonomy): domain Bacteria; phylum Bacteroidota; class Bacteroidia; order NS11-12g; family UBA955; genus UBA955. The sequence goes on from VGFS01000004.1 coordinate 1,369, forward strand.
CCAGGGGTTGTTGGGCCTGAAGGTGGGCAAGGGGCAGCAGGGCAAGGAGGAGGGCGATGCGTAGGTATTTCATGGCAGCGTTTGGGTTGTTGTAGACTGGGTGAAAGGTAGACGCGGGGGTTATTTTTTTTGTTGCACGGGGCAAAAAAAAGACTGGCGGAGCCAGTCTTTTTAGATTATCGAATGATGATGGGTGAGCGAGGTTGCTCGGGCTCTTTTGCCACATTACCGGAAATGGTAAGGGTAACATCGCCACCGTTGCTTTTAACAAAAATGGATTTGGTGAAGGTTCCGGGGCGACCTTGGCTGTTGTACTCTGCGGTGATCACGGCAGATTTGCCGGGAGCGATGGCTTCGCGGGGCCATTTTGGGGTTGTACAACCGCAACTCGCAGAAACGTTTGACAAGATCAAAGGCTCTGTGCCTGTGTTCACAAATTTGAAATCGTAGCGCGCAATTTGGCCTTCGATGATGTTGCCAAAGCTGTGCGAGGTATTTTCAAATTTGATGCTGGCGTTGCTGCTTTTGGTGGTAACGGCATTGGGGCTTGTTACCACTTGCGCAATGGCTTGATTGCCGGCTAGGGCAGCAAAAAACAGGGTGCAAGCGACAATGAATCTCATTACTTCAATTCGTTATTCTTGGGAGCAGGAGCGGTTTCGGAGTTTACAGTACCACTGATGATCAAATCTGTAGAAGTACCGTTATCGAAATTCACTTTGATTGACTTTTGAAAGAATCCGGGGCGACCATCGGTGCCATAGCTAGCGGTAACTTCACCAGTTTTGCCAGGCATGATGGGGGTTTTGGTGTAATCAGAAGCGGTGCAACCACAAGAAGGGTTGGCGGCAGTGATTACCAAAGGCGCTTTGGTGGTGTTGGTGAAACGGAAGGTCACTTCAGCTTTGGGTCCCATTTTGATTGAACCGAAGTCGTGTGATTTCTTTTCCCATTTGATACCATCTTCTGTTTGTGCGAAGCTGGTGGTCACAAATGCCAAAACGGCGGCCAAAAGAGTCAATGTTTTTTTCATGGTGTTAATTTTTTGTGTACAAAGCAAAGTCTGTACCAAAAATTACAGTTTACGCTTTACTTCTTCAGTTTTGAAGATTTCCAGATAATCGCCTTCTAGGATTTCGTTGAATCTCTCTACCTGAAGACCACATTCGTAGCCTTTTGCAACTTCTTTCACATCGTCTTTGAAACGCTTCAACGAGGCCAGTTCACCGGTATGGATAACCACACCATCGCGAACTACGCGCAATTTGGCTTTGCGTTCGATCATACCCGATGTTACGTAACAACCGGCAATGGTACCCACTTTCGAAATTTTGAATACTTCGCGGATTTCCACGTTACCGATGACTTTTTCAACCACTTCAGGGCTCAACATACCTTCCATCGCGGCTTTGATCTCGTCGATGGCTTGGTAGATTACTGAGTAAGTGCGGATATCGATTTCTTCGTTTTCGGCGATTTGCTTGGCTTTGGCAGAAGGACGTACTTGGAAACCAACGATGATGGCATCGGAGGCAGAGGCCAACAATACATCGCTCTCGGTGATTTGACCAACACCGCTGTGAATCACGTTTACGGCAATTTCTTCGGTGGTCAATTTCAACAGTGAATCTGACAATGCTTCTACTGAACCATCCACGTCTCCTTTTACGATCAACTTCAACTCTTTGAAGTTTCCTACGGCCAAACGACGGCCGATTTCGTCCAGGGTGATATGTCGTTTGGTTCGGATGCCTTGTTCGCGCACCAATTGCAAACGTTTGTTGGCAAGGGCTTTGGCTTCACTTTCGTCGGTAAACACTACATAAGCATCACCGGCGGTGGGTGCATCCGAGAATCCGAGCATTTTTACTGGGGTACTTGGCGGTGCTGTATCGATTTTTCCACCGCGTTCGTTGAACAATGCACGCACTTTTGCGTAGTAAGGTCCTACAACCACGTGATCACCGATGCGAAGGGTTCCGGTTTGCACCAGCATGCTACAAACGATACCACGGCCTTTTTCTTGGGTGGCTTCGATTACGGTACCTTTTGCTCTGCGGTTGGGGTTGGCTTTGAGGTCCATGATTTCCGCTTCCAAGAGTACTTTTTCAAGCAATTTGTCTACGTTAAGGCCTTTTTTCGCTGAAATTTCTTGGCACTGGAATTTACCACCCCAGTCTTCCATGAGGATATTCATGGCGGCCAATTGTTCGCGGATTTTGTCTGCGTTGGCGCCGTCTTTATCAATTTTGTTGAACGCGAAAACCATGGGAACGCCGGCCGCTTGAGCGTGGGCAATGGCCTCACGGGTTTGTGGCATCACGGAGTCGTCTGCTGCGATCACGATGATGGCCAAATCCGTTACTTTGGCACCCCTTGCACGCATCGCGGTAAACGCTTCGTGTCCGGGAGTATCCAAGAACGTAATTTTTTTACCATCCACCAGGGTTACTTCGTAGGCCCCAATGTGCTGGGTAATTCCACCTGCTTCACCGGCGATTACGTTGGCTTTACGGATGTAATCGAGAAGTGATGTTTTACCGTGGTCAACGTGACCCATTACGGTAACGATGGGTGAGCGAGGCAGCAAATCTGCTTCGTCGTCCATTTCGTTGTCGGCGGCTTCAATTTGAGATTCCGCATCCACGAATTCTACTTCAAAGCCAAAGTTATCGGCTACAATTTGGATGGTTTCTGCATCCAAACGTTGGTTGATCGATACAATCAAGCCCAGCATGAAACAAGAGGAGATCACTTGTGTAACGCTGATATTCATCATGGTCGCCAATTCATTGGCGGTGAGGAATTCGGTTACTTTCAAGATTTTGCTTTCCTTTTCCCGACGGAGGTTGGTTTCTCTGCGGTCGTTGGCGCGGTCTTCTTTGTTTTTCTGCTTGATTTTTTGCTTCATTCCGCGAGACCTACCGGCATTGCCCATTTGTCCCATCGTATTTCTCACCTTCTGCTGTACAGCTTCTTTGGTGATTTCTACTTTGGGTGCGGTGCGATTGTCGGTGTTATTGGATGATGTATTTTGGTCTTGTTTTACGCGTTCTTGCACGGCAACTTTTTCGGTACCGGCTTGTTTGCGTTTGCGTTTGCGTTTTTCACGGAGGTCATCGCGGGCTTCACCGGCCAACGATTTTACACCGGTGGGGGCTAAGGTTGGGAGGTGGATTTTGCCCAATACTTTCGGACCTGATAGCACTTCGAATTTGGTGTCGATTTTATCAACATCATCTTCTTCTGTGTCAGGTTCAGCGGGCTCTGCTGCTTTTTCTACTGCGGGTTTAGGGGCAGGTGTTGCCGTGGTTTCCACCACGGGTGCGGTCACAACCTCTTCTTTCGCTTCCGCAGCGGGAGCGATTTCTTTGGGTTCTTTGGCTACGGGTGTAGTTTCAACAACGGCTTTTCCCTCAACTTTTGGCGTTTCCGTTTTGGCGTTTTTACCACCGATATCAATTTTACCTAGGATTTTGGGTCCTACAACTTCATCAGAGCGCGAAACCAATTTTTCTGCGGTGGGTTCGGAGGTTTTCACCTCTTTTTCTGCGGCGGGTTTGGCTAATGGGGTAGTGGGTTTTGCAGCCGGAGCGGGTGCTGGTGCTGGCGGCGGCGTGGGTTTGTTATCGCGGTTGGTTTTCAACAGCTTCGCCTCGTCTTTTGCGGCCTTATCCGCTGAAAATTCATGAAGCAATGCTTGATACATGTCTTCGGTAATTTTCGTTGTGGGTTTGGGCATTACATCGAAGCCTCGCTGATTGAGCACATCGGCAAGTACTTGGAAGCTTCGATTCAACTCGGTGGCTACTTTTGCTAAACGGTATTCCGCCATATTTTCTCTCAAAATTAGTTTTATTGTCAATAATTCCCAAGGTTTACCTCAATTACTCGGGGTGAAATGAGGCGGTTTTCGTCTAAGCCTCACATCCTTGGGGGCTGTGGGGCTTAGTGAGATTGTTTAGTCTTCGAATTCTGTTCTCAGAATCTTTTGAACTTCGATGATGGTTTCTTCTTCCAATTCTGTTCTGCGCATCAAATCTTCCAAGGGGGTGTTGATGACAGATTTGGCTGAATCCAAACCAATCTTCTTGAATTCTTCGATGATCCATGTATCGATTTCGTCCAAGAATTCGTCCAAGTCCACATCGTCCTCGTCGTTTGTGGTCACGGCCATTCTGTACACTTCAATTTGGTAGCCGCTTAATTTACCTGCCAATTTGATATTGTGTCCGCCTTTACCAATTGCCAAAGAAACTTGATCGGCATCCAAGAATACATCGGCAGTTTTCTTATCGTCGTTCAATTCAATGCGTGAAATAGTTGCCGGCTGCAACGAACGTTGGATGTACAAGTTCGTGTTGGTGGTGTAATTGATCACGTCGATGTTTTCGTTGCGCAATTCGCGAACGATTCCATGGATACGGGCACCTTTTACCCCTACGCATGCACCTACTGGATCGATGCGGTCATCGTAGCTTTCAACGGCTACTTTCGCACGCTCACCGGGTTCACGCACAACTTTTTTGATGGTGATCAAGCCATCCATAATTTCGGGCACTTCCAATTCAAACAAGCGCTCCAAGAATTCTGGAGAGGTACGAGAAAGTACAATTTTTGGAGATCCTTTATCCATCTCCACTTCGTGGATTACGGCACGCAGGGTATCGCCTTTTTTGTACATATCGCGGGGGATCATGTGTTCTTTGGGGAGCGACAACTCATTGCCATCATCGTCCAGAACCATGATTTCACGTTTCCACACATTGTATACTTCGCCGGTGATAATTTCACCGCGCTTGTCTTTGTATTTTTTAAACAATTCGTCTTTTTCCAATTCGATGATTCGACTCATCAGGGCTTGACGTGCGTTCAGGATACTTCTTCGACCGAATTCATCGAGGAATACCTGTTGGATACAATCTTCACCTACTGCGTAGTCAGGCTCCAGGGTTTGGGCCTCAGACAGGGCGATTTGCAGGTTGGCGTCTTCCACTTCTCCTTCCTCAACAATGAGGCGGAGGTGATACATTTCGATGTCACCGGTTTCGGTGTTGATGATGATGTCGAAGTTGGCATCGTTTCCGTACTTCTTTTTCAGAATGTTGCGGAATACGTCTTCCAGTACGCGCATCATGGTAGCGCGGTCGATGTTCTTGAATTCCTTAAATTCGGAGAAACTCTCCACAAGGTTGATGCCGAGATCTTTTGCCTTGACTTTCATATTATTTGAAGCTGATTATGATGGTTGCAGATTGAATGTTGGCATAGGGTACTTCGTGGGTAACCTCTACCGCTTTTTTTCCTTTTTCTTTTACGATTTCTTCGATGACAAAGGTATCGTCTTCGCGAATTTCCGTGAGTTTGCCGCTGAGTGTGCCTTCATTAAGAATGAAATCGAACGACCTTCCCACATGCTTGGTGTATTGCTTGCGGTTAGTTAACGGTCTTTCCGCCCCTGGGGAAGATATTTCAAACGTAAATACGTCTTCGCTGAGCCCAGAATCTTCTTCATCAATCTTTTGGGAGATGTGACGGGTAAAATCGGACAGGGTCTTCATTGAAAGCGGTTCTTCGCTGTCCATGTAGAACTGAAACAACTTGGCAGGACCCGTGGTTTGGGCTACCAAGAACAGTCCAAAAGCGGGTGCTTCTTGTTCTACGAGGGCGGTGAGTTTCTGTATTACGTTTGCCATAGTCAACAAAAAAGGGGACTGCTTTTGGCTTGTCCCCTTCCTAAGGTTAATTGGAAAAGTGTTGCAAATATAGCACTTATCCCCTGAAATTCCAAATTATTTCAACACCTTGGCCTCAATGATGCTGATGTCGCGGGTGGGTCTGTCTTGCAGGTTGGTGGGTTGGTTTTCGATGGTGGCGAGTACGTGGTAGCCCGACACCAATTTCCCAAACACGGTGTAGTTGTCATCGAGGTTGGGAGCACCGCCCCAGGTGGCGTATCTTTTTTTGTCAATGGCATGGATATCGGCATACAATTTTTCGATGATGGGGTTCATTTTTTCTTTCACTTGCAGTTCGATGGCTCGCAGGCCGGCCATGTTTCCGCTTTGACTCATTATTTGTCCATTCCTCACAGTTTCTGCGTTGGCGGGATCTTTGCGAAACAGGTCGAAGGCGATGGTTTCCAGGGCCATTTTGTATTGGGCTTCAGAGACTTGGGTTCCGGTGACGATAAAAAACTGTGACCCAGAGCTGTTTTTCATGGGGTTGATATCATCGCTCGGACGGGCAGCGGAGAGCGCGCCTCTAAAATGCCTGTATTCGCTTTTTATTTCACTGGGTACGGTGTAGCCAGGGCCGCCATCACCGAGTTGCGTATTTGGGGCCGCCCCTTTGGATTTTGGGTCGCCACTTTGCACCATGAAATCTTTGATGACACGGTGGAACAATACACCGTTGTAGAATCCTTGATTCACCAATTTGATGAAATTTTCGCTGTGTTGTTTTTGTGCGGGGTTGAGGGCGATGACCATATCGCCCACGGTGGTTTTTACCGATACGCGCGTCCAATCGGCCGGAGCGGAAGAATCGCTGTAGTCTTCCCCGCTTGGGGTTTGGGCTACTTGGGCTACAGAATCGGTGGTATTGGATTTGTTTTCGGTATTACAAGCCGTGTAGGGTACGAGGGCACCCGCCATGATCATGGCAACGGGGAGGAACTTCAATGTCTTTTTCAACATGGTTTCAATATTACGATTTGCGATTGATTATTGGAATTGGATGATTTCTTCGGTTTCAAAATATTCGACGATATGTTGTCGCATCAAACTTTCTTGTTCTAGGTAGCCCAAATTTGGGAGTGGGGTTACATTTTCCCAGGCTGGCCACCCGTTTTTGTCGAATCCGATGTGTTTATAATACCCGCTATAGCTCAAGATTTTGCAGGTGGCAATGTGCATCAGGTGTACTTTCTCTTCTTTGGTGAACGGTTTTTCGCGCAGTTCTCCGAGTTCTCTCACACCGATGAGGAATAGGATGGCGTTGAGGTCGGGTTTTTTCTCAAAATTTTCCTCCACAAAGGCCACCACTTGGAGCCATTTGTCCCTGATTTCATGCATTAATCCGTCGGCCATTCTACCGACAAAGGTCTGCAATTATTCGCAGGTGCCCTAAGCGTGGCGTAATTTTTGTATCGTTGGGGCAGGAAAAATCCCTATGGCATCACCCAAGAATTTTTTAGGATCATTGTTTGAGCGTGCAAAGAACGTGACCGATGTGTTTACATTGAAAAGGGCGCGGGCAAAAAAATGGCAGGATCGCACCTTGAAGAAAATGTTGTTTCACGCCCGAAACACGGAATACGGCAAGCAGTTTCAGTTTGAGTCGTTGTTGATTTCCGAGGATACCATCGCCAAGTTCAAACAGCAGGTGCCCATTACCGATTACGAGGAGATGCATGACTGGTGGCAGCGCGAATACAGTGGAGAGGACAACATTACTTGGCCAGGTAGTGCCAAATATTTCGCATTGAGCTCGGGCACAACACAGGGTGCTAGCAAGTATATTCCGGTAACGCAGGATCAGTTGAAAGCCATGGTGAGGGCGAGTCGTCGTTTGATGTTTGCCATTGCCAAGACGGATGTGCCGAAGGATTTTTTCACCAAGCATTATTTGATGATTGGTGGGAGCACGGATTTGAATTTTGATGGTCAGAAATACTCGGGCGATTTGAGTGGAATTACAACGTTGCATTTGCCGTTTTGGATCGACCGATTCTCCAAGCCCACCGATGAAATTAAAAAAGAGCGGGACTGGCATCAAAAATTGGAGATCATGGTGAATGAGGCACCGAATTGGGATATTGCGATGATTGCGGGTGGACCGGCTTGGGTGAAGATGTTGTTTGAGCGGATTTTGGAGCGATATCAACTGAATAACATCCATGAAATTTGGCCACATTTGAGTGTTTACACGTGGGGTGCTGTGTCGTTAATGCCCTACAAAGACCAGATAGACGCAATGTTGGGCCGGCCGATTTATTACTTTGAGACCTATTTGGCGAGCGAGGGTTTTATTGCAAACCAGAACAAGTTGAAAAGCTCGGGTATGGGATTGGTATTCCGCAACAAGATGTATTTTGAGTTTGTGCCGTTCAATTTGGACAATTTTACCGAAACGGGCGATGTGAAGTCGGGGGCGGAGGCGTTGGATATCGATGAGGTAGAGGAAGGGGTGGATTATGCCATTTTGCTTACAACGTGTGCGGGTGCTTGGCGATATTTGATTGGCGATGTGATTCAGTTTACGGATGTGGATGCTTGTGAGATCAAAATTGTGGGTCGTACCAAGCAGTATTTGAGTTTGTGCGGTGAGCATTTATCGGTTGACAACATGAACCTGGCTACTTTGGCTTTGGGGAAATCGTTGGGTTTTTCGGTGCCAGAGTTCACGGTACGTGGGTTAAAGCATGAGAACGGGGAGATGGGACATCGCTGGTTTTTGGCTTACCCGTTGGGGGTTGAGAAGCCGGATGTGGTTGAATCGCAGCGTATTTTGGATGAGGCATTGATTGAGTTGAATGATGATTATGCCACGGAGCGGAAGCATGTATTAAAGCGAATGGAGTTGTTTTGGTTGCCGGAATCAGACTTTTTGGATTTCATGGATTACCGCGGGAAGATGGGCGGACAGGCGAAGTTTCCGAGGGTGATGGCAGAGGGGGTGTATAAGGAGTGGTTGTCGTTTTTGGGCAGTCGCTATCAAAAGGATACTTTTGCGTAATGCAAACGGAGTCAAGTTCAAATCACAGAAATTTAGAGGGGTTGGATTTTTTGTCGTTGGTGCAGGGCATCAACCAGGAGGATGCTTTATGTCACCAGCGGGTGGCGAGCGAAGCGAGCCACATTGCGGCGTTATGTGAGTTGGTTTTTTCTCGGTTGTGCGAGGGCGGTCGATTGTTTTATATGGGTGCGGGAACCAGTGGAAGGCTGGGTATCGTTGACGCGAGTGAGTGTCCGCCTACCTATGGTGTTCCGTTCGACAAAGTCATAGGCATCATCGCCGGAGGCGATGGGGCCATCCGCAAAGCGGTGGAATTTGCCGAGGACGACGAGCAACAAGGATTTCGTGATTTAGAGGCCTACGGGGTGAATGTGAAAGACGTAGTAATAGGAATTGCTGCTTCGGGAAGAACTCCTTACGTCATTGGAGCGCTAAAAAAATGTCAAGAAATGGGCATTGCTACGGGCGGGGTTGTGTGCAACAAGGGCAGTCAGATACATGCCGTTTGCGATGTTTGTGTGGAAGTGGAAACGGGACCTGAGTTTGTAACAGGAAGCACGCGCATGAAGGCTGGCACCGCCACCAAGATGGTATTAAACATGATTACTACCAGCGTGATGATTCGGTTGGGGCATGTGAAAGACAATAAAATGATTGATATGCAGCTGACCAATCACAAATTGATTGCCCGGGGCACTTCGATGGTGATGGATGAAACGGGGTTGGATGAAGGGGAGGCGAAAACGCGTTTGCTTGCGGCGGGTTCGGTTCGTAAGGCGGTGGATCAGTGGCGCTCAGAGCAGGGCTAAACCAAAGGGCGAAACCGGAGGATTAAGCCAAAATTTCCCAAGTTCGATCAGCCAGTAAGCGTACGGTGTTGAGGAAGGTGTAGGGTGCATTTTTACCCCATTCGTAAGGTGCTACCATGCTCAATACTTGGGAGCCATCCTCTTTTTGATAGACGTGGTAAATGCCGTGTATGACTGGGTCGAAATTGATGTCGGCCTTATATATGGCATGCGACAGGGCCAGCCGTTCTTCGATGGCTTTGGCCTGTTTCATGAGCAATTCGGCTTGTTTTTTCAGCATTGAAATCTGCTGTTCGGCCTGGTGCTGCATGCTTTCATGGGCGTTGGCCACCAGCATACGCTTGTCGATGGGCTCAATTTTGGGCGAGCTCACACTCAAGGCATACGGGGCATTGTGTGCTTCACCCTGAAATAGGGCGTCTTTTAGCACCAATGGCCTGTTGTCTTGCGGCGTTTCGTTTGTATTGTCCGGGTGATTGTCGACCAACATGACACGACTAACAACTCAACGGGCAAATTGTTCCTTAGCCCAATCTTTCTGCAACAACAACTCGGCAATCTGAACGGCATTGGTGGCGGCACCTTTGCGCAAGTTGTCGGAGACCACCCACAAGTTTAACGTGTTGGGTGCGCTATCATCGCGCCGAATTCTTCCCACAAACACATCGTCTTTGTCGTGGCAGGTGATGGGCATGGGATAAACGTTATTTTTTGGATCGTCTTGCAGGGTGAGGCCGGGTGCTTGACTGAGTTGCGATTTCACTTCTTCCAAATCGAAGGGATGCATGAAGGAGGCGTTCACACTTTCTGAATGTCCGCCCATTGCGGGAATTCTCACTGTAGTTGCGGTAATGTTGAGGTCGGGGATGCCCATAATTTTGCGGGTTTCAACCATCATTTTCCATTCTTCTTTGGTGTATCCATTGTCGAGGAAAACATCGATATGGGGGAGTGCATTCAAATCTATTGGGTGAGGATAAACGGCCTCAACGGGTTGGTTGTTGCGTTCAGAGAGCAATTGTGCCACCCCTTTTTGTCCTGTGCCGGTAACACTTTGGTAGGTACTTACCACCACTCGTTGCAATTGGTAGGCATCGTGTAGGGGTTTGAGTGCGACCACCATTTGAATGGTTGAGCAGTTGGGGTTGGCGATAATTCTGTGCTGGGGTTGGATGGCATCTGGGTTCACTTCTGTTACCACCAAGGGCACTGAGGGGTCCATGCGCCAAGCACTTGAGTTGTCGATGACGAAGGTATTATTGGCGGCAAATTTGGGTGCCCATTCTGTGCTCACGCTTCCACCGGCGCTGAAAATGGCGATATGGGGTTTGGCGTCGACGGCGTCTTGCAGCGACACGATGGGGTAGGTTTTCCCTTGAAATTTAAGGGTTTTACCCACGCTTTTTGCCGAGGCTGCAGGCAGGAGTTCAGTGATGGGAAAGTTGCGTTCGGCAAGAACTTCGAGCATTTTGGTGCCCACCAAACCGGTGGCGCCGACAACGGCTATTTTCATGGGTGTTGAGATTGGAGGGGGGTATTTTCTGGGGATGTTTTTGGCAGCGATTCTGTGGTTACGTCGCCAGGTTTGGCAACGACAGAGTCTTGGTTGCCAGAATCTTTGTACAAGTCATCAAACATGGCTTCATTGCTGAGGCTGTCCAAGGAGTCTTGCGTGTGTTTTTCGGCGTCGTTGAAGGCCCCTTCGGGGTTGTTCGAGCAAGAGGCAAAGCCGATGACAATGCAGGCAAGGAGGGCAAAAGGGAAGTTGTATTTCATGGTTACCAAATTTCTAGGGTTTCGAGTAGATCATTCCAAAGGTCGTAGTTTTTCATGCCCACAACCATTTCTTTTTCGCAGTTCAACGACAGGGCTTCAAGGTCCATCTGTTTGATGTCTTCTGCGGCCTGTGTTGATGGGTCCACGAGGGTTATTGTGACGGTGGGGTCGCTGTGAACCTTGGCAGTATCACCGTTTACTGTAATCCACTCAAAGGTGGGGTTTGTGAGGGTGGATTGCCAAAATGAAAGATCAGACTCTGGGCATTCTATGGCGTCTACGGGTAGAATATCGCACCAGCTGATGGCCATGTCTTTGAGGTTGGCATCGTGCAATTCGAGGGTGAGTTTGGGTCCGGCACACCATCCAATGATTTCTTGCACTTGGGCCAATGGGATTTCTCCCACACGGAATCCAATCCATTCTGCCATGGCTGCCGCGGCGTAGCGGGCATCCGAGAGGTCTTGTATGTGATTAAACTTGAGTTTCATTGCATAAAAAAGGGCTGCGTTTGCAGCCCTTAGATTGTTGTTATACCAATAATCGGTAGGGCTCTTCTAGGTATTCTTTGAGTGTTTTCAGGAACTGGGCTCCCATGGCACCATCGACAACGCGGTGGTCACAGCTTAGGGTAACCTTCATTGTTTTGACGGGTTTAATTTCACCATTTACTACACCCACGGTATCTTTCACCGTACCAACGGCCAAAATGCAGGCATCTGGGGGGTTGATGATGGCGGTAAACTCATCGATGCCAAACATGCCCAAATTGCTGATTGTAAAGGTATTGCCCGTCCAGTCTTGGGGCTGCAATTTCTTTTCTTTGGCTTTTTTGCCGTATTCTTTTACTTCAGCACTGATTTGACTCAAGGATTTGTTGTCGGCAAATCTCACCACAGGCACGAGCAAACCATCTTCAACCGCCATGGCCACACCGATGTGGATGTGGTGGTTGTAACGAATTTTGGTTCCAAGCCAGCTTGAGTTGATGTTTGGGTTTTTGCGCAAAGCGGCGGCTGCAGCTTTGATCACGATATCATTCATGGAGATTTTCACATCGCTCACGGTGTTCATTTGCTCGCGGGCTTGTGTGGCTTTGTCCATGTTAATTTCGAGGGTAAGGTAGAAGTGTGGCGCAGAGAATTTGCTTTCGCCCAAACGAGCGGCGATGGTTTTGCGCATCTGCGATACATTCACTTCATGGAAACTTTCTGCACCTGCAGGGGCTGCTGAAACCGCAGTTGTTTTGGTTGCGGATGGGGTGAAGGTTTCGATGTCTTTCTTTACGATTCTGCCATTTTCGCCACTGCCCTGAATTTGGGAAATGTCGATGCCCTTGTCTTCGGCCAATTTTTTGGCTAGCGGACTGGCTTTCAGGCGTTCGTCGCTGTTGTTTTTAACCGCGGGTGCGGGTGCAACAGGTGCTGCGGGTGTGGCAGGTGCTGATGGTGCTGCAGGGGTTGCCACGGGGGCGGCTTCTGCAACTGGAGTTGCTGGTGCTGCTGCTGGCGCTGCTGCTGGCGCTGATCCCATCAACGATTGAAAATCTTCACCGGGGTTTCCCACCACAGCGATGATGCTATCCACGGGGGTTGCATCGCCTTCGTTCAAAGCCAAGTGCAAGATGGTCCCTTTGGCGTAAACCTCCATGTCCATCGTGGCTTTGTCGGTTTCAACCTCCGCCAAAATATCTCCGCTTTTTACGGTATCACCTACTTTGTAGTTCCACTTAACGATGACACCTTCTGTCATGGTGTCGCTCATCTTGGGTAATCTAACAACTTCTGCCATAATCGTATTGACTTGCAAACTTACATGTTTTTTGCCTCTGCAAGGTATTTTGCCCACTGATTTTATCAATTCTTGTGGAGTTTTTTGGGGATTTTGGGTGGCGCAGCCCGTGGTAAGTGTCAAATTAACGCTTGTTTGAAGATTTTCATAGGCACATCTCCATTTGTTGAAATGTTTTGGAGAATATTATCGGCGGTTTCCGTTGGTTGTCATTGAATCAACTAATTTTGTCCAACCTCCCAACAACCATGAGCGCTGCATTTGTTTACGAAGATTTTTTACGCCACGTTTTGGCGCACGGCGACCACAAATCGGATCGAACGGGCACCGGAACTATTAGTGTTTTTGGTGGACAGTTGCGCTTCGATTTACAAAAGGGGTTTCCGTTGATAACAACCAAAAGGTGCATTTGAAGAGCATCGTACATGAACTGCTTTGGTTTTTGAAAGGGGAGACGAACATCGCTTATCTGAAAGAACACGGCGTGAGCATTTGGGATGAGTGGGCTGATGAAGCCGGTAATTTGGGTCCTGTATATGGCAAACAGTGGCGTTCTTGGGAAGCGAAGGATGGATCGGTGATCGACCAAATTTCGGAGGCTTTGCATTTGATCAAAAACAGTCCCGACAGTCGTAGAATTTTGGTTAATGCCTGGAACGTGGGCGAAATCAAGCAAATGGCCTTGATGCCCTGCCACACCATGTTTCAGTTTTACGTGGCCAACGGCAAGTTGAGTTGTCAGTTGTATCAGCGCAGTGCCGATTTGTTTTTGGGTGTGCCGTTTAATATTGCCAGTTACGCGTTGTTGACTTTGATGATGGCGCAAGTATGTGGATTGCAGCCCGGTGATTTTGTACACACCTTTGGCGATGCCCATATATACAGCAATCACATGGATCAGGTGAATTTGCAATTATCGCGCGAACCCCGACCTTATCCCACCATGAAGTTGAATCCTGGGGTGACCAACTTGTTCGATTTTACTTTCGAAGATTTCACCTTGGAGGGCTATGATCCGCATCCGGGTATCAAGGCTCCCGTGGCTATTTAACCGATTTGTTCGTCGAACAGTTATCTAGTAACATCCGAAATTCCTCGGTGGTTGCCTAAGTTTGCAGTCTTATGATTGTTCGATTGTTAAGCAGACCTTTTTTCTTGGCGTTATCGCTTTGCGCGCTAAGTGCGGTTGAGGTTGAAGCACAAACGCCGTCACCCAAAGCCAGCATCAGTGGTTATTTGCGGGAAAAGAGCAGTGGCGAAATGTTGGGCAATGTGGTTGTTGCTGCGGCACCCAGTGCCAGCAGAACCCTCTCCAACAGTTACGGGTTTTACTCCATCACAATTCCAAAAGGACAAGCTCAGTGGGTGTATTTTCGGTTTCCCGGTTTTTACGCAGACAGCATTTACTGGACAGCCAAAGCGGATACCGCGGTAAACATCGAATTGTTGGCCATTCAAGTGGTGGAATCGATGGGGGCGGTTGAAATCAAAGCAAAGAAAACCACCATTGCCGATCGGGCAGACATGAGCAGAATTGATATTCCTGTACAGCAAATCAAAGAGATTCCTGCTTTGTTGGGTGAAAAAGATGTGCTGAAAGTGATCCAGCTCATGCCAGGGGTGCAAAAGGGGGGTGAAGGACAGTCGGGCATCTACGTGCGTGGTGGGGGTCCAGACCAGAATTTGATTGTTTTAGACGAGGCCATTGTTTACAATGCGAGTCATTTGTTTGGGTTCTTTTCTCTTTTCAATGGCGATGCGTTGCGGAGTGTGGAGTTGGTGAAAGGGGGATTTCCTTCACGCTATGGCGGAAGGCTGTCGAGTGTGATTGACATGAACATGAAAGAGGGCAATTACAAAAAATTCGCGGGCGAAGTGGGTGTGGGTGTGATTAGTTCACGGGCAGTTTTTGAAGGTCCAATCGTAAAAGGGAAAAGTTCATTCATGATATCCGGGCGTCGAACGTATTTGGATGCGTTGGTTCAGCCTTTGATCATGGCAAGTACCAATGGCGCCAATGCGGGTTATTACTTTTACGACATGAATGCCAAGGCCAACTACATCTTATCGAATAAAGACAAATTGTATGTGTCGGGGTATTTCGGACGGGATAAATTTTACCTGAACGACAAACAAGCCAAATCGCAATTCAAAACCAATTTTGGATGGGGGAATAAAACTCTCACCGGTCGGTGGAATCATCAGTACAATCCCAAGACTTTTGCCAACGCGGCGTTGATTTATAGTCATTACGACTTGAGCATCAACATCCTTCAGAAAGAGAACGATAGCAGTCAGTTTGAGTTGGGTTATTCCAGCACCATCAACGATTATGGGTTGAAATATGACGTGGATTTCCGACCCAACCCCAAGCACATGATCCGGGCGGGATTTTCAACGATCAATCACCAATTCAGTCCCAGCGCCATCGTGTTGAAGGTGGGTTCAAACTTCAATTTTAACCGCAAAATTAAAGTCATCAATACGTATGAAAGTGGGGTGTATGTGGAGGACCAATGGCGTGAAGGGGCGTGGAACTTCTATCCGGGTTTGCGTGTGAGTCATTACGTGGTTGAAAACAAACAGGTAATCAACCCTGAGCCGCGTTTGAGTATGGCATACAACATCCGCAAAGATTTGGCGTTGAAGGCCAGTTATGCCTTGATGAATCAATACATTCATTTGTTGAGCAGCACCGGTATTGGTTTGCCAACAGATTTGTGGGTTCCAGCGACGGCCAATGTGAAACCCATGCAAAGTCAGCAGTTGGCCACGGGCATCGCCAAGGATTTCAACAAAGGATTTTCGTTGAGTGTGGAAGGGTATTACAAAACCATGACCAATGTAATTACATACAAAGAGGGGGCTTCTTTTTTGTTGGGCGATGACTTCTTTAATCCCAATGTGTCTACGAATGATAAGGCATGGGAGAGTCAGGTTACAAGTGGTCTGGGCTGGAGTTATGGGGCGGAGGTGTTTTTGCAAAAACAGGTTGGAAAATTGAGCGGTTGGATTGGATATACATTGAGTTGGACCCAGTTGCAGTTTGATGAAGTGAATCAGGGCATTAAATACTATGCAAAGTATGATCGTAGGCACGATGCTTCCATTGTGTGTATTTACCGATTGAGTAAATTGTTTACGGCATCGGCTACATGGGTATACGGAACTGGCAATGCCATTACCATGCCCCAAGGGTATTTGAGGGGGTCGGGTCATTACATGGGTTCTTTTCCAGAGGTGTGGGATGCGGCGAGTGGATTTTTCAACAACGAGTTGATTGATTACGGCAAGCGCAACAGTTTCAGGATGGAGGCCTACCATCGTTTGGATGTGGGACTGCAATTTAAAAAGGAAAAGAAACGGGGTATACAAACTTGGGAATTGAGTTTTTATAATGCCTACAATCGGTATAATCCCTTCTTTTATTATGGACGGTTGAACGATGCGGGTACAGTGCGGACCTTGAAAAAGGCTACGTTGTTCCCCATGATTCCGTCTTTGAGTTGGACCTATAAATTTCGTTAATCACAGTCATGAAAAATCATATATTGCGTTGGATCGGTGTTTTGTTTTTGGCTGTTGCGGCAACGGGTTGCTATGACCAGGATGCCACGGTGGATTTACCCACTTACAACAAGCGCACGGCAATCACATGTTATTTGTCGCCCAAAGACCAAAACATCACGGTAGAATTGGGTTACACAAAACCCTATTTTGGTCCTCAAGATTACGAGATTCCCCGAGTGGGAGATGCCAAAGTGACTATTACTGATTTAACGGTTGGGAAATCGGTGCAATTGCCCTTTGACTCTTCTATCATGTTGTATCGCATTCGGGCTTTTGCTTTGCCCATTATGAACGAGCATGAATATCGGGTAGATGTTATTCTGAAAGATGGGTCTGCATTTTTTGCAAAAACCAGGGTACCACCGGCCTTGAAGGAAACGGATTTGGCCATTGGTCAACATCGCATAGGAAAATTGGAGGCCAACAATTGGGGCGGTCAGAGTGTGAATGTTGGGGTAGAGTTGAAGTCTGGGACAACCCGTAGCGGGTATTTTTATTCGCCCAAATTTGACCTTGTCATGGAAGACGGGTTGGGGGATTTTTATGGCTCCACTTTGTATTTCAGCAACGAGGGCATTGCCGGGGGAAAAACGGCCGATACCCTGCGTTATTTTTTCAATGATCGGATATTCATGGACATGGGACCCGGGGGTGGAACGCCCACAGATCCGTTGACGTTGCGTGAGTGTACGGGTACTTTTTGGGTAATGGATGTTGGATACAAAGAACGGTACCTGCGCGATTTGCAGGTTTCCGACAATCCTTTCGCTGAGCCCGTATTGTTGTATTCAAACTGGAGCAATGATGCGGTGGGTGCCTTGGGTTCATACGATTGGGTAGAAACATCGCTGACACCTTAAAGGATCACACCAAACTTCCCCTGGAGCGGTGGAGGAATTCCACTATTGTAGTCATGTGGATTCATTGATTTGTCATTGGGCGATGGTTGGGTGATTTTCGTGAGGCATGTTGGACGCATTTTTTACCCCCATTGATGAGTCGGTTTGGGCCCCGCACCGCGACCGTAAAGAAACGGTTGGTGGCAAGTTGTTGGTGCATGGCAAGTCGTTTCCAAAACTCAAAAAAACCAAACTGGCGCTGATTGGCTCAGGCGCGGGTACAGATGCGTTTCGACATTCGTTTTATCGGTTACAATGGCGTTTTGGAGATGTTGTCATTGCTGACTTGGGCAATTTGGTGGAGACGGAAGACGAAAACCAGCGTCAATTTGCTTTGAGTGAGGCGATGGGTGAATTGCTGGGCATGGGCATTCATGTGGTGGTTGTGGGGGGTAGTGAAAGTTTAACGTATGGACATTACAAGGCCTACCGTCAGCACGACACACCCGTGGAAATTGTGCAGGTTACCCCCGGAATTGATATGGAAGAAGGCACTCCTTTGCGTTCTATTTTGGTTGAGAAGCCATCGAATTTGTTCAACATAGATTTTTTGGGAACACAGGCTTACTATATATCGGAAAGTACTGCGGCGTTGTTGGAGAAAATGTATTTCGAAAATCATCGTTTGGGAGAGGTTCGGGATGCCATTGAGGAAACGGAACCCATATTGCGAAGTGCGCACTTGTTGCAATTCGATTTGAATGCCATCAGGAAATGCGATGCTCCATCCACCCAGCTGGGATCGCCCAATGGATTGTATGCTGAGGAGGCGGCGCGCATCGCCTGGTATGCCGGTATT
Organism: Bacteroidota bacterium; assembly: GCA_016868785.1. Classification (GTDB taxonomy): domain Bacteria; phylum Bacteroidota; class Bacteroidia; order NS11-12g; family UBA955; genus UBA955. Next base: position 19,752 of record VGFS01000004.1, read on the forward strand.
TCCAATCAATTGTCTTCGGCCTTTTTTTATGGTTTAAAACCCGAGTTTCAAGACGATGCTTCCACGGATTTGTTGGCGCAAATGGTTTGGTATTTTGTAGATGGATTTACCAGTCGATACCATGATCACCCTACCCTCGATTCTACAGAGTTTTTGATCTACAGAAATCGATTGAGTTCAACGGGTCATGAAATTGTGTTTTACAAGAGTCGCAAAAGCAACCGCTGGTGGATGGAAATTCCCCACCCTTACGACAAGCGAACCTTTTTCATTGGGTGTTCTTACAACGACTACGAGCAGGTTTGCGCCGATGAGATGCCCGATCGCTGGTGGCGCGCGTATCAGCGTTTGATGTGATTTTCCTCGAATTGCTGAACCAATTGTGATTTATTGTGTTCTTCTCGGAGCAACAGCGTTAAATTTGCACTCAATATGACAGAAGGATTTTTTCCCTTAACCGTAAAAAAATTGGTTCGTGAAACCGCGGACGCCACTACCTTGTATTTTGAAATCCCTGACAATCTGAAAGATACTTTTGCTTACACGGCTGGACAGTATCTCACGTTTGAGTTAGAATTGGCGGGTGAAAAAGTTCGTCGCTCATATTCATTGTGCACTTATGCGGGTGTGGATGCTATGCCTGCGGTGACGGTTAAGCGCGTTGATGGCGGTAAAATGAGTAATTACCTCAACGCCGAAATCAAAGAAGGCGACGTAGTGTCTGTGATGCCACCCATGGGAAAATTCACCGTGGTGCCTGATGCATCGCTTGCTGCGCACTATGTTTTGTTCGGTGGTGGAAGTGGAATTACTCCGGTGTTGGGTATTGCCAAAGCCGTTTTGGCTGATGAACCCAACAGCAAAGTAACCTTGGTATATGCCAACAGAAATTCAGAATCTGTGATTTTCAAAGAGGTTTTGGCTGACATGGAAAAAGCCAGCAATGGTCGTTTCAAGGTACATCACAACTACGATACGGCGCCTATGACCTATTTTGGATTGAGGGGTATGTTGAATGTAGACAAAGTGCAATCGATTGTAAAGTCGAAAATTGGTGGTTCTTTTGACCAATATCAATATTACATCTGCGGTCCAGGCCCTATGATGGAAGTAATCAAAGATGGTTTGCGTGGATTGGGTATCGCCAATGAACGGGTGAATACAGAGTATTTCTCAGCACCCACGAGCAAGAGTGCAGCCGACGAGAAACCCGCTCAGAGCACCGATTTTAACGGCGTTGCCCAAGTAACTTTAACCGTATACGGTAAAACGCATACCGTTACCTGTGACCAAAATACCACCATTTTGAACGCGGCCATGAAGCAAGGCATTGATCCACCATACAGCTGTACGGTGGGTGTTTGTACTACTTGTCGCGCCAAAGTATTGGCGGGTAAGATGCACATGCTCGAGCGTGAAGGATTAAGTGATGCGGAAATCGCCGAAGGATACGTACTAACGTGTCAGTCTGTACCCCGCAGCGCGGAAATCACCCTGAAATACGAATAATTCATTCGTCGTCGGACTCCAACGCAGGGGCGGCTTGGGTGTATTTTCTAATTTTATTGAGGACGGTACTGAAGTCTTCGGGCAGTTCGCTGCTGAAGAACATGTTTTCGCCCGTTGTGGGATGAACAAAGCCCAATTCTTTGGCATGGAGGGCTTGCCTTGGCATGATATCGAAACAATTTTCGATGAAAGGTTTGAATTTTGGCAGGGCGGAACCTTTTCTTATTTCAGATCCACCGTACAGTTCATCGGAAAAAAGAGGGTGTTTGATGCTTGAAAAGTGTGCGCGAATTTGGTGGGTTCGTCCCGTTTCCAGCTCACACTGCACCAACGACGCGAAATAAAAATTATCCAGTGTGGTGTAGTGGCTAATGGCCAATTTTCCTTCTTCCTCGCTCTCGAAACATTTTGAACGTCTACGGTCGGCTGGATCTCGGTTGAGGTAGCTGCGTATGGTGCCATCTTTGGGTTTGGGTTCGCCCCAGACCAGGGCCCAATAGCGGCGGTGGATGCTGTGATCGAAGAATTGTTTTCCCAAATGTGATAGAGCGAAGTCGGTTTTGCCAATAACCAATAACCCTGAGGTGTCTTTGTCGATGCGATGCACCAACCCTGGTCTGTGGTATTGGTCTTTGGTTGGCAATTGTCCGAAGTGATAAACGAGTGCATTGACTAGGGTGCCGGAGTAGTTATTGTGTCCGGGATGCACCACCATGCCGGCTACTTTGTTTACCACGAGTAGGTCATCGTCTTCGTAGATGATGTTCAGGGGGATGTTTTCGGGGTAAACTTCGGTATCTCTTGGGGCGGTGGGCAGCAGCACACGAACGTGATCGTTCGGTTTGATTTTGTAGTTGCTTTTTGTGGGTTTGTCGTTTACGACCACTGCGCCAGACTCGATGCCTGCTTGTATTTTAGACCGACTGGCATTGGCAATTTTTTGCATCAACCATTTGTCGACGCGCATTTGCTCTTGACCTGGATCAGCGGTAAACGCGTAGTGTTCGTACAATCCTTCGTCGAGGATTTCTTCTTCTGCTAAACTCACACTGCAAATTAAAGGCTAAACCGGAGTTGTCCGAGCATCAATCCACCCCAACCTGCTTGATTTACCAAAACTGTTTGTCCTTTGGCGTTGGTCACCTCGGTGGCTTTTTCCAAAAAGGTATGGGTATGTCCGCCTACGATGGCAGTAATACCGTGGGTTTTTGCGGCAAGTTTGAGGTCGTCGATTTTATCAGTATCGTAAGAATACCCCAAATGAGAAACAACAAAAACGGCATCGCAGTGGGCTTGATTGCGGAGGTAATCGACGGTTTTTTGGAGGGAGGCAACGGGGTCTTGGTAGACCAATCCGGGAATCACGCGGTCGAGGATGAGGTTTTCGGGGCTAATACCTACGCCGGTAACTCCGATTGTTTTTCCGCCGATTTCCACAATTTTATAGGGTTTTACGAATTCTTTGAGGCGGGTTTGCGAGAGTTCGTAATTGCAATTGATCATGGGGATGCCGGGATTTTTTTCCAGCATGTTGGCCAGGTGATCGATGCCATTGTCGAAATCGTGGTTGCCCATGGTGGTGGCGTGGTAGCCCATGTTTTGCATCCATTGGTATTCAAGTTGTCCTCCAAACAAGTTGAAATAGGGGGTTCCTTGAAACACATCACCACAATCGAGCAGCAGCACGTGGGGATGGTGGCTGCGGTGTTGTTGAATTAAGGTGGCCAGGTTGGCGATGCCGCCTTTTCCGGCCAGGGGGTGATTGGCCGGAAAAGGCTCAATGCGGGAGTGCAGATCATTGGTGTGCAACACGAGAAGTTCGAAGTGTTCCCGTGATTTTTGTTGCTGTGATTGCTGGGCTATGGATAATCCTCTGCCAATCAACTCTGTGGGCAAAGTGGCTCCGGCGGCCAAAACGGCCATCTGCTGCAAAAACCGTTTTCTATTGAGGCTCATGGTAGATGCGGATTTGTTTGCGTGGATCAATGAATTTATTGGATTCGTATTCGGCCTTTAGTTGATCGGCGATCACATTTCTGAGGTTGATGCCCGCGTAATGGATTTTTTTGGCGTGCTTGAGCATGGTAAATCCATCACCGCCCACCACCATGTAGGAGTTAACTGCGACCAGGTAATCGCGACGGGTATCGAGGGGTTGGGTATAAATGGGATTCAACAAGTCGTTCACGGTGAGGATGGGTCGGGCATTGATTTTAACCGAGGCATATCGATTGTCTTTTCGGGTTGTCCCATTGTTGTAAGTCAGCAGAAATCCTGCGGCGGGGGTCCCTTGAAGCTGTGCAATGTATTGAAACAGACTATCTACATAAACACCGGGCAATTGCAACAGAACCAGTTCATTGTCGAACGGCATCACTTCAAACAACTGCTTCAGGGTAACAGGGCCCGGATACAAACCGGTGCGAAATCCGCCGTTGTTGCTGATGGCGAAATGACAGGGAATCCCGAATTGCTGTTGGCTGATTGTGTTGGCGCTGAGCAGCATGTAGTCGGCGGCCAATCGACCCAAATTGCCCACGAAAAAGGCGTTGGAAAATGGAGAGTCGATGTTGGCGATGTAGGCCGACATTTCATCTTCCATTTGGGTTTTGTAGGGGTGGATGAGGGCGATACTCAAGGAGTCATCGGGCACCGAATCGCAGACAGCAATGTTGGCCACTGCCTGGAAGTTGGGAGAAGATTGGGCGGTCTTGTGCGTTGAAAAGCAGGCGCTGAAAATCAACGAGATACCGCAAATCCAAGCCGTGATATTACGATGAATTGGTAAAGAGGTACTGGATGGTTGGGGGCTTCTCAACATATCGACTACAAAATTGCAGATTCACTGGCGAATTTGTCGTTAATTTATTGCTAAAAACAACTGTTTTTGGCTCTTTTTTGTGATTTTTGCAGTATGAAAAAAACGATTGGCATTTTTTGTATCGCTCTAATGAGTGCATTCCAAGTAAAAGCGCAGTGTAACGAACTATTCATTTCAGAATATGTAGAGGGTTCGCGCAACAACAAAGCCTTGGAAATTTATAACCCTAGCAGCAGCGCCGTCGATCTGAGTAAATACCGAGTAACACGCTGGCAGAATGGCTCCGCGGCTTGGACAGCTCAAATGTCTGATGTCCTCTCGGGAACATTGCAACCAAAGGATGTGGCTGTGTTGGTGATAGATCGCCGAGACACCACCAAAAAAGGCCAAGATACGCCTGTAGTTCTGACGTTGAGATTGAAGGCGGATTTGTTTTTAAGCAAAGATTACAACACGAGTTATAGCATGAGTTTCAATGGTGACGATGCGATGTCATTGGATAAATTGAATGATGCCACTGGAAAATGGGTGCCCGTTGATATTTTTGGAAAAATCGGCGAACGTCCAAGTCCGGCTTGGAGCGATAAACCTCCCTACACTGGCACAGGTACATGGTATACTTTAGACAAAACGTTGATTCGCAAAGACAGTGTGATGACGGGTGTTGCCAAGAACCCCTTGGAATTTAATCCCAAATTGGAGTGGGTTTTGAATCCCCGCGACATGTTCGATTCTTTGGGTTTTCACACTTGTTTGTGTGCACAGAATCCATCGGCCGCGGTGAAAGCTCCGGTGATTTCTCAGGTGTCAGTATACCCCAACCCCGCCGTAACATCGGCCACGGTTTTCTTGCCGTTTGAACTGTCAAAGTTGGTTTGCTTGAATGCGGCTGGGCAGTTGATCGCTGTTGATTACGACCATGTGGGCATGGATGACATGTCGCAGTATTCCTTGCATGTATCTCATTTGTCAGCAGGTGTTTATACCCTGGAATTTGTGGGTGTTAATGGTGCCAAGGCTTCGGCCAAATTGATCAAATAATGCGTAAGTTTATCCTGTTGGGATGGGGTTTGATGTTGTCAATGACGGCATTGGCCCAAGTGACGATAAAGGGTAGGGTGGTTGATGCGATCAGTGGTGAATTGCTCGAAGGCGCGAAGGTAACAACCCGAAATCAGTCGGCCCTTTCAGGAAAAGATGGCAATTACACCTTGGTTTTACCCATGGGTGAATACATGTTGATGGCTCAGTTGGAGGGTTTCGATGGCGACACGGTTTTTGTTCAGGCCGATCGCAATTTGATAACGGATGTTAATTTTCGGCTCGACAACCAAAGTGCAGCGATGCAGGCGGTTCAAATTACGGCGAGTGTTGCCAAGGACCGCAAAACACCGGTGGCGTATTCCAATTTTACAGGAAAAGACATTTCGGAGCGATTGGGCAGTGCGGATTTGCCATTGCTTTTGAACCAAACGCCTGGGGTATATGCAACTTCACAGGGTGGAGGGGCTGGCGATGCCCGCATCAGCATTCGCGGATTCAGTCAGCGCAACATTGCGGTAATGGTGGACGGAATTCCCGTGAACGACATGGAGAATGGTCAGGTTTATTGGAGCAATTGGTTTGGATTGGGGAATGTAACGGCCCTTACCCAAGTACAGCGGGGATTGGGTTCTTCACGCATCGCCAACCCGGCGGTGGGCGGCACCATGAATATTATCACCAAGGGCATTTCTCAGCAGTCTCGTTTGGAGGCCAACGTGGAGATGGGTGATAGCAAGTATGAGCAATTTTCCATGAATTATTGCAGTGGTCGATTGAAGGGTGGTTGGGGCGTTCTGTTGAGCGTAACCAAACGACAGAGTGCGGGATATGTGGACTATCTTTATGATGACATGTACTCGTATTTTGGGAAGGTGGAGAAGCAATGGAAGACCAAATCGCATGGTTCGCATACCTTGAGTTTTGTGGGAGTTGGAGCTCCACAGAGTCATGGTCAGCGGAGTTTTCGGGCCCGTCTTTCGATGTATGATCGGGCAATGGCTCAGGAGTTGGGCATAGATACGGTGCTTCCGCGGATGGCTTATAACCAGGGGAACCGCTACAATCAGCACTGGGGTTATGTTAACGAGGCCAAGGTAAGTGCGGATAAAACGGACACTGTTTGGGCGCGTAGATATGCTTTGAATGAGCGGGAGAATATGTTCCACAAACCCCAGTTTTACGTAAAGCATGACTGGGCGGTTTCTAAGAAAACGTTGGTAACCACAACGGCCTACGCCTCATACGGTCGGGGTGGCGGTGTGAGTTCTAACAGCACATTAAAAATTCCTCAATTGCCTCAGAATTACGGTCAGTACGATTTTCAGGGCATTTATTTTCTGAATTCATCGGGCAGTGATTTCACCTCTCCAGTTGATCCCAAGTATTCGTTGACAGAAAATAAATCTGCTGGGATTTTGCAGCGCGCGGTGAACAATCACAATTGGTATGGTTTGTTGAACACCACCCAACACAAACTCAATAACCGTTGGTCGCTCACCGGCGGCATCGATTTGCGCACTTATCGTGGCAGGCATTACCGCGAGGGCTACAACCTGTTGGGCGGCGATTATTTCATTCCCAGTCAGTCTGAAAAGAATCCGGCTTTCAATGCCAAGCACATGTATCGCGCGGGCGATATTTTTGGGTACAACAACGATGGATTGGTGCGTTGGGCAGGGATGTTTGGGGAATTGGAATACAGTAAAAATAGGACTACAGCGTTTGTGAATGCCAGTGTTTCGAATACTTGGTTGCAGCGAATCGATTATTTCAAGTTGAATTTGGACAGTCAATACGGACAAAAAACGGCTTGGATTCAGCGCAAGGGTTTCACGTTTAAGACGGGGTTAAATCACAACATCAGTCGCAAAATGAACGTGTTTGGCAACATGGGTTATTTGAACCGTCCTACCCGATTTAGCAATGTATTTGACAACAGGAACGTACAGGTTCGCGACATTCGCAACGAGCGCGTGATGGCGGTGGAGGGCGGATCGGGTTATAAATCGAAGCGTTTGGCTTTGAATTTCAATGCTTATTACACGTTGTGGATGAACAAGCCAGTAGATTTTTTGTCTACGTTCACCGACTTAGACGGTAACAACTACAGTTTCAACATCAATGGTTTGGGGGCTAGGCACATGGGTGCAGAATTGCAGGCCTCGTTCCGTGCGGGCGATGGCATAACCATCGAGGGCAGTTTGAGCATGGGCGATTGGATTTGGAATTCGGGTTCGGAGGTGATTGTTCGCAACGATTTGGGCGATAGCATCACGAAAGTTGATTTTGATGCCAAGGGCGTGCACGTGGGCGATGCGGCTCAGCAGCAGGTGGCGGTGTTGATGCGCTGGGAACCTACCTATTTGAAAGGGGCTTATTTCACTGCGCAGTACATTCATTTTGCCAAGCACTATGCGGATTTTGATCCTACGGCATTGGTTGGTAAATACAAAGGACAGGAATCGTTCATGTTGCCGAGTTACTGGTACATGAATTTGACAGGGGGCTACAAATGGACAATGAAAGGCGGGATGAAGGTGCAGATTTATGGCATGGTGAACAATGTAACAAACAACGTTTACATCACTGACGGACAGCATCGAAATGTAGACGGCAATCCCATCAATACCTTTAATCCCAAGAATTTGGAAGTCTTTATTTCTCCTGGGCTTAGATTCACTACGGGGATCAGAATTACCTATTAACATCGAACAGAAAATATGAACATGAAAAAAATATTCGGATTTGCCTTGGCCCTTTTGGGTAGCGCTAGCACGGCATTTTCACAGGCCACTTTGCCCGCATTTTGGAATTGTAACGACCCTGCAGCGGCGCCAACAGGATTTACCTTGAATCAGGGCACCTCGGGTACGTTTGTGTATACTTCATCCACGTTGGTGAAGAGTACGCCTGCGGCGATCCGATTGGACGTAACGGGCGAATGGGTTAAGATCAATTGGACAGGAGCAGCCGATACTTTGTGGTTTTACGCATCGGGTACTGCCGCTTCTGGAGTGACGGCTTGGAAGGGAACGTTTGATGTGGAGGCGAGTGCGGATGGCAGTACATGGACATCGGTAAAGAAATTAGTGGATACCGACATGCCCATGGGCACCAAGCAGTTGTTTGCCCAGGTTGGCAGTACCGCTCGCTTCGCTCGCTTAATTTTCACATCGAAAACATCGGGGTACAACTTGGCCATCGACGACATCGAAGTACGTCCGGGCAAAGGCGGTGCAAAACCCGAAATCAAAGTAGATTACGCAGGAAAAACCCTCATCAATGGCAACGAAATCCGTGTGGGTAATGCCAATAGCTTTGATCTTACCATCAAGAATAATAGCACACTGGGCGACCTTAACATCACAGGTTTGCAAAAATCGGGCACCCATGCGGCTGACTTTACCACTGCGCAATCGTTCCCGGTAACCGTAAAAGCCGGTGAATCCACCACGCTTAAGGTTGATGTGAATCAGAGTGCAACGGCGGGTTCTTTGAAAGCCACTTTGGGTATTTTGAGTAACGACAGTTTGCAGTTGCCCTTCAACGTGAAAGTGTATGCCATCCGTGGTCGTTTGGCCACCGAGCCATCATCGGCACCCGGGGCCCTGAATTTGGTGAGCAATCTGGCCTGGAAATCGGTGTTGGGGATTACGTCCTCTTCCGCCGATGGCTACTTGGTGATGTTGAGCACATCCCCCATCACAGCCACCCCCGTGGATGGCGTGGCTTACCAGCGTGGTGAGTACCTCAATGGCGCCCGCATCATGCACGCTGCAGCCCTTGCGGATGTTAATTTCGACAACATTTGGGGTGCTACAAAATACCATGTGAAGGCGTTTGCATTCAATGGTTATGATAGCTATATCAATTACTTCAGCACCTCGGCGAGTTCCTTGGAGTATACCACCCCCGGACTTAATCCAGGAAGTTTCTATGGTTCGTTGACTGCGGCAGATACCCTGTTGGTGTCGAAATTGCGTGGCATCGTACGTCCACATTTCCAAGTGTATTACAGCAACTTTGGTGCTACCATGGCCTCAAACTTTGATGCCCGCGATACCACTGATGGTAAAAAAGTCATCAACTGTTTCTATACTGGCTATCCTTATGTATTTACTCCGCCGTTTTTCTTTGACGTGGCCGACCAGAATTATTTGAGTCGCGAACACTCTTATCCCTATTCTTGGATGGGTGAGGCGAGTCAGGACAGCGCCAACTACAGTGATTTGTATTTGTTGTATTTGGTGCACCAAAACAAAGTCAACGCTGTGCGCAGCAACTATCCCATGAACAATTTGAAGACCGTAACCATGAACTTTTATGGCGGTAAATTTGGGACGGATTCAGCGGGTGGATTTGCTTACGAACCCCGCGATTTTGCCAAAGGTGCATTGAGTCGCTCAAACTTCTATATCTGTGCAACGTACAACCGTGCTGGTGCTCCTTTTACCATTCCAACGGCCAATGAGTTTTTGGGGATGAACCAAGACCAGAATGTATTGAAGCGTTGGAGTAAGCAATTCCCGCCCAACGGATGGGAGATTGCCCGACATGAATACGTGGCTTCTGTTCAGAAGAACCGAAATCCGTTTGTGGACCATCCGGAGTGGGCTTGTTACATTGATTTCTCTACCATGAAGTATGTATCGGGTGGAACTGCTTGCGGCGGTCCAACCATTTCAACCAAGCCCCATGCGGTGGTGAATGCGTATATTTACCCCAATCCCAGTTCGGATGTGATGCACATTGATTTGTCGGGTTTCAACGGCAGCGAAGTAAAAGTGACTGTGGTCGACTTTTACGAGCGTACGGTTTTTGAAGGCAAGCGTCAAGGTGGTAGCATGACCTTGGATGTTAAGGGCTGGTCGGCCGGACAGTATTTGGTCTTGATTCAAGGCGCCACGAAGCAGGCGGTGACCAATGTGATGGTGAATTGATGAATTTTCAGCGCGCCGAGATATTGGATTTGATTGATCGCTGTTTGGCCGAGGATATCGGCAGCGGCGATCACAGCAGTTTGGCATCGATTCCGGAAGGAACGATGGGCGAATCGCGCTTGTTGCTCAAGCAAGAGGGAGTGGTGGCAGGGTTGGCATTGGGCGAAGTGATTTTGCGCAGGCTAGATCCTGAAATAGAATGGGTTTCGATGGCCAGCGATGGCGATTATTTGCCATCTGGAACGCAGCTTGCTGAGGTGAAAGGGCGGGTACATGCCTTGTTGGCTGGGGAGCGGTTGATGTTGAACTTCATGCAGCGGTTGTCGGGTGTGGCGACCCAAGCGTATCAGGCAGTGAGATTGGTTGAGGGCACGGGCGCAAGGATATTAGATACGCGCAAAACCACGCCAGGTCTTCGAACTTTGGAAAAGTGGGCGGTTACCATGGGCGGGGCACAAAATCATCGCATCGGGTTGTACGACATGGTGATGTTGAAAGACAACCACAATGATTCGGCTGGGGGTATTACCGCGGCGGTGAATCGCACCAAGGCGTATTTGCAGGAGAAAGGATTGACGTTGGGCATAGAGGTAGAAACGCGCAACATGAACGAAGTGAGAGAAGTATTGTCGTTGGGCGGAATCCAGCGGGTGATGCTCGACAATTTCACCCCAGAGGCCTGTGTTGAGGCGGTGAAAGAAATCGCGGGGCGTTGCGAAACCGAAGCTTCGGGAGGCATTCATTTGGGCAATTTGCGGTCGTATGCTGAGGCGGGGGTAGATTTCATCTCTTTGGGCTCACTCACGCACAGTGTAATGTCGTTGGACATTAGTTTTAAAACGAAAGTAGTATCATGAAAAAAAGTATAAACATCGTATTTACCTCGGGATTGATGGTGATGGGCTTGTTGATTGGTGGCGCCCAAAGCGGTTGCAACGCCAAGGGATCTGGCGCTGAATCATCGGACAGTGCTGCGGTAGAAATGGCCTTGAAGGCGCAGGCTTTGGAGGAACATGCGGCATCAGACAGTACAACAAAGGTGGCAGGCGATACGGCATCGGGAGAGAAAAAAGCGGTTTCTGGCAAATTGCAATGGTACGAATATGCCGATGGGTATAACAAGGCCAAGGCGGAAAACAAAATTTTGCTCGTGGATGCTTACACCGATTGGTGTGGTTGGTGCAAAGTGATGGACAGAGAGACCTATACCAATGCGGCGGTTATTGCTGCATTGAACCAAGATTTTGTGTGTGTAAAATTTAACCCGGAAGTGGAGATGACGCACAGTTTTGGAAAGTATAATTTGAAGAGCAACGAGTTGTTGTATTGGTTGTCGAACGGACAACCCGGGGGATATCCCACCAGTTATTTTGTATTTCATCCAGCCAAAAACGATGAGCGGGCGTCTCAGGCGGGCTATTTGCCCCCCGATCAATTTTTGAAGTTGTTGGCGGAGGTGAAGAAGCGACATTAATCCTTTATGGCTAGAAAAGTAAAAGAGTTTCGATTGTTCGAGAAACTGACCATTGAAGCGGCTGCGGCCGAGGGTCATTGTATTGCCCGTCACGACGGACAGGTAATTTTTGTGAAATATGCTGCACCGGGCGATGTGGTGGATGTGCAGATCGTGAAGAAGAAAAAGAACTTCATGGAAGGCAAGATCATCCGGTTTCATGAAAAATCGATGTTGCGTGTGAATCCTACGTGTCAGTATTTTGGCACATGTGGTGGCTGTAAGTGGCAGCATTTGGGATATGCGGATCAGTTGGCATTCAAGCAGCAGCAGGTGGTGGATGCGATGGAGCGGATTGGCAAGGTGGAAGGGTTTGAAGTGATGCCTATTTTGGGTAGTGGACAGGTTTATGGGTACCGCAACAAGCTGGAATTGACGTTTGCGGACCGCAGTTGGGTGACGGTGATGCCTGCCGAAGGTGAGCCTTTTCCAACGGCGTTGGGGTTTCATATGCCGGGAAAATTCGACAAGGTGTTGGATATTGAGGCCTGTCATTTGATGCCCGATTACGTGAATTTGATTCAGCGCGGGGTGAAGGGCTATTGCGAGGCGAAGGGGATTGAATTTGTCAATGTGATTAAGCAGGAAGGACAGATGCGCAACATCATGTTCCGGTGCAATCGCGATGGTGAGTGGATGGTTTTGGTATCGTTTCACGAGGAGCGTGAAGAGAATGCCGGGCTGATGCAGTACATCGCTGATACATTTGATAAAATTGTGTGTTTGGTATATGTGATCAATCCCAAGCGGAACGATACGTTGCAGGATTTGGAGGTACAGTTGTTTGCGGGCAAGCCCTATTTAACGGAGCGATTGGGCAACATGACGTATAAAGTGAGGCCGCAGAGCTTCTTTCAGACAAATACGTTGCAGGCCGAAAATTTGTATAAAATCACCAAGGATTTTGCTGGGTTAACGGGCGGTGAGTTGGTGTATGATTTGTATACGGGAACGGGCAGTATTGCTTTGTTTGTGGCGGATCAGGCGAGGGAAGTTGTGGGGATAGAATACGTGGAGGAGGCCATCATGGATGCCAAAGAGAACATGTTGTTAAACGGGGTGGAGAACTGCAAATTTTACGCAGGCGATATGAAGGATATTCTCACGGCGGAGTTCATTGCGGAGCACGGCAGACCCGATGTGGTAATCACAGATCCACCGCGCGATGGCATGCATCCGAGTGTGGTTGAGCGGTTGTTGGAGGCCAGACCCAAGCGCATTGTTTACGTGAGTTGCAATCCAGCGACTCAGGCGAGGGATGCCGCGTTGTTGGATGTGGCGTATCGCTTGGTGAAGGTTCAGCCCGTGGACATGTTCCCACACACCCATCACGTGGAGAATGTGGGTTTATGGGAGTTGCGGGGTTAAAACAAATCGATGAATTGAAAGCCGTTTTTCAGTCTTTCTTTGCCCAATTTTTGATATTCTACCAGTGCCCAAAGGACCAATTCTTTGAGGAAGAGTTTATCGTTTTGGGGAAAATCGGGCTGATACCGGTTTAATAAAAACTCTAATGGCTCGATGGCATTGAGGGTTTCAGCGTATTCCTTGGTATCCGATTCATCGTAAAGTACAACGCCTCCTTCGGCAAAAATGGTTTCCATGATGCTGGTATAAGGGCCGATTTCGGATTGTTTGGATAGCTTTTCGATTTTGGGGAATCGGGCGGAAAACACGGCTTTGATGGCGGCGCCGATGAGTTCTTCGGCCACGAAGGCAGCCCCTTCTTGTTCACCTTCGTAGACCAATTCCACTTTGCCGGTGATGGCCGGAATTGTGCCCATGAAATCGGATATACGGAGGGTGGTTTTCGTCTCTTTGTTGATCAGGGCACGGCGTTCAGCGGTGCTGATGAGGTTCTCCAACATAGAAATGCTCATGCGGGCACTGACGCCACTTTTTTGGTCTATATAGTCGCTTTTGCGTGCTTCAAAAACAATTTGCTCAATCACATCATAGGCCAAATCGGGCACATATACCCGGCTCGACTGTGCCGCGTTGATACGTGCTTCTTGGGCGGATATTTTTCGGGCGACGGCGATGGTTTCTGGGTAATGGGTTAATATTTGAGACCCGATGCGGTCTTTCAGTGGGGTTACGATGCTGCCGCGGTTGGTGTAATCTTCCGGATTGGCCGTGAACACAAATTGAACATCTAGGGGCAATCGAATTTTGAAGCCCCTAATTTGCACATCGCCTTCTTGAAGGATGTTGAACAAGGCCACTTGGTTGCGCGCCTGTAAATCGGGGATTTCGTTGATCACAAAAATACAGCGATTGGCCCGGGGAATCATCCCAAAGTGGATCACGCGGTCATCAGCATAAGAGAGTTTGAGGTGGGCGGCTTTGATGGGGTCAATATCGCCAATGAGATCAGCGATGGTTACATCTGGGGTGGCCAATTTTTCCGAAAATCTGTCTGAGCGGTGCAGCCAAGTGATGGGTGTATCGTCGCCTTTTTCGGCAATTAAATCAATGGCATAGCGCGACAATGGGGCGAGGGGGTCGTCGTTGATTTCGGAACCGGCAACCACGGGAATATATTCATCCAGTAGTTGAACCATCATTCGCGCGAGGCGGGTTTTTGCCTGTCCCCTCAATCCAAGCAAATTGATGTTGTGGCGTGAGAGGATGGCTCTTTCCAGTTCTGGAATCACAGAATTTTCAAAGCCATGAACGCCTTCAAATACGGTGGTTCCGGCCTCTAGGTTTTTGATAAGGTTGTTGCGAAGTTCATCTTTGATAGACTGACTTTGGTATCCTGAGGATTTGAGTTCACCTAAATTTGTTATCATGTTATTTCAGTCTTTTTTTCCTGTTTGATTCGTAATCTTGAAAGATCATTTCACCCAAACCTTTTAAACCGGTATAGAAAGCCTTGCCCTGGTTGGCCTCGGTAAAGGTGTCTACGAACTGTTGTAGGTAGGGGTCTCTGGCTATCATAAACGTGGTGATGGGAATGTGAAGTTTTCGGGCTTGGGCGGCTTGGGTGTAGCACTTTTCGGTGATGTAGGCATCCAAACCATTGCTGTTTTTGTAATAAGTACCATCTTTTTCACGAACGCAGCTGGGTTTGCCGTCTGTGATCATGAAGATTTGCTTGTTGGTGTTTCGTTTTCTCCGCAAGATGTCCATGGCCAATTGCAATCCAGCCACGGTGTTTGTATGGAAGGGTCCCACGGTTAAATAGGGAATGTCTTTGATGGGGATTCGCCAGGCATCGTTGCCAAAAACGAGAATATCGATGGTGTCTTTGGGGTATCGCGTGGTGATGAGTTCTGTAAGAGCCATGGCCACTTTTTTGGCGGGGGTTATACGGTCTTCGCCATACAAAATCATGGAGTGGCTGATGTCGATCATCAAAACCGTACTCATTTGGGATTTGTATTGGGTGTCCTCAACCACCAGGTCTTCTTCAGTGAGTTGAAATGTTTGTGCGCCATTGTTGATTTGCGCATTTTTTAAGCTTTCGGTGAGGGATATTTTTTCAATACCATCGCCAAATTGATAGGGTCGGAATTCACCCGTAAGCTCATCGCCCTGTCCGGTAGCTTTGCTTTTGTGATTGCCGCTTCCATTTTTGCATATATCCCCAAATATTTCATCCAGGGCCGACTGTCTAATAGCCCTTTCTATTTTTGCGGTTAGGGCGATTCCGCTATCGCCGTTGGGGTCAATGTCGTCTTTGATATACCCTTTTGCTTTTAGGTCTTCAATGAAATCGTCAATGGTGTAGTTTTCATCGGTGAGCACATATTCTTTGTCTAGCTCGCGCAACCAGTCAATGGCTTCATCGAAGTCGCCAGCAGTATGCACAATGAGCTCCTTGAAAATATCGAATAGTTTGTCAAAAGGAGAAATGGGTTTGGGTTCAAATTCTTTGAAATAAAAACCGCTTTTTCCTGATGAAGTTATCACAAAATACTAAACGATGAAAGTTGCACAATTGTTCATGAGGTTATTGAAAAACCCAAGGTTTATCGCTTCAAATAAATATTCTTAGATAGTTGAGGGCGATGACCGTCGTTGTAGTTGAAGACGATGAATCGGATCCTTAATGGATCATACGATAATTATGCAAAACACGCCGCAACAATCTCGGCTTGTTCTTTGTCGTAGATTTTCTTGTAGCCCGTGGCGGGTGATGCACTGCTCTTTCTGCCGATGTATCGCAAAGCCGATGGGAAATCGTAGCGAGCCAAATGCAACCAAGTGCCCTGGTTTTTGGGTTCCTCTTGTGCCCAGCAGAATTCGGCGCCTTTGTACTGTTCGAAAATCTCAGCCAACTTCCACTCTGGCAATGGATACAACTGTTCGATGCGCACAATGGCCACATCGCTGTGGTTGCCCGCTTCCTTGCCAGCCAAAATATCGTAGTAGATTTTACCGGTGCAGAAAACCACCCTGCGCACCTTTTTCGCTACTTGGTTGTCGTTGATGACCTCTTGGAATTCGCCTTCGCTGAGGTCTTTCATCGTGCTTACGCACTTGGGGTGACGCAATAAGCTCTTGGGACTCATGATTACCATCGGAACTTGGAAGTCACGCTTCAACTGGCGGCGCATCGCATGGAACAAACTACCCGGGGTTGAGCAGTTCAACACTTGCATGTTCGAACCGGCGCACAACTGCAGGTAGCGCTCCAAACGCGCACTGGAATGCTCAGGTCCTTGGCCTTCTTGTCCGTGTGGCAACAACATCACCAAGCCGCTAAATTTGCCCCATTTGGCTTCGGCGCTGGCGATGAATTGGTCGATGATGATCTGTGCACCGTTCGAGAAATCGCCGAACTGAGCCTCCCAAATGGTTAGTCCGTTGGGGGTGCTGGTGCTATATCCGTATTCGTAACCCAATGCCGCGTATTCGCTCAACAAAGAGTTGAAAATGCTCAATTTGGCCTGACTCTCTGTGAGGTTGTTCAACGGCGCATACTCTTGCTCGCTGTCTTCCTTTTTGATGACCGCATGTCGGTGCGAGAAAGTTCCACGCTCCACATCTTGACCCACGATTCTCACTGGGTGACCTTCGGCCAACAGGGTGGCATAGGCCAACAATTCGCCCATGGCCCAATCGAAGGTGCCGTTATCAACCATTTTTGCGCGATCGGCGAACAGGTTTTGTACTTTTTTGATGGGCAAGTTGTCTTCAGGGATGAAGGCCAATTTTTTGCCCAATGTTTGCAGGGTTTTTACATCAACGCCTGTTTTTACCGGGTTTTGGAAATCTTTGGGTTTGGCGTGGTGGAACCCTTTCCAGGTATTTTTTACATCGGACGTTTTGGGTTTGAAATCGCCTTTGGCTTCTTCAAATTTGGCTTGCAGTTGGGCGCGGAAATCGGCTTCCATCTCTTGGGCCAAAGCCGCATCGATATCGCCGCGTTCCATGAGTTTTTGCTTGTAAATCTCTCTGGGGTTGGGGTGTTTATCGATCAGTTTGTACATCGCCGGCTGTGTAAAACGGGGCTCATCGCCTTCGTTATGTCCGTATTTGCGGTATCCCAACAGATCAATGAAAATGTCTTGGTTGAACTCGAGGCGATAGGCCATGGCCAATTTCACAGCATGCACAACGGCTTCTACATCGTCGGCATTCACGTGCAACACGGGACAAAGGGTTACTTTGGCCACATCGGTGCAATAGGTAGAGGTTCTGGCGTCGAGGTAGTTGGTGGTAAAACCGATTTGGTTGTTGGTAACCACGTGGATGGTTCCTCCCACGTAGTAGCCTTCCAAACCACTCATCTGCACCACTTCATACATGATGCCTTGACCTGCGATTGCGGCATCGCCATGGATCAAAATCGGACAGATTTTGGTGACATCGCCTTGGTATTTGGTGTCGAGTTTGGCGCGAACGAGTCCTTTCACCACGGGATTAACCGCTTCCAAGTGTGAGGGGTTGTCGGCCAAGCGCAAGTGTACTTTTTTGCCACTGGCGGTATCGATATCGGTGCTGTAACCGAGGTGGTATTTTACATCTCCTTCAAAATCTTCGAACCCTTCTTCGGTTTCGTTTTGGAAGACTTTGCCTTCGAATTCGCCGAAAATTTGGCTGTAGGTTTTGTTAAAGATGTTGGCCAATACGTTCAAGCGACCGCGGTGCGCCATGCCCATGACAAACTCTTCTACACCAAGACCGGCACCATACTGAACCACCGCATCGAGGGCGGGTACCAAACACTCCAATCCTTCCAAGGAGAAGCGTTTTTGGCCGATGTATTTGGTGTGCAAGAAGTTTTCAAACACGGTGGCTTGGTTCAACTTCTTGAGGAAGTGACGTTTTTCGTCGGTGTTGAGGTTGGGAACGTTTTTGGTCTGTTCAAAGCGATTTTGCAACCACTCGCGGCGTTTGGGGTCGCGGATATAGCTAAACTCGCAGCCGATGCTTTGGCAGTAGGTTTCTTCGAGTAGGGCGATGATGTCTTTGAGTTTGGCAGGACCCATGCCCACTTCGTGGCCGGCGTTGAAGGTCTTTTCCAAATCGGCGGTTTCGAGGCCAAAATTTTGGATATCGAGCGTGGGGGTATACTGCCGGCGCTGACGCAAGGGGTTGGTTTTAGAGAAGAGGTGTCCACGCTGTCTGTACCCTTGGATGAGGTTCATGACGTGGATTTCTTTGAGTGCATCTTCGCTGATGGCGTCGCCGGATTCAAATTTCTGGGTGCCCAAATCGAAGCCTTCGAAGAACTTTCTCCAGCCAAAATCCACGCTTTCGGCATTGGCTTGGTATTGTTGGTAGAGGTTGTCGATGGCTACAGGATCGGCATTGGACAGGAAAGAAGTATCAGGAGCGCTCATAATCGAACGCAAATTTACCCAAAATGGGTGAGGTATAAAAATCGCGCAGCGAAGTGTTTAAAAGGGGGTGGCGGTGCCGGTGGCAGTGGCCTGGGTCATCGGCCAAATTTGTGCCAACGCCCACATCAGGAGGCAGCCAAAAAGGAAGGCATCGAAGCGATCCAAAGCACCGCCGTGACCGGGTAGAAATTGGCCACTGTCTTTGATGCCTTTTTCGCGTTTGAGGGCGCTTTCGAACAGGTCTCCGGCGGTACCAAACACACTCATGAGTGCCCCAAGGATGGTGCCTTGCCAGAGGTTGGTGATGTCAAAGAAGGCGTAAAAACAATAGGCGCCAACGGCCGCGGTGAGCAGGGTGCCCCCGATGAACCCTTCCCAAGTTTTCTTGGGCGATAGTTCGGCGTGTAAGGGGGTTTTTCCGAAGGCCCTACCGGTGAGGTAGGCAAAGGTATCTGAGCTCCAAATGAGGACAAAGACCAGCAAAACGGGGCCCCGCAAGTAGTTGGGGGCGTTCCACATGGCAGGCCATTCGGGTCCGGGTTTGGGACTTATGAAGCCACCCGATGGCCAAGTCAGGTAATTGAAGGCATGGGCTGTGTGGGGTGCTCCGGAAGCCAAGTGTTGACTTTGGGCGAGCAACAAAAACAGGTAGATGGGCAAGGCGATATATAGGATGCCGAGGCCCAGATTTTTGGCGTGGTTGAGGGCGGCGATGCCTTGGGTAAAGAGGCGATGCGTGATCCACAAAAGGGCAATGAGGGCAGCGATGCCAGCGGCTTGCAAAGGGGTGAGGTTGGTGACGAAGGGCGATAAAAACAGCCAAGTGTATAGGCCAAAGCCCCGGGCCGCACGTTTGCTTGCCTCGTGAATCCGGGCCCATTCGAAGGCGCAGAAAAATGCGATGACAAACATGAGTATCGACAAAGTAGCGGGTGAAAGCAGGATACAACCCACAACGGTTATCGCATAGAAAAATCCGGAGATGGCGCGCAGGGTGAAATTGTTCATGGCGTTATTTTTTGAGGGTGAGGAAAAGTCCGGCTGATGTAATCGGAATGGCCAAAATGTTTACGGCGGGTTGGGCTAACCAAGCTTCGGCGTTGAAGAAAATACCTGTTTTTTGGAATTGCTGTAGTGCGAGGAAGTGCATGAGCACGGTGCTGCCGTTGAAAATGAAGTGCGAGAGGGTAGAATACCAGAGCGAGCCGGTGGCGACATAGACCAGTCCGAAGAGCAAGCCCATGGCGAAAATGCCCATGAATTCGAAGGGCGAAAAGTGGATGGTAGCGAAAACGAAAGCTTGAAAGAGTACGGCGCTCCGTCGTTTTTGAAAACTTTGCGCGGCCAGGGTGGTGATGAGTCCGCGGAAGACATATTCCTCAAACAGGGCGGGCATGAGGGCCAGGATGAACAGGCAGACAAAGAGTTCTGGGAGGGTTTCCATGTCGAGCATCGCCTCAAAAATGGCTTGACGTTTGGTGTCGAGCAGCGCAAACGCCCGGGAAAAATCACCCAGCGGAAGGTGTTTGAAAAACGCAGTAGACAGGGCCACAAGCGGGATCATGCCGATGGCTAGGAGGGTGGAGCCCAGGAGTTTTTTAGGGCTCAACGATTGGGTATAGCCGCCAATTTCGTTGGGTTTGTATTGTGCGATGAGGGTAATGAGCAGGGCGGGTATGGCCATGAAGGCGGTGAATTGCAGTAAGTTGCCCCAGCGCAATACGTTGATGCCCAAGGCGGTACGCGAAGGGTGGTTGAGCAATTGCGAGGTTTGTTCGGCTGTTAACCCGTAGAGGACTTTGCCCATGAGTTGGGAGAGGCCTAAGCCCACCAAGCTAAAAACGATGATGGTGAAGAGCAGGGCGCCTACGCCCCACAGATTTCTAAGTGGATTGGTGGAAGGGGTTTGTGAAAGCATCCGTAACTTTGCAGCAAAGTTGGTAAAAATTGGCGACATAGCGTTGGGAGAATTTCCGTTGTTGTTGGCACCCATGGAAGACGTGAGTGATCCGCCGTTTCGGTATGTGTGCAAGCAGCATGGGGCCGATTTGATGTACACCGAGTTTATCAGTAGTGAGGGGTTGATTCGCGATGCGGTTAAGAGTCTACAAAAGCTGGATATTTTCGATTATGAACGTCCGATAGGCATCCAAATTTTCGGGGGCGACGAGGAGGCCATGGGTTTGGCGGCCAAGATTGTGGATGCTACGCAGCCGGATTTGTTGGACATCAATTTTGGTTGTCCGGTGCAGAAGGTGGTTTGCAAGGGCGCGGGTGCGGGGGTGTTGAAGGACATTGATTTGATGGTTCGATTGACATCGGCCGTGGTGAAAAGCACCTCTTTGCCGGTAACGGTAAAAACACGGTTGGGTTGGGATGATAGCACGAAGAACATCGAAGAGGTGGCGGAGCGATTGCAGGATGTGGGGATTAAGGCTTTAACCATTCATGGCAGAACGCGGGTGCAGTTGTACAAGGGCGAGGCGGACTGGACGTTGATTTCGAAGGTGAAGAATAATTCCAGGATACAGATTCCCATTTTTGGGAACGGCGATATCGATACGCCACAGAAGGCATTGGAATACAGAAATCGCTATGGGGTGGATGGGATCATGATAGGCAGGGCGAGCATCGGATATCCTTGGATTTTCAGGGAGGTGAAGCATTTCATGGCCAAGGGTGAGGTGTTGGAAGGGCCCACTTTGGAAGAGCGCTTGGATGCTTGTAGAACCCATTTTGAGAAGAGTGTGGAATGGAAGGGTCCCAAGGTTGGTGTATTTGAAATGCGTAGGCATTATGCGAACTATTTCAAGGGGTTGCCGAATTTCAAGGATTTTCGGGTGAAGTTGGTGGGGTGCGAGGTTCCGGACGAGATTCGGGCCACATTGGATCGCATTTTGGTGGAGTACGAAGGGTTGGTGCATTGAGAGTTTTCCTTACATTTGCTATGAATAGAATCAATAAATTATGAAAAAAACAATACTTTCTTTGATGGCTGTGGTGTCGTTGGGTGCTTTTGCGCAGACGGGATACTACGTGGCTCCGGGTACTGGAACGGGTAATCCAGGCGGGTTGAATGGCGATGCAGAATACCCTCCAGGGGGTGGTTTGCCAACTGGATGGACAACGCTGTTGACCGGCCCTCAAAATGAAATGTGGAGTGCATCGCAGAGTTTGCCTTTTGCATTCAAATTCAATGATCAGGATGTGACAAGCTACAAGGTGTCTGCCAACGGTGTTGTCACGTTTGACGTAGCGTCAACTACAACGCCCTCTGCGGTGAATGCCGATTTGCCCAACTCGGGACTTCCCAATCAATCGGTGTGTGTTTGGGGTGTGGGTGCAACCGCTACGGGTGACTATGTAGTGACAAAAACCTTCGGTACTACAGGCAAGCGTCAGCATTGGATTCAATACAACAGTTGTTCTGAAGCCAACATTGGAACGGGTTGGATTTATGCCAGCATCGTGTTGGAGCAGGGAACCAACAACATTTACATCGTTGACCAGCGCTACAATGGTACTGCGGCTTCCAAAATTTCTGTGGGTATCCAAATTGATGGCAGCACTGCAATCAAAGTAAGTGAAACCCCTGCTTATGGCATGAAAGCCGTGAATGATCCTACCACTGCAGATAACGTTTATTATACTTTCTTGCCAGGCAGTCAGCCTGCTGATGAAGCGGGTATCACTGCATTGAACTTGGGAAATTATATTAGTGTGAAAAATGCACCGGTGGATATTGCTTTCGGTGTGATCAATGGTGGTACCAATTCGATTACCTCTATGGATGTAGAATACACAGTAGATGGTGGTGCAGCGGTGGCTGGCAAAATTACCGGATTGAACATTGCTTCTGGTGCTAAAGCCAACGTTTCTCATCCAACAAAATGGTCTGGGGTTACAGTTGGTTCACACGCCATTGCAGTAAAAATTGTCAAAGTGAACGGTGCCAATGATACCAAAGTGGGTAACAATAGCGCAAGCAAAACTGTGATTGTTTTTGATAAAGCGGTTGATCGCAAGATTTTGAATGAGGTATTTTCTTCATCTACTTGTGGTCCTTGCACACAAGGTAACATCAACTACAACAACGTGATTGCGAACAAAACCAAGCACAGCACAATCAAGTATCAGGTGTATTGGCCTGGAACAGGCGATCCTTATTGCACGCAGGAAGTACGTGATCGTACATCGTACTACGGCATCAATACTGTGCCTCGCATGGAGGTAGATGGTGGATGGGATGGAAACGCAGGTTCATTCTCAACAGGTTTGTATGATGATTTCCAAGCCAAGCCCGCTTTTGTTGAAATTACTGGAAGTGTGTCTTTGACATGGAAGAACACTGTGACTTTGGATGTGACCTTGAATCCTTTGTTGGATAATGCGAGTAACAATTTGAAGTTGCATGCCGTGATTGTTGAAGGTATTACCTATGCCAACAAAAAGTCTAACGGTGAAACCAAGTTTGAAAAGGTGATGAAGAAGATGATGACGGGTTCTGTTGGACAGGTATTGACGCCTTTAAAGAAAGACACCAAGGTAACCAAGAAGATCGCTTATACATTCAATGGTGGCTATCGCTTGCCTACGGATGGTTCAGCTGCTCAGCACATCAATCATTTGACAGAGAACAGTGTTGAAACTTGGAATGATTTGGCGGTTGTTGTTTTTGTTCAGGATGCCACTACCAAAGAGGTATTGCAATCGGAGACCTTCCCTATCGCATTGGTAGGTACAGAGGCGGTTGAGCAAAACTTGAATTTGTACCCCAACCCTGCCAACAGCGTATTTGTGGTTGAGGCAAAGGAAATGGGTAACGCGGCGGTTGTGGTAACTGACATGCAGGGCAAGGTAGTATTCAACGGTAACTTGAATGCTGGTGCGTTGAGCATGAACGTTGCTGATTGGTCGAACGGTGTATACATGGTATCGGTTAACGGCAACAGCAAGAACTTGAACAGCAAGATTGTGGTTCGTCACTAATTGTGTTGAGCTAAACAATTTTTTCGTTCGCAGTTCGTTTTTAGTGTATGAAATCAAAGAAAGGGGCTGTTCTGATACTGTTGTTGTTTTTTGGAGCGGCGATGGTGTTTGAAGCTTGTGTAACTACCAAGGGTAAGTCTTGCAAGCCACCCAGAAAGCGATATTATCATCACACATTCATTGATATGTAATTAAAAAAGCCCTGCGAAAGCGGGGCTTTTTTTGTAGGAGTTTTTGTAATTTTGTGGAACTTCAATCATTAATATATCTCTGTCCATGTTATTGCAAAACATTGTGAACCGGGAGGAACTGAAACGTCGGATGTATGCCGATGTTCGTCCTTACACCACCATTTCTTTTTATTGTTATCATCCCATTGAGGATCCCATGGCATTCCGCAATGATTTGTTTTTGCGGTTGAGTCGGTTGGAGGTTGTGGGGAGGATTTACATCGCCCGGGAGGGCATCAATGCTCAGATTGCTTTGCCATCGGTTCATTTTGAGTCGTTTAAAGCGGATTTATACACGATTGATTTCTTGAACAACATTCGGTTGAATGTGGCCATCGAAGAGAAACAGAAGAGTTTTATCAAATTGGACATCAAGGTAAGGGAGAAGATTGTGGCCGATGGGATTAGTGATCCAACGTTTAGTTTGCAGAATCGCGGCAAGTATTTGGCGGCTGCGGAATGGAATCAGAAGATGGCCGACCCGAATGCGGTGGTGGTTGATATGCGCAACCATTATGAGAGTGAGGTGGGTAGGTTTGAGGGGGCTAGCTGTCCGGATACAGATACGTTTCGGGAAGAGTTGGCGCGGGTGTTGGATTTGTACAAGGAGGAGAAGGACAAGCCCATTTTGATGTATTGTACGGGTGGTATTCGATGCGAGAAGGCCAGTGCTTGGATGAAGCACAATGGTTACAATGAGGTATATCATTTGGAGGGAGGGATCATCAATTACGTGAATCAGGTGAAATCGGCGGGACTTGAGAACAAGTTCAAGGGGATAAATTTTGTGTTTGATCAGCGGTTGGCGGAGCGTGTATCGGATGATGTGATTGCTTCTTGCCATCAATGTGGGGCGCCGGCGGACACGCACATCAATTGCGCGAATACGGGATGCCATTTGTTGTTCATTCAGTGTGCGTTTTGTGCGGAGAAATACGAACACTGCTGTTCGGAGGCTTGTAGGTCGGTGACGCATTTGCCGCAGGAGGAGCAAATTCAGTTGCGCAAGGGCAAGCCGGCGGGTAGAATTTTTAGTAAGGGAAGATTTCCTGGCAAAGTGTAAAATAATTTGAGCAGTTTGTCGTTTGTGTGTAATGAATTCGGAGGCGGCATGTGAAGCGCGCGGCGGTTGCAGGTCTCCTCTCCTTATATTCGCAGAATTAATTATTAATTAGAACACAATACGATGAGATATACTCGTAATGCGCAAGAGAAATCTTGGTTACGATGGGCAGTGATACTGCTTACAGTGATGGCGATGCCTGGTGATGTTTTTGGTCAGTGGGGTTTTGGTGCCGATGCCGGCAGTGCAGATACGGCGGCCAAGGACAGTGGTGCAACTTCTGGTGGTGGCGACGGTGGTTGGGGAATGGATGGCGGATCATCGGCGGCGGATCCGGTGGTAAAGCGCGCTCCATACATAAGGTTTGTGCCCCCTTACGACAGCATGCGTGAGATTATTTTTTACGAGAATATCATTGAGGATGAGATGTGTGAAAACTGCGGTGCTGATTCTTTGTACTGGCGTGCCAAGAAATATTTGGTTCAGCGTTTGGGCAAGGAGGGTTACAAGAAGATGGTGATTGAGGACAAGGTAGCAGAGCGGATCGTGTTGAAGGTGACTGCGCCCATGATTTGTAGGTACGGACAGTATAACAAAAAGCAGGAGGGGATGATGGAGTATCGATTGACGTTGCGATTCAAGGACAGTAGGTACAAGTATCAGTTCGGCAATTTTGTGCATGTAGAAGCGGAGGAAGGGTTGAGCACGAAAATTTCACGGACATACCATGAGCACTATATGCGATTGAAGAAGGGCTATCAATTCACCGACCGTTATTTGTTGTCGGCTGATTTTGAGGTGAATGAGGTGGTGACGGGATTGAAGAAGACACTGCAGCAGCCTTATCAGCCCGACGAGGACGATTGGTAGGCAGGACGATTTTTATCGATTTTCCGATGTTTTGCGACGGGTTTTTACCTACAGGAACCATTCTTTTGGTGTCCAATCGAAGAAAGCATGAAAAAAAGTTGTGGATATCTTGCTCAAATACATAAAATATCCTATTTTTGCAACCCCAAAAACTACGTAAGAATTACAAACGTGAATCCGCTGAGTACATACAAAACCGTTTCGGTTAACAAAATGACTGCCGACAAGCAGTGGTTTGTGGTTGACGCAAATGGACAGACATTAGGCCGTATGGCCTCTCAAATTGCTTCGGTATTGCGAGGCAAGAACAAGCCTTCTTACACTCCCCATGTGGACTGTGGTGACAACGTGATCGTGATCAACGCGGCTCATGTTGTGATGACGGCGGGAAAGTTCGACAAGAAAGAGTATTTGCGTCACACAGGTTTTCCTGGTGGACAGAGAAGCACCTTGGCGAAGAATGTGAAGCCTGCTCGTTTGATCGAGATGGCGGTGAAGGGCATGTTGCCTAAGAACCGTTTGGGGCGTCGTTTGTTTACCAACTTGTTTGTGTACGAGGGATCAGAGCATCCTCATGCGGCACAACAACCCAAAGTAATGAATACTGAAAACTGAGCCCTATGATAAACACCTCAGGCAGAAGAAAAGCCGCTGTAGCACGCGTATACCTGAAAGAAGGTAACGGAACCATCATTGTAAATAAGAAGCCATTGGAAGTATACTTCCCATTGTCTTGGCATCAATCAGCCATTCAGGCTCCTATGGCATTGACCGATAACGCCGGCAAGTTCGACGTTCAGGTAAATGTTTGTGGGGGTGGTGTAAGCGGACAGGCGCAAGCGGTTCGTTTGGCCATTTCTAAGGCTTTGGTTGACATCAATGCAGAATTGAAATCACCTTTGAGACAGGCAGGATTCATGACACGTGACTCACGTGTTGTTGAGCGTAAGAAGCCAGGTCAGAAAAAGGCACGTCGTCGCTTCCAGTTCTCTAAACGTTAATTATACCCATGGCATATACTCAGCAAGATTTGTTGGAAGCAGGTGTACATTTTGGTCACCTTACCCGCAAATGGAATCCCAAGATGGCTCCATACATTTTTATGGAACAGAATGGTATCCATATCATTGATTTGAAAAAAACCGAAAGCAAGTTGGAAGAAGCCAAAGCGGCTGCTAAGAACATTGCTCGTTCAGGCCGCAGGGTTTTGTTCGTTGCTACCAAGAAGCAAGCGAAGGAAATCGTGGCTGAAGAAGCGAAGCGTGCCAACATGCCTTTCACCACTGAGCGTTGGTTGGGTGGTATGTTGACCAACTTCCAGACTGTACGCAAGAGCATCAAGCGCATGCAGAATATCGACAAGATGGTTACAGACGGTACATTTGAGCGCATCAACAAGAAGGAGCGTTTGATGTTGGACCGTGAAAAGGCCAAGTTGCAGATGATTTTGGGTGGTATCGAAGATATGACCAAATTGCCAGGTGCTATTTTCATTATCGATGTAAAGCGCGAGCACATTGCCGTGTCTGAGGCTACTCGTTTGGGTATCCCCACCATTGCTTTGGTAGATACAAACTCAGATCCTACAGTGGTTGATTATTCAATCCCAGGAAACGATGACGCTTCTAAGTCTATCCATTTGATCGCTCGTGAAATCGCGGATGCCATCATCGAAGGTAGCCAAGAGCGCAAGCGTGAGAAATCAGAGGACGAATCAGCTGCTGTTGCTGAGAAAGAAGTTGCTGCTGAAGCATAATTGAATTGACTATGATAACTATTAGTGCATCAGAAGTAAATAAACTGCGCCAAATGACCGGTGCGGGCATGATGGATTGCAAAAATGCTTTGGTAGAAACTAACGGTGATTTCGAGGCGGCTGTAGATTTCTTGCGCAAGAAAGGCGCGAAAATTGCGGCGAAGCGTGCTGACCGTGAAGCTACTGAGGGTTGTGTTATTGCAACCATCAACGAGGCGCGTAAAGCGGGTGTGATTGTATTGTTGAGCTGTGAGACAGATTTCGTTGCGAAGAACGAAAACTTCATCGCCTTGGCAAAAAACATCGCTGCGGTGGCTTTGGAAAACAAATCAGCCGATGTTGATGCTTTGAAGGCTTTGTCTATCGACGGTGTGAGCATTGCTGACCGTTTGTTGGAGGAAGTGGCTAAGATTGGCGAGAAAATCGACGTGAGCAAATACGAGTTGGTAGAAGGTGCCAACGTAGTATCTTATATCCACGGTGCGAACCGTATGGGTGTATTGGTAGAGTTCAACAACGCTGCCAATGATGCCAACTTGGTTGCAGGTAAAGATGTAGCGATGCAGATTGCTGCGATGAATCCTGTGGCTGTGAATCGCGACAGTGTGGATGCTAACACCATCGACCGAGAATTGGAAATTGGTCGTGAGCAAGCCCGTGCAGAGGGTAAGCCTGAGGCCATGATCGATCGTATCGCTGAAGGTAAGTTGCAGAAATTCTTTAAAGAATCTACTTTGATGGCTCAAGATTTCGTGAAAGACGGTTCTATGACCATTGAGAAGTATTTGTCGAGCGTTGAGCCTGGTCTCACCGTTTGCGGATTCAAGCGAGTGCAACTCGGATAATCAAGAAATTTTAAATCCCTCGAAAGAGGGATTTTTTTTGCTAATATTACAACAAAAAATGAGGTACAAAAGAATACTACTGAAATTAAGTGGAGAGGCCCTGTTGGGTTCACAGTCTTATGGCATCGATGCCAAGGTGTTGGAGACGTATGCCAAGGAAGTGAAAAAGGTTGTAGAGGCAGGCGTAGAAGTGGCGGTGGTGATTGGAGGCGGAAATATATTCCGCGGTGTTCAAGGGGCTCAAGGAGGCGTGGTAGACCGCGCAACGGGCGATTACATGGGTATGTTGGCAACCATGATTAACGCGATGGCTTTGCAAGGCGCGTTTGAAAAAGTGGGTATGTCGACCCGTTTGTTATCGGCCATCAAAATGGAACAAATTTCAGAGCCTTTTATTCGTAGAAGGGCGATACGTCACCTAGAGAAAGGCAGGGTGGTAATCTTTGGTGCTGGCACTGGAAATCCCTATTTTACTACCGATACGGCGGCTTCGTTGCGTGCGGTGGAGATTGAGGCGGATGTGGTTATCAAAGGAACCCGCGTGGATGGCATATACGACAGTGATCCTAAGAAGAATGCGGGTGCGGTAAAATACGACGAGATTTCTTTCAAGAAGGTGTATGATTTGGGATTGGAAGTGATGGATTTGACGGCGATTACGTTGTGTCAAGAGAACAACAAGCCCATTGTGGTATTCGATATGAACGGCGAGGGCAATTTGATGAAGTTGGTTCAAGGTGAGAAAGTGGGCACCTTGGTGATTGATTAATTCAGTTTATGAGTCGTTGTAATTTGCAGTTGAATCAGCATTTACGACAGTCGATGGAGCACCGTTGTCGACAAATGGATC
This sequence comes from Bacteroidota bacterium, assembly GCA_016868785.1. Lineage (GTDB taxonomy): Bacteria > Bacteroidota > Bacteroidia > NS11-12g > UBA955 > UBA955. Next base: position 48,979 of record VGFS01000004.1, read on the forward strand.
CTAAAATATTATCGTGGGGGCTGGCTTCGCCAGCCCTCCGTGTTTTGCTGTCGCTCAACATCAACACCGTAGAAGATTTACTAAGCTACAGCCCAAAAGAAGTGGCTGAGGCCCATGGGATGGGCAATACGGGGCTGCAACGAATCAAAGAAGGGCTACAGCAGTTGGGTTTGGAATGGGGTTGATGGCATGGCCATCTCGGGTTCAACCATTGGGTAGAGCCTGCTGTGGTTGTTAAGAAAACGCAATTAAAACAAAAAAGACGGCAGAGGCCGTCTTTTTTAATATCCTTAAACTGTTCGACTTACGCCAAAGAGTTTACATGCTTTTGCAAACTTGATTTCAAGTTGCCAGCTTTGTTCTTGTGGATGACATTGCGCTTCGCCAATTTGTCCAACGCTGAGAAAGCGTTTGTCAACAACTTAACAGCCTCCTCTTTAGAGGTAGCCTTGCGGATGGTCTTCACGATATTACGAGCAGTTTTGTGCTGGTAGCGGTTGAGATCGCGCTTGGCAGCGTTTGCTCTGATTCTCTTGATTGCGGACTTATGATTTGCCATTTCTGTTAAAAAGGACTGCAAAGATAACCAAATGCAATGAATTCAGCAAGATATTTCAAAATTTCTCAATCATTTTCTGGGGCTAACTGCACCTTGAGTCCATCCATTTCAGGAGAGAGGTGTAATTGGCATCCGAGCCGACTGTTGTTTTTGACAAAAAATGCTTGGTCAAGCATGCCCAGTTCATCGTCTGACGGCTCTGGTAGCGCATGATCGCTCAACACGTAAACTTGGCAAGTGGCGCACATGGCCATGCCCCCACATTCACCTTTCACGGGTAATTCGTTGGCTTTGCAAAACTCCATGAAGTCAAGTCCCATGTCGGTGGGTGCCTCATAGGTATTTTCTTCGCCATTGCGGTCGATGATGGTGATATGAATCAGCGGATTTTCCATGATTATCGCAAATGGGTAAGGTGATCCAGGTCATTTTTGATTTTGATATGATAGTGTATGTCGCAGCCATTTTTTTCTAGCACATACAGGCATACGTTGTCGTGTTCAAAATCATCCATGTTTTCCAGTGGGGTATTGGTGAGCAGGCACAGAAACCCGCGGAGTGCGCGACCATGCATGCATATCAGCACAGGATTGTCGGTACTGCTTTCGATTTTTTTGAGTCCCACTTTCTGGCGTTTTTGCATGGCCAACGGGGTTTCTCCACCGTTGATGGCTTGATTGAGTTCGCCATTTCTCCAGCGTTGCAACATCGCATAGAATTCCTTGCGGGAATGTTCACTCGGCTGCTGTCCTTCCAGAATTCCCCAGTTAATCTCATTGAGTTCAGGGATGATTTGGGTGGGGATATTGAGTAGTGCGAAGGGGGCAACGGTTTGGTGGGTGCGTTTCAGCGAGCTCACGTAAATGCGCTGAAAGGGGATGTGTTTATAGGCTTGGAAAAACGCGTCTGCTTGTTGTTGTCCGAGCGAATTGATGTCGGTATCCACCCCAGAACCTTGAACGATTCCCATGCGGTTGTAGTGGGTTTCCCCATGCCGAATGATGTACATTGTTTTTGTGGCGGGGGAGGGTGAACTTTGCATGGATTCAAGCATGTGATGGAACAGTCAGCGACGGGTGCAAATATACAACAGGGGATGGCGATTTATCGTAGGCCTCAGTCTACATTGCCGGAATTTTGCGTGGGCGGTTGGCACAGGACTGAAGTTGTGTCGCTGGCTTGTGATGCGGCGTTCTGTTTGCATCCTTTTGCGTGGGATGCGCCTGTGGAGTATTTGTTGGGTGAGTCAACGGGTGCGGGATGGGAGGCGTGTGAACGGGTTTGGAGCGATGGTTTTTCTGCGATGCCGGTTGGGGTGATGCCGGTGACAACCACCCAAGAAGCGTTTAATGAGGAGGTTTTGGGTATACAGGCGGCCATTGAAAGGCAGGCGTTGCAAAAGGCGGTGGCGGCCCGTGTGGTTGCGGTGGAGAGGCCTCTTTCAGGTACTCAAATTTGGCAGGCGTTCCAGGCAATGCATGAAGCGTATTCAAACGCATTTGTGTTTTTAACCATACACCCAATTTGGGGATGTTGGATGGGCGCTACGCCGGAAACGCTGTTGCGGGTTGAGGGCGGGGAGGGCAGTGTAATGTCGTTGGCTGGTACGTTAACAAAGGATCAATTGGGGTGGACAAACAAAGAGGCGTTGGAACAATCGGTGACGAGTTTGTTTATACGAAATGTGTTGGAGGAGGCGGGTGTGATCGGGGCGAGAGAGTCTTCGGTGGGAGAATTACAAATGGGGGATGTAAAACATTTGATGTCGGAGTGGCGCTTCAAACTCCCCTTTGTATCAGTTTTGTTGGATGGGGAAAATCATCGTGCGGGATGGGGTGTTGTGGATTCTCTGCTCACGCGGTTGCATCCGACGCCGGCGGTGGGTGGCTATCCTCAGAAGGCGGCCTTGGATTGGTTGGCTGCGCACGAGGGGTTTGACCGTTCACTTTATACGGGGTATGTGGGCGTGCGGGGTATCGCCGATATCCATGTCTTTGTTACTTTGCGATGTGCTCAATTGTTCACCAATGGGTATGCGTTGTATGCGGGTTGTGGGGTAAATGCGGGTTCAGATCCGGCGGTAGAATGGGGGGAAACGGCGGCCAAAATGGATTTATTGGATCGCTATTTACGTTAGAAGCGCAAGTGCTTAAGATTTTATCGAACAGCGAAAATTGCAGCTGACAATCGCCCGAATATCGCCCGGATATCGCCCGGAAGCGGCCCAAAAATCGTTCGAAAAAATTATCGGAAAATGGTGGGGTTGGGAATGCCTTGGCCAAAATCGGTGGCTTCGAGGGCTTCTTTGGTAAAAATTCCGCGCTTGGAGGGTTTGTATCCCGAGTAATCTCCGGTAGGAATGTAGTAGTAAACGTTGCCATCGGCGGAGGGGAAGGCGGGACCTATTTCGTCGAACACGATGGTCTTTTGCTCCTCTTCGTAGCGCATCAATATGCGGGATGATTTGTGGTATTCGAAGACTACGCGATAATCTTCGGAGGGGTCTTCGAGTCCATCGCGAAACAACGGCGCACCCCAAACGGGCTTCATGGCATTGGGCTCTGACGATTCTTCGTCTTTTTCGAAACTGAGTACGTCAATGACGGAGCGGTTAGAATTGGTGTTGTGGCCATCGAACAGCATCACAATGTAATACGGTTTCGTTTTCACTTTGTGGGGGAACAGCTGATAGCAAAGTCCACCAATCCACTGGTTGTTTTCCAGGGTGGTTTCTTTGACATCTTTGGGTAGGCCTTGGGCGGTGTCGTGCAGGGTATACAGGGCGATGCCGTTCTTGGTTTTTCTTTGAATAAGGCCGTATTGGTGGAATACGCCATTTTGGAGTATGATGTTGAAGGTGAACAGTTTTACATCGGCTTTTGGATGCGCTGCGATGGCCACCGTACTCATTCTCAAGTTGGCGAATTCATGATCAAAAGAAGCGGGATTGGAGAGTACTTCCTGTAGTCGTTGCATCAACAGATCGGCCGCGGCAAATTTGGCTGAATCCGTTTTTGAAGCGATGACCCATGGGGCGATTGAAAGCAGGCTGTCTTCCTCTTCTGCCATGGAAGGGGCTATATTCTGACCTTGTGCCTGATTCGAGGCGAACAGGCACAGGGTCAGCAGCAGTGAAAATAAATGGATCAATGATTTTTTACACCGCATAGGGGAGTTTTGGGTTTAGCAGTTTTCAACCACAACGGCACTGGCACCACCGCCACCATTACAGATGGCTGCGCCGCCGTACTTTCCGTTGTTTTGCTTGAGTACATGCAACAATGTTACCAGAATCCGTGCTCCTGATGCACCCAATGGATGTCCCAAAGCCACCGCACCGCCGTTCACATTGACTTTGCTTGCATCGAGGTTCAACAGTTTGTTGTTGGCCAAGGATACAACGGAGAAAGCTTCATTTAATTCTACGTAATCCAAATCGGCAACGGAAATTCCAGCGCGTTGCGCTGCGATGGGCAGGGCTTTTGCTGGGGTGGTGGTAAACCACTCTGGACTTTGTTCGGCATCGGCGAAACCGGTGAGTTTAGCCAAAGGCGTCAATCCCAATTCTTTGCATTTTTCTCCACTCACCAACACCAAGGCTGCACCACCGTCATTGATGGTAGAGGCGTTGGCGGCAGTTACGGTGCCGTCTTTTTGGAAAACGGGACGCAAACCGGGGATTTTGTCGAAACTTACATTTTTATATTCTTCATCCTCGTTTACTACCACTTCCCCTTTGCGGGTTTGGATGGTTACAGGTACAATTTCGTCGTTGAATTTGCCTGCTTTCCATGCCTCAGCAGCACGGGTGTAGCTTTGGATGGCGTATTGGTCTTGTTCTTCGCGGGTGAAGTTCATTTCTTTGGCGCACAATTCTGCGCAGGTGCCCATCAACGATTTGTCGTAGGCGTCTGTGAGACCGTCTTGCACGATACCGTCGAGAGCTTGAATGTGTCCGTAGCGATATCCTCCGCGAGAGTTTGGCAAATAGTGGGGCGTCAAACTCATGTTTTCCATACCACCGGCAACTACGATATCGTTCAGTCCCAGCATGATACTTTGCGCAGCCAATGAAACAGTTTTCAAACCACTGGCGCACACTTTGTTGATGGTGGTTGCAGGCACATGGTCACCAATTCCTGCAAATTTCGAGGCTTGTCGGGCAGGCGCCTGACCCACTCCGGCTTGCAATACACAACCCATGAATACTTCATTGACCTGGTTGGGGTCGATTCCGGCTTTTTCGAGGGCTCCTTTGATGGCGATGGCGCCCAACTGGGTAGCGGGGACGCTTGAAAGTGCCCCATTAAAACTCCCCATGGGGGTTCTGGCGGCGGCTACGATGAAAACTTCTTTTGTCATGAACACGAACTTTACAAAGATACGGGATTGCAGATAATCGGTCTCAATTGGGCTTGGGTTAATGACCTTGGGAGATAAAGGATTAGTTTTGTATTGAAATTTTTGGACATGATTGTTTTGATTGAGTCTTCGGCGGAATTCCCATCTGTGGCGGTTTGCGATGGTGGGGGTGTGGTGTTGTGGAACGAGGTAGGTGAAGACCGGCAATCTCATGCTGAAAAGTTGCCGATGATGGTACAGCGGGCGGTGGCTTTTATTGGGTCATCGGGAGGTGCTGTGCAGGCGGTGGGATTTCAGGAGGGGCCAGGAAGTTACACGGGATTGCGGATTGGTGTAAGTTTGGCCAAGGGGCTGTGTTATGGTTTCAATGTGCCGTTGATAGCGGTGTCGGGGTTTGCCTGTTTGGGTGCCGAGGCTTTGGAGCGATATCCTCAATGTTCAGAGGCTTGGGTGATGTTGGATGCCCGCAGGGATGAGGTGTACGCGTTGAAATGCACAAGGCATGGTGGGGCAGAGGGGTTGGTACGTGCCGAGATTTTGCCTTCATCGGGGGTTGCTGATTTTGGATCGCACACGGTATTTGTAGGCAATGCCAACGAAAAGGTGAAGCGTTTGTTGGGGGCTGAAGAGGCTGTATATTGGGATGAATCGCCCCTGGCGGCGCAAATGTCCACGGTGGCTGCGGGGAATTTGGCGTTGGGGAAATTTGTGGATGTGGCGTATTACGAGCCATTTTATTTGAAAGATTTCGTGGCTGGGGTGAGCAAAAAATTTAGTTTGTGAGGGGGTATGCGGGTTTTGTTCATCGATAATTTAGACAGTTTTACATTCAACTTGGTGCATTGTTTGGAGGTGGGCGGAGCGCGGGTGGAGGTTTTGCGCAACGAGGGTGAGGATTGGCCTGGGTTGTCAGAAAAAATGGCAATGTGTGATGCATGGGCGGTCGGCCCGGGACCGGGCCGACCGCAAGACTACCCACATTTGCTGCGGGCCATCAAAACCTACTTGGGTAAAAAACCTTTGCTGGGGATTTGCCTCGGACACCAAGCCATCGCCCAGGTTTGTTGTTGGGACATCGTTCATGCGCATTTTCCCATGCATGGCAAGCCCTCGCTGATAGAGCATAACGGACAAGGTCTGTTCGAAAACCTACCCCAAAACTTGCAGGTGGGTCGTTATCATTCTTTGGTTGTTACAGAAAAGCAAACCGTATCGACCATTGAAGCGACGATACCCCCAAAAACTGCGGAAAACAGTGCGGAGAGGCCCATTGCTTTACAGGTGGATGCGCGTTGCGAAGGCGAAGTCATGGCCTTGAGCAATTCCGCTTATGGGGTTTGGGCTGTGCAGTTTCACCCGGAGAGTGTGCTTACACCGGACGGACAATCAATGATCGAGAAATGGTTGGCGTTGGCGATGAATTTTCGCGCTACTGAGCGGCCTGTTTAACGGCTTCGGCAATGTCTTTGGGCGAATAGCCACACAAGAGATATAAATCTTCTTCGTTGTTTCCGTGTTCTATAAATGCTGCAGGGATGCCTAAGTGTAGGACTTTACAATCTTTTCGATGCTCGATTTTCGCCGCGATTGACTGTCCCCATCCCCCTTGAATGCATCCATCTTCAACGGTGATGATTTGTTCATAGCCAATTACATTGATGATGCCCTTTTCGATGTGGTCGGCCGTTTGGCTCACCATGGCACAATGGATATGATCGAAGGGTATGTTTGTGAGCAAAGAATGTGCTTCGAGGCAAAGATTGCTGGCACGGCCAGTGCTTATCAATAAGATTCGGGCTGAATCGGCGTGATGCAAACGTTGAGGTTTGAGCGCGTAATGTGGTTGATTTCTTGCGTTTTTATCCCAGGTTGACTCGGCGATGTTTCCCTTAGGGTATCGGATAGCCACCGGTTTTTTGGCATCGATGCCATATTGGAGAGCGGCAGCGAGCTCATTAGCGTTTCTGGGTGCAATCAGGGTTGTGTTGGGGATGCATAGTAAGAAGGCAATGTCGAAGGCTCCGTGATGGGTTGGGCCATCTTCGCCCACCAGTCCAGCGCGGTCGATACACAGAATCACGGGTAAGTTTTGCAGGGCGATATCGTGAATGTATTGGTCGTATCCGCGTTGCAAAAACGACGAATAAATATTCACTACTGGGATTAGGCCTTGGGTTGACATACCCGCAGCGAAGGTGAGTGCGTGTTGTTCTGCGATACCTACATCTAAAAAGCGATCAGGAAACTGATTCATGGCGTGAATCATACCACAGGATGATGGCATGGCTGGCGTTATTCCGGCGAGATTAGGGTATTCATTGGCCAGCTCTAGCAGTAAATCTCCGAAAACATCTTGCCACTTTCTGGCTGGCTTGGTAGGTGCTTCGATTTTAACATACTTCGCGGCACTGTGCCATTTGGTTTGTTCTTTTTCAGCTGCGGGGTATCCTTTTCCTTTGATGGTTTTGATGTGTAATAACTTTGGACCGGGCTGCTGATAGAGATTTCCCAGGGCGGTAAGCAGTTCTGGCAGGTTGTGTCCATCTACAGGGCCTTGGTAGGCGAGTCCAAACCACTCAAACCACGTTTTGACGCCGGTGGGGTTTGTTTGCAATTGGGTGTTGAGTGCGCCGGTATTCGGATCTATACCCATTTGGTTGTCGTTGAGAATAACCAAAACATTCAGGTTCGACTCGAATAGGTTGTTGAGCGCCTCGTAGGAAAGCCCGGCCGTTAAGGCGCCATCGCCAACCACGGCCACGAAGGTGGGCATAGGGGTTGGTTGGGCCGTTGTTTTTGCCAGGATGTTGTGGGCAGCGGCCATGCCCATGGCCGCGGATATCGCCGTACTAGAGTGACCTGTGCCGAAGGCATCGTATTCACTTTCCTCTATTTTGGGAAATCCAGAAATGCCTTTGAATGATCGTATGCTCCGGAGTTGGTCTCGCCTGCCCGTGAGTACTTTGTGGGGATAGGCTTGATGACCAACGTCCCACACAATGGCGTCGTGGGGAAAGTTGAGTGTGTGGTGTAAGGCCACGGTGAGTTCGATAACCCCCAAATTGGATGAAAAATGTCCGCCCGATTCCAACACAGACTGGGTTACAAAATCTCTGAGTTCGTCGCACAGCGTTTGTAGTTCATTGTGAGGCAATTTTTTGATTTCGTTTGGATTGGATATTTGAGGTAGGAGTTTCAATTTTTTTGGGAGCGCTGAGACACAAAAATAGGGTGAATTGTTGAGTGAATGTGCTCGTGAATTTGTGGATGAACGTATTGGTTTTATCGATGAATTTAATAAGTAGTACTAAAATTCAAATAAAAGTTGTCATATTAATTGATAAAATCAATAAAAATAGACGAAAAAATTGCAATTAAATTTGGATTGATATTCTCGCTTTTTGTAATTTTGCAACATTAAAACAAAATTTATTTACATTTTGTTTCACACTGTATCACATTAAACATGGAAAATTTAGATCAAACTATCGTGTCGGCCCCCAAAAAAAGGGGCAGAAAGCCAGGTTCGAAGAACAAGGTAAAATCAAAAAGATCATCAAAAAAGGTTTCTTACTTGAGTGCCTTTTCTATTTTGGAGCAAGAAATTCATTCATTGTCTGAGGCTTTGAAAAAAGCCATGGTAAAAGCGGAGAAAGAAGTTGAGAAGTTGGAGAAAAAACAATCACGCGAATTAGAGAAGTTGAAAGTAAAGGCTGCCAAGTCGTTGGCTTTGTGGAAGGCTCGTGCAAAGGCAAACTTGAAAAAGGGAAGGGTAAGTACTGGAAAGCGCGGTCGTCCGGCTAAACCCAAGGCGGAAAAAGAGGCAGCTCGCAAAGGTAGACCCCCAAAAACAGGTTATCGCAAGGGTGGAGGACGTAGAAAGGCGGGTGAGCTAACCAAGAAAAACATCATCTTGAATTATGTCAAAGAAATCAATCAACCCATTGCATCGGGTGCTTTGATTGGTGCTTTGTATGAGCGTAGTGGAGAGCGCGAAAAAAAGCGTTTTTATCAGGGTATGTATACCACACTGACGCAGATGTACAAAGCTGGGTTGCTGAAAAAAGACGGCAGTATCGTTTCTCTGCCATAAAAATTTGAATACCTACCCGTTGGGTAGTGCGATCGCGTAAACAAAGCGGGGGTTGTCGGAGAGATCTCTAATGACTTCCGCCGACGCGAAGGGTGCGAAGAGTTCTCTTGTTTCTTCGGCCAAGTATTGGTTAATCTCCAACCATATGTACAACGGGGTTTGTCTCCTACTGCACTCGTTATCGCAGAGTGTGGCCAATTTTCGATAAAAAATCAACGGGTCGTTTTCGGGTGTAAACAGGGCCAGATGCGGTTCATGTTGCAGCACACCCTGATGCATGCTTGTTGCTTCATCGAGTTTTACATAAGGGGGATTGGAAACCAAAAGGTCTATGTTGGCGGGCAATTCGGACCATGACAGCACATCGCTGTGCTTCAGTTGAATGCGCGTTTGCACCCCTGTGTGAAAGGCATTTTCCGCGGCAATATCCAAGGCGTCTTCGCTCACATCTACGGCAGTGAATGTCCAATAGTGGTTTTCATGCAGCAGGTACATGGGAATACAACCGCTGCCTGTTCCAATGTCTATTCCCCGCAAGTTGGCGCCGTTGGTGCGCTGCATCTCCCCTTTTTTTTGTCCAATGAGGTAGCACATTTCCTCGGTTTCTGGTCGGGGAATGAGGGTAGCGGGCGTAACTTTTAGGGTAAGGGGTCCGAAAAAGGCGGCTTCAAAAATGTATTGAATGGGAACATTCTTGCAGAGTTTCTCACAGATCTCTGTCAGTTCAACCTGGGCTTGGGTTTCGGATAGTTCTATGCAGTGTGGTACAACCCAAAAGCCAAAGGCGTGGATCTCTTCATTGGTGAACTGATGCCCCAGCGCTTGTGCTAAGTGGTTTTTGATGGTTTGTGTTTCCATGGCGGTGAAGCGCTTGGGCTCGGTGTTTTAATGTACCAGCACCAATCGTAGATTTTGTCTGCAAATGTCAGCATCTGGGTGGAAAGCTTCTACATGCAAAACATAATTTCCGGCGGGGAGCACATTTTTTATTTTCCATAAGGGTATGAGCAACTGTCCATCCTGTGAGACCTGTGTTGGACTGATTTCCAAGGGAATTACGCTGCCTAACATAGAGAAGAGGGAGAGTTTCACCACGTAGCCGGCTTTGGGCAGTTGATGGAGCAAGGCAATGTATTCTTCGTGTTCACAGTGAACCACCATTTTTTCTAGTTGAAATACTTTGGGCGGAGATTTTCGTTGTTGGGTACATTGACTGTTGGTTTCGCCGGGGGTGGAATTGCCCACGGTTGCGGTGGCGCTTACCCAATGCATGGCTTGGTTAGAAGGGGCATTGGGAGAGGTTTTTTCCAAGCTCACCCCTTTGGTTGAAGTCAATATGGGGGTGTGCATGGATTCACGGTAGACCATTTCATCGATCAAGGTGCCCAGGGGGTGGGTAAGTTGGAGGGTTGCACCGGCGGCGGGCAGGTTGGGGAAGTTGGGTACTTGTTGGTGTCGGTAAAAGTAGCGGGGATTGTTTGCCAAAACGATGGGGTAAGGCTGTATGCTAAAACATCGAATTTCTCCGGGGTACAGGACAAAGGGGTGGTTGGTGAGGGTGGTGGTTTCTTCTGGTTGAAGGGCGTTGCCTATTTTCAGTTGTACACCTTGCAGTTGCTGGGGTTTTTGAGACGTATTTACAATTTCTACAAAATCGGTGAGGTGGTCAAGGGAGTTAAACATGACTTCATTGAACTGCAAATCGCCGGGTTGTGGAATGGATGCAGCGTAGCCCAGAGACAGTGTTTGCTGCGAGATATTTTGTCCGTTACAATCGATTAAGCTGTCGATGGCTACGGTCAGAAGCTGTTGGTTTTGTAGCGGGGGTGAAATGTGGTATTTCCCGCCAGACAGTGGGGTAAACGCGTGAGCACTTCCCGCGGTTTTTGATTGCATCTTGGGCAGTTGTCCGTATACAGGATGGGTAAATTCGATGACCGCTGTGTCAGGAAAGGTGGCGGCCAGGTAGGCCACGGCAAATGGCAGATCCAAAGAAGGCTGTGTGGATTTGGAGGTGGGAAAGGGTTTGTAATTGCTTGGTGGTTGTGACGGGGTGCCACCCAGCGTGGTATTTGAATGCCATTTAAACAGGTCTACGCAGTAGGTTTGAGTATCGATGTGTTCCAAACTATACCCTCCGTCGTCGTAGCCAGGGTGTTGCATGAATTGTTGGTATTCAAAGCGATGCACCGTTTGGTTTTCTTTGTTGGTGAGGGTAAGTACTTCAGATTCAATGTTCAAATAGGGCAATTTGCATCCCACAACATGAGGGATGTTTTTCATTTGAGGTGTGTCTGAATGGTGGCACAATGTTATGCGCTGCTGTGGTGCAAGGAGGATCTTTGGCAGGTTGGTGGTGGTATGCAGGTCAGACAGTGTAAGTTCGTCGAGCCACAGGGCATTTCGGGTATTGTTTTTCAGTTCGATGTATTGCACGGGTGGCAAAAATCCTCGGTTTGGCAGGGGGTCGGCCATGATTTCGGTGATGGTAATATCATGGGTGTTGATGGGTGTAGGACAATAGACAAAATCGCCTTTTTGTTGCAGGGGTTGTATGTTACTGGCGCTGTCTTTGACATTTTGGACATACACTGTTTGGTAGGTATTGCAGGGTTGGGGATTGAATTGTGCGAGGAGTGTTTTTTTATTGGGTTGGAGGTAGGAAAGGGCTTGTTGATGTTGGCAAATCAGCTGATTTTTATTTTCGATGACGATGGGTTCTGAAAATTGGATTTCGGCGGTTGAGGTTGATTTCCACAACAGAGATTGGATGGTGGGCGGGGTTTTGTCGGGGCGCGGCGGGGTCACGGAGAAACTATTCACCCGGTGTTTTCCCGCCGCGCCGCTACCGGTTTGAACGATACCCAAACCAGTGAATTTGTTCAGATAATTCAGGGTATCCACCGATCCGCAGAGGGTTTTGAATTCTTCCCAACTGCTGTCTTTGTAAAGGATTAAAAACTGATCCCGTTGTTTGATCCAACGCAAGGTGATGTTCGATTTGGTTTTGTTGAAATACCCCAATTCTGCCGAGCAGTCGATTCGATCTTTTCCTGCGCGACGTTCAATGAGCTTTAGGCCATCGTCTACATCGCCCAATCGGATCAACCAGCCATTTTGCAGCAGGCTATCGCAACGAAAAAACACATCGATGTAATTGGCCGAACTTGGGTTAAAATCCAGAAAAAGTTGGGCTTGGAGCCATTGCAGGGAATCGGTACGACAGGCCATGTAGCAAAGCACCGTTTGTTTTTGGGTGCTTGCTGGGATGTTGCTCACGAAACCTTGGCCATTGGGTGAAATCTTGGTGGGGTCGCCCAGTGCCGTTTGGTTGTTTATGGCCGTGGAAAGGTGGCATTGAGCCCATACCTCCATCTGTGTAAAAAGCAGCAGGGGAATCAGCATTGCGTATTTTTTTTGGTGGTTGACATTTTTTTTCATGGTGTTTTGGTACACCGAAATGGGCCATCACCACCAATGGAATTTTCTCCGGCGAGCCCCATTTTGCGATAATTACAAAAAGTTGTGGCGATCAGCGGCTGTGGGCGGCCAGAATTTTCTTCTCGATTTGGGTGGTGGAGTAACCGGGCAAAAACTCCAGGGTTTTCACCTCTCCGCCATGTTGTATCACCCAATCAGCCCCCACGATGTTTTCCATGGAATAATCGGCCCCTTTGACCAAAATATGGGGGGTAATGTATTCGATGATTTCTTTGGGGGTGTCCTCATTGAATAGGACCACGCCGGTAACAAATCCGAGTGCGGCCATCACATGTGAACGGGAAGTTTCAGATTGTAAAGGCCTTGCGGGTGACTTCTCCAGGCGCTGAACACTTTCATCGGTGTTAAGGGCTACAAGCAAACCATCGCCCAATTCCGCCGCAGCCTCCAAATAGTGAACATGCCCGGCGTGTAGGATGTCGAAACAGCCATTGGTAAACACCATTTTTTTGCCCGTTTGTTGGAATTGCTCGATGCGACTTTTGGCTTCGTCCCAGGTCCAAATTTTATGCTTTGTCATTGGCGAGGTCAATTTTTCTTACTGCAAGATAGAACAATAGGTAGGCAATCGCGCCGAAAACAATCATGAGGATATTGCTGAAAGCCACGGTAAAAATGCCGTAGGTGTTGGCTTGAGAATCGGCCAAGCCGTAGATTAAGGTCAAGCCGTAGGACACGGTACCCCAAACACCCGCACCGCCTGGAATGGGGATGATTACACCCAGGGAAGAGAAAATGACCACACCCAAAGCGTTGGCGAGGGTGAGATGTGCTGTTATATCGAGGCTTTGAAGCGTGCAATAGGTACTGAGCCAATATCCGAGCCAAATGCCGTAGGAGGATGCGATAAACAATGCGGGTTGTTTCAAGTGCAGGACCGATTGCAGTCCCGCGCTAAACTTTGAAAACAGGGAGGTTGATTCTTCTGTTTTGGGTTTTTGCGCTTGTCGTTTTTTTATGAATTGAAGTCCCACAGTACCCAAGACCAAAAGCATCATCAGGGGTACGTAATGATCGGCTGCGGGTTGGATGATGTATTGGTTGAAAAATCCAAGAAATTCTTGGAATTGCAGGGCCAGGCAGAGGAGGCAGAGCGACATCAAGACGAGTAAATCCACGATGCGTTCGGTAACCACGGAGCCCACCAAGGTAGGGACTGGGGCTTTTTCGCTTTTGGCGGCCATGGCACATCGCACAAATTCACCGCCTCGGGAAGTGGCCACATTGACCAAATAGCCAATCATGACAGTATAAAATGCACGAATTTTATTCAGGGGATAGCCAGCGGGTTCAGTGAGCATATTCCAACGCCATCCCCTCAGGTAATGGGCATATAACATGGTAACCGTGGCACCGATGAGCCAGTTGAGGTTGGCATTTCTCACTGCATTGGCGGTTTGTTGCCAATCAATCTTTAATCCGATAACAATGAAAACCCCTGCGGCGAGCAGAATGAGCAGGGTTTGAGAGATTATTTTTTTGTTGATCTTCAAATCACTTGGTTGTTTCTGTCGGGAAACAAGTTTTTGGGCTGATGGATTTTGGCCTCCTCGGGGGTCATTTGCACGAAGGTCATGATGATGAGTTCGTCGCCCACTTGTCCTTTCCGTGCCGCAGCGCCATTCAGGCCAATGATGCCGGTACCTCTTTCGCCTTTGATGATGTAGGTTTCGAAGCGCTCTCCATTGTTGTTGTTGACGATAAGCACTTTTTGGTTGGCGATCATGCCTGCGGCATCGATCAGATTTTCATCGATGGTGATGCTGCCGGTGTAGTTCAGTTCCGTTTGGGTTAAACGAACGTTGTGAATTTTTGCTTGTAATACCTCGATAAACATGCGATGCAAAGGTAGGGTGATTTTGATGTATTTTCGCGACTTATGCAATTTACGTCGGGCATTGTTGAACAAGCGGTTGAGGCACTTTCCTCCTTTCCGGGGATAGGGAAGCGTACGGCTTTGCGTTTGGTGATGTATTTGCTGAAACGTCCGGAGATGGAAGTGGCGCATTTGGCGGATGCATTGTTAAAGTTAAAAACCGAATTGCATTTGTGTGAGGTGTGTGGGAATGTGAGTGATCACAAGCGATGTCATGTTTGCGTGAATCCCAATCGCAGCGAGGAGGTGATTTGTGTGGTGGAGGATTTCAGCGATTTGATGGCGATTGAATCCACGGCGCAGTTCAAGGGAAAATACCATGTATTGGGCGGGCTGATTTCTCCGATGGACGGGGTAGGTCCGGACGATTTAAACATCGCATCATTGCTTGGCAGGTTAGAAAATAGCCTGGTGGGCGAGGTGATGATGGCGCTGAGTGCCACTGTGGAGGGGGACACGACCATGTTTTATTTGGCCAAAAAATTGAAGCCGATGGGGGTCACGATCACCTGTATCGCACGGGGCATTGCCGTGGGTGGGGAGATTGAATATGCCGACGAAGTGACGTTGGGCAGGTCTATCGCCCAGAGAACCGAATATTTGTTGTAATTTGCTCAATTCGCTGTATGTCGCACAAACTTTCCGTCGTTATCGTTAACTACAACGTCAAGTACTTCTTGGAACAGGCGTTGCGTTCGGTGGAAAAGGCCATTGAGGGGATGGATGCGGAGGTTTGGGTGGTCGACAACAACAGTGTGGATGGCAGTGTGGCCATGGTTCAGGAAAAGTTTACCTGGGTAAAGGTGATTGCCAACAAAGACAATGTGGGATTTTCTAGGGCGAACAATCAGGCCATTCGCGAGAGCAACAGTGACTACGTGTTGTTGTTGAATCCGGATACGGTGCTTCAGGAAGACAGTTTGAAAAAGTGCGTGGTCTTCATGGAAATGCGCACGGATGTGGGGGCGTTGGGGGTTCGGATGATTGATGGGAAGGGGAAGTTTTTATCTGAAAGCAAGCGGGGATTGCCCTCGCCGGCGGTGGCATTGTACAAAATGACGGGCTTGAGCGGATTGTTTCCAAAATCGCGGGTGTTTGGGCGATATCATTTGAAGTATTTGAGCGAGCATGAAACCCATGAGGTGGATGTGTTGAGTGGGGCTTTCATGATGATGCGTTCGTCGGCATTGGATCAGGTGGGGTTGTTAGACGAAGATTATTTCATGTACGGTGAAGACGTTGATTTGAGTTATCGCATCACCTTGGGTGGATACAAAAACGTGTACTTCGCCGATACCACGATTATTCATTACAAGGGGGAGAGTACCAAGCGCAAGAGTGCCAATTATGTGAAGGTATTTTACAACGCCATGGTGTTGTTTGCCAAGAAGCATTACAGCAGTTCGATGGCTGGATGGTTTGCTTTTTTCATTCAGATGGCCATTTATTTGAGGGCGGGACTGGCATTTTTTGCGCGGTTGGCAGAGCAGATTTGGCTGCCATTGTTAGATTTTGGGTTGATTGTGGCCGGTTATGTGGGCATCGCCAAGTACTGGGAACTTTATCACAAGTTTGTGCGGGGGTATTACCCGGCAGAATTTTATGGGGTACATGTGCCTTTGTATGCGTTGGTGGCGATTTTCATGGTGTGGATTTCTGGCGGTTACGACAGGATGACTGTGGCGCGCAGGTTGTTCAGAGGGGGTGTTGTTGGGGCGATCGTTCTGTTTGCGATGTACGCGTTTTTCCCCCAGAATTGGCATTTTTCGCGGGCCATTTTGGCACTGGGATCTGCTTGGGCTTTGGGGGTGTTTTTCATCACCCGCGGTTTGGCGCAGGCCTTGAAGTTGGGTGGTGTGCAGTTTGATCATGGCGGTCGCAGGAAAGTGGTGCTTGTAGGCGGCACAAAAGAGTGTGAGCGTATCGAGCGGCTGTTGAAATTGGGTCGTGTGAATCATGAGATATTGGGCTGGGTATCGGCGCGGGGCGAATCTTCACATGAATTTTTGGGTGGATTGGATCAGCTGTCTGAGGTTTTGGCCATTTATCAGCCAGATTTGGTGATTTTCAGTGGCAAGGATGTTCCATCCACAGATATTATGACGCACATGATTGATTTTCAGTCGCTCCCCGTACAGGTGAAGATTGCCCCGGAGCGCGGCGAGACGATCATTGGCTCGAATTCCAAAAATCAACCGGGCGAGCTGTTTACTTTGGAGGTCGATTACCACTTGGCACAGCAGCATCATTTGAGAAATAAGCGGGTGTTGGATTTGATTTTGTGTGTGTGGGTGATGGTGTTCTGTTGGGTTTTGGTTTGGGGATCGCGGGGTAGGAATTTGCTGAAGCACGGGTTGAGGGTGTGGGTAGGACGTGAAACGTGGGTGGGGTATCGCCCAGAAAATCTATCGCTGAAATTGCCCAAAATCAAGCCTTGTGTGTTGGATGTATCGCAACCGTATGCGGGCACAGGCTTTGAGAATGATGCGGCACTGGCCTATGCAAGGGATTATGCAGTTAGCAAAGACGCTTGGGTGATTTGGCGTAATTTATTAGGAAAATCGCTTTAAATTGCTTATATTCAAATGAAAAACTCAGTCAATGGCATTTATGAGTCGCGGAGGTTTATTCGCATCATTTTGATGTTGTTGGCGGTGGTAATCAGCATCACCACTTTGTATTTAAGTCAGTTGTTGGTGGTGAAAATTGCGGGCGAGGAAAAGAAGAAAATGGAGATGTGGGCTGAGGCTGAGAGTATTTTGTCGGACCCTTTCAGCGAAGGTGATTTGGGATTCCAGTTGCGTGTGGTTCAGTCGAATACGACTATTCCTGCGATTTTGGTGGATGAGTTGGGAGACATAGTGACGTTGGTGAATGTGGATACGGTAGGAAAGGACAAAGCGTTTTTGCAAAACAAGTTGTCGGAATTCAAATTGGAAAATGAGCCCATTGTGGTGCCGGTGGATGAAAACACCGATTACAAGGTGTACTATGGAAGCAGTACGGTGCTCACCCAGTTGCAGTATTACCCTTATGTGGTTTTGGGCATTGTGGCGTTGTTCATGTTTTTGAGTTATGCCGCATTTTCATCGTCGACCC
Organism: Bacteroidota bacterium; assembly: GCA_016868785.1. Taxonomy (GTDB): domain Bacteria; phylum Bacteroidota; class Bacteroidia; order NS11-12g; family UBA955; genus UBA955. The sequence goes on from VGFS01000004.1 coordinate 66,469, forward strand.
GCAGCGAGCAGAACAAGGTTTGGGTGGGTTTGGCTAAGGAAACGGCGCATCAGTTGGGAACGCCCATTTCGAGTTTAATGGGTTGGGTTCAGGTGATGGAAATGGGGGCTTTGCCAGACAATGCGAGTGGGGAAATGCGGAAGGATATCGACCGGTTAAATATCATCACGGAGCGGTTTTCTAAAATTGGTAGCGAGCCCGTATTGGAAGATTTGGATTTGAATGAGGTGGTGTTGGAAGCGATGAATTACATGAAAAATCGATCGGGCAAAGGGGTGAAATTTGAAACGGGGTATTGGGGACATCCCGTGATGTGCTCAATCAACAAGAACCTTTTTCACTGGGTGATTGAGAATTTGGTAAAAAACAGCATCGATGCGATGGATGGGGAGGGTAAATTGTGGTGCACGGTGAAGCAATTGAAGAACAAGGCGGTGGTTGACATTACCGATACGGGCAAGGGCATTCCCAGCAATCAAATGAAATCGGTGTTTAAGCCGGGTTTTACGACCAAGAAACGGGGTTGGGGTTTGGGACTTTCGTTGGCGAAGCGAATTATCACGGACTATCACCGTGGAGAGATTTACGTGAAGGGGAGCATTCCTGGGGAGAAAACCACCATTCGTATTGTGTTGAACGCGTTGGTCTGATTGGCTTTTTTCGGTGGTCTAAAGGCAGTTTGCTCGATTGTCAATCTGCGTAAATTTCGGTAAGTTTGAACTATTATGATACAGCGAATTCAAACGGTTTATTTATTTGCGTTGTTTGCCATAGGGTTGACTTTGATTTGGCAGGATCCGGTATATGCTTATTTCGATGGGGCCACTGAACCGGGGTCGTATGTGTTGATGTTTTGGAACAGTTACAGTGGCACATCGCCAGGGAAACCGGTGATTTATATTCCTGATATGATGACCATTTTGATTTCCATAGCGGCGATGGCGTTTGGGGTGATATCGATATTCTTTTATAAAAACCGCAAATTTCAGATGCGTATGGTGTTGAGTTCGCTGATGTTGTGTGTGTTGCTGGAATGTGTGTTGTTGGCACGATATTATATTTTCCAGGCCGGGCATGATGATTTTAGCGGTCATTTGGGTATTTCATTGATTTGGCCAGTTTTGATGTCGATTTCTGCGGTGATGGCCTATCGTGGTATCAAGGCCGACGAAGAGATGGTGCGCAGTATGGATCGAATTCGTTGATGGCGATGAAGCGGCTGATTGTATTGTTTTTTTTGTTGGGCGCGATGGGCTCGACGTTGTTGGCGCAGCGCAGGGTTTCTGGCAAGGCTGGCAGCAACAGGGGTGCAGGTGGTGTTGCAACTGCGGTTAATGAATCGGAAAGGGTGAAACCTTTGAAAACCGATTATGCAATGATTGCCAAGGATGAGTTTGGTACGGTGGGTTTGAGCGGGGTGATGCAGCGCGCCGAAGGCGCGCGCATGGCGAAGGGCAGAGCCCTGAGCCCCGAAATGCAAACCCTGTTTGATTCACTGGAAACACCCTTTGAAAAATCTGGTGGATTGGCCACCGCATCCTATTTTGAGTGTGTGGCATGGTACCGCAAATTGGCCAAAGCCTTTCCCGCCTATTGTGCACTTACCACCATCGGATTGGGCGATGCGGGCAAGGATATTTATGTATTCAAGCTGTTGGGTGAACGCATGGGTAGGATGGACCGATTGGGACAAAACGATGTTGGAATACCAGCAGGTCCTGATGTGAAGCCATCGCCCAAAGTGAAAATTTTGATCAATAACAACATCCATCCTGGCGAGCCAGAAGGCACCGACGCTTCCATGTTGCTGGTGCGGGATTTGTTGTTTTTCGGACAGTATTGGCAGCAAACCTTGCCCTATTTGGAACTTCATGTGGTGTGTCAGTATAATGTGGATGGTACCCTGAACCGCAATGCCCATTCTCGGGCCAACCAAAATGGTCCGGTAGAATACGGTTTTCGGGGGAATGCCCAAAACCTCGACCTCAACCGCGATTTTATCAAGATGGACTCCCGAAATGCCAAAGCGTTGGTGTTTCTCATGGCCACAGAGCAATATCATTTATTTGTCGATAATCATACCAGCAACGGGGCCGATTACCAATATGTACTCACCTATTTTCATACACGTCCCGAAAAGTTGATGCCCGAAATTGTGCCGAATTTGGCGCAGGTTGAGCGCAGCCTGAAGACTCGTTTGGAGAAACAGAATTGGCCCACCTCGCCCTATGTGGAGACGGTAAAAACGGTGCCCGACAGTGGCCTGTATGCTTTTTGGGAGAGCGGTAGATATGCCACGGGCTTCGCAGCACTGCACAATACCATTGGTTATACCGTTGAAACCCATATGTTGAAACCATTCTCTCAGCGAATGTTGGCAACCTTGGCCTTCATGGAGCTGTTTTTAACCGTGTCGACCAGTGATTCGCTTCGCGGGCAATGGGAAGGAAACCGCAGGGCGGGTTTGTTGAGACAAGTCGATCCCAAGCAAGTGAGGTATCTGCCCATCGCCCATGCGCTGGACATGAAACAATACGAAATGATTCCCTTTAGAGGGTTTGAGTTTGGATACAAACCCAGCGATGTTACAGGGGCTGATCGATTGGTTTACGATACCCGGAAACCGTGGGAAAAATGGGTGAAATACTATGATCGATATAGGGCTACCGACAGTGTGAGGGTGCCTCAAGCGTACATCATCCCATTTGCTTATGATGACGTAATTCAAAAACTGAAACGCAACGGCATCGCCCTGAGAAACGTGCCTTTTGATACCTTGGTGAGTTTAAGGGTGAGCTTTATTGTGGATTACAAAACGGTTTCTGCCCCGTATGAGAAGCATTATTTGCACCACGGTGTTAAAACCCGCGATACGGTGATAAAAGTGTTGGTGAGGGCTGGTGATGTGGTGGCGGTGGTGAAGCCCGACAATGAGCGCTTTCTTACGGCTGTGCTGGAACCTCGCGCCGCGGATTCTTATTTCGCTTGGAACGCGTTCGATGGAATTTTGCAGCAAAAGGAGGGGTACAGCGATTACGTGTTTGAGGACAAAGCTACGGATTGGTTAAAAGCCCATCCCGATAAATATGCCGAATTGCAGCGCAAAAAAGCGCAGGATCCGGCGTTTGCAAAAGATGCCTGGGCCCAGTTAAATTGGGTGTACAAGCAGACCGAACACTACGAGCCTACCCACAACTTGTATCCAATTTACCGGGTAGACTGACGGTGATTATCGCGTAAATTGAGTAGGGTGGCGGTGACGATGCCGGCACAAACCAATGGGATGAGCCAGAACGTGCGGGCGTTGAGTCGCGACAGGATATTGGCGAGGTTGGCGGTGAAGAAAGCATTGCAGATTACAAAGAATACTGTAACCGTCAAAAGCCAAGCGTATTGAGGGTTTGGGAATTTGTAAAGCAGCAGCAAACACAGGGTTATCCATACCAGAGCCACGATGTCGTAGACCTGATTGAAGGCGCCAAAATTAATGCGCGACTGTTGTTGTGCTGAGTGGCCAAAAAAACCGTGATAATCACTTGGAAAGTGTTTCTTTAATTCGTTAGCCACTGCGCCATATGGGCTGATTGGTTCAAGTCCATCGCCGGCATGATTCAGCAATAGTTGGTGAACCGTGGCGGCTGTAGCGACTTCTACATGTTTCAACAAGAGTTTGGGCGATGTGAGGGTGGCTTTGTAGATGCCCTTATAAAGGTCTTTGCTGTGGTGCCATCCGCCGGTTGGACCTAACAAGGGTTGTTCATTCCAGACGAAGTCCCAAGCGTGTTGGGGTAGATGATTTTTGTGCTGGTAGAACACCGCGATTTCGGGGTGTGATAGGGCCAAGGGGTTGGTTTGGATGGGGGTTTCATCGAGGTAGGCTTTCAGGATGCCATTTTCGCAAAGTTTGCCCATGAGAAATACGTGACTTCCTTTGGATGGGGTAAGTCCATTGCCGGCCCAGACGTTGAGGGTGATGGTAATGATCCAAGACAGGAAACTGAGGGCAAAGAGTTTTTTGGTTTGTTGGGGGCTAAATCCGAGGTTGTTTCTCAGGGGTTTGATGAGGTGGATGCCCGCAGCGAACGCAGTGAGCAAGGGCAGGTGGGAGTGGTGCATCAAAGCGGCAAACAACACTACACAGGTTGATAAAATGATTGTTCCCCGGGATGTAGATTGTAAAAACACCATCGCATAGAGAAATACCAACGGGGTAAAGACGTCGGGCATCACTTGAAAAATAAACCATGGCAAAGGTGTTAACAATGTAGCGGTAGATAAGGCAATGGCAATGATCCAAACTTTGTGTTGGGTGAATGTAATTTTGAGCAGTTTCAATGCCCCAAGCAAGAGCAATATGCAGGGGACAAGCAATATCTCAAACAGAAAAGGGGGCTCGAGGGCTATGCCAAATTGGGAAAGCAAAGGTCCGATGCCAAAATAATGCTTCCCAGCCCACAGGAACAGTCCATAAAAAACAGACCGGTCCATGGGTATTGCAGCGGCCAGTCCCTGAGATTCTAAATTGCTGATGGTCTGTAAATAGGCGCCCGTATCTGTGGTGCAAAGTATGCTGCCTTGGGTGAAAAAGAACATCGGTAAAAACAGCAACAACGTCGCCATGCGCAGTGCATTTTCGGTATTCACCAACCGATGCCAAAAGGTTTTCATGTTATCACTCTCCGTGGTATTCTACGAAGTTGTTTTGGGTTTCCCAGAGGGTGATTTTGTGCAAAGCAACCCCTTGAGGGAGCTTCGGACTCAATCGCTGCCAAATGGCCACGACCAACGTTTCGATGCTTGGCATGGTGCCTGCCAACCAAGGAACATCCAAGTTAAGGTTTTGATGATCTAAATGGTCGATGACCTCCTCTCTGATGATCACCTTCAATATCTTGAGATCCATCACGCACCCGGTTTCAGGGTTGGGTTGGCCTTTCACGCATACATACAAATCGAAATTGTGTCCGTGGTAATGTGGATTGGCACACTTTCCAAAGGTGGTATAGTTTTGCTCATCGGTCCAATTGGGATTCCACAACCGATGGGCGGCATTAAAATGTTCTTTCCGTGTGAGGTAAAGGATGGGCATTTGTGGTTACAAAATTACTGCCTTTTTTTGACTTCTTGCAGAAGAAAGGTATCGGGTTGGGGATAGCGAATAACGGCACTGTTGTTGGCGTCGATCATCCAGTTCCAGGGGATGACGAAATTCAGGGCGCTGGCCTCGTTCCATTTCTTTTTGAAGCGGTGGGTTACCGATTGATAACCAGTCATTTCCACCCGCATTGCCAGGGTATCTGTTTGCAGCCGCGGCACGCGCACATAGCAAGGGGTGATACAGTGGATGTGGGAATCCAAAACCAAATTCATTCGTGGGCTCATGGGAGCTGTGGGTTCTTTTTCCATGGAATCCCATTGTGCGTTGGGGATGAATTCAGGCGCCAAAATGCGAAAAAAATGGACTTCCGCACCTGGTGGATTGGATACTACGTGAATAACCTGTTGCTTGCCTGTGATGAGGGTGGCACAGGCGCTGAAACTGACCGCTAGGGTGAGTAGGAGGGCGATTATGCTTTGTTTCCGTACCAATTGGCCAGTTGGTTCACTGTGTATTGGATTTCGTCCAAGGTATTGTGCTTACCGAAGCTAAATCGAATGGTTGTGCGGTCGGTATCCGGACAGATACCATTAATTACATGGCTTCCACCGGTTGCACCACTTGAGCAAGCGCTGCCGCCGCTGGCGGAGATGCCGGCCAGATCCAGTTGGAATAGGAGCATGCTCGACATGTCGCTAGGGGGCAATGATACGCTCAGCACGGTATACAGACTGCGTCCCTCCGGGTCTCCGTTGAATTCTACTCCAGGAATTTGTTGGCGGAGCAAGTCAATCATCGAAGTTTTCAGCTGGGTGATGTGCTGTTTTTTGGCATCGATATCACGGTAAGCGATCTCCAAGGCTTTGGCGAGTCCTACAATTCCGATTACGTTTTCAGTGCCGCCGCGCATTTCGCGTTCTTGGGCACCGCCGGTAATTTCCGGTACGATTTTGTTCTTTTTGTTGATGTAGATGAATCCTACGCCTTTGGGTCCATTGAATTTGTGTCCGGCACCCGCCAAAAAATCGATATGGCCTTGACTGAGGTCGAAAGGAAAATGTCCCATCGTTTGCACGGTATCGCAATGGAATATGCCATTGGCTTGGTGCACCATTTCGCCTACGGCTTGCACATCGATCATGTTGCCAATTTCGTTGTTGGCGTGCATGAGACTCACCAGGGCATGGGGTTTTTGTTGAAGCAATTCCGACAGATGTCCCATGTCTACATGTCCTTGAGCGTTCAGGTTGACGAAGTTGAGTCCTACGCCATGATGGTGGTGTAGTTCTTCTACGGTATGTAAAACGGCGTGGTGTTCAATGGCCGATGAAATGATGTTTTGGATGCCCAATTTGGCAACCGAGCCACGTAGTGCGAGGTTGTCGGCTTCGGTACCGCCGGAAGTAAAGAAAATTTCTCCGGGCGAGCAATTCAACAATTTGGAAATGGTGCCGCGTGATTCTTCAATGATGCCTCTCACCTTGCGGCCATGGGCATGGGTGGAGCTGGGGTTGCCAAAATGCTCGCGCATCATGGGAATCATCGCATCGATTACCTCTTCAGCTATGGGGGTAGTGGCGGCGTTGTCGAGGTAGATTCTCTGGGCGGTTGTCATATTCTGTTGTTTACATTCAAATAACCCAAGAATTTATAACACAGCTTGGCCATGGTAAATTCTGTGAGGATATCATTTTCTCTTGGGGCGATTTCAACGATGTCGAAGCCCACCACTTGTTTTCTTTCAGCAATTCTGCGAAGCAATTTGCACCCTTGTATCCATGTGAGTCCACCGGGTTCTGCGGTACCCACAGCGGGCGCCACAGAGGGGTCGAAGCCATCGGCATCAATGGTGACATAAACCACATCGCCCAATTTGTCGATGCAATCATCAATCCAAGCATCGTTGTCCCACAAATCATGGGCATACCAAGTATGGATGTTGTCAGAATTTTTGATCAATTGACTTTCTTCGATGCATTGTGCGCGGATACCCACTTGAACCAAATTCAAGCCCATGTCGTGAATGCGGTGCATCACACTGGCGTGGGAATAGGGGTTGCCTTGGTAGGCGGCACGTAAATCGCTGTGAGCGTCAATCTGTAATACACTGATGTTCGGGTATTTCTCGGCATAAGCCTGCATGTAACCGTAGGTTACGGTGTGCTCAGAGCCCAATGAAACCACAAACTTGTTGAGGTTGAGCAACTCCCTGGTTTGGTCTGCGATGAGTTTAACAGCGTCTGCGTCTACAGCACCAGTAAAATCAATGGGTTCGAGTGTGGCTATACCAAAATTCTTGTAGGCTTCACGGTCGATTTCTTCGTCGTAAAATTCTATGTAATGGCTGGCTTCTACCATGGCGGCGGGACCTTTGTCGGATCCCATGAGGTAGGAGCTTGAGTATTCGTAAGGGGTTTGTTGAACCACTACTTTGGCATTTTCCAAGGCAGCCAATTCCGTTTCGGGGAATGCCAAAAAGCCGTTTTCGGCCGACATCAAAGGTTGCATGGGTACGCGGTGATTATTTTACGCGTTCAACATAGCTACCGGTGCGGGTATCTACCCTGATTTTCTCGCCGGTGTTCACAAACAAAGGAACCATTACAGAGGCCCCAGTTTCTGTCGTGGCAGGTTTCAATGTGTTGGTGGCAGTATCGCCTTTCATTCCGGGCTCAGTGTAGGTGATTTCAACCACAGCGTGTGATGGGGGTTCTGCGGATACGGGAATTTCGCCCTCAAAAGCCACCAAAACGATGTCGCCTTCCTTCATGAATTTGGCACCTTCACCGAACATGTGCTTGGCAATGGGCAATTGATCGTAGGTTTCGTTATCCATGCAGATGAACGCATCGCCTTCTTCGTACAAGTAAGACAATTCTTTGGTTTCAACGCGTACAATTTCAACAGCCTCGCCGCTGCGGAAGCGGTTTTCTGCCAATTTTCCGTCTTTTATGCGACGCATTTTGCCTTGATAGAATGCACGCAAGTTACCGGGAGTGCGGTGTTGCCATTCAATTACTTGAACGAGTTCGCCATTGTAGCGCAAAAAATTTCCAACTGATACGTCTTGAGTAGTAGCCATAGAATAGATTACTGCAAAAATACGACAATTTTCGGAAAGGGGTTAACCCCTCCGATTGGGTCAAAAGCGCGAATCCGACGCCCCCTTTACAATAGCAAAGATTTGCCCCATTTTCTCATGCAACGCAAGATGAAATTCCTGTGTTTGTAGGCGAAGGGAGAGGACATTCCGCAGCTGCTTGGACAGGGAAGGATGCTGGCAAGTTTGGCTGCTTGGGGTTTTGTGAGGTTGTTGCAAGGGGTGTTGAAATAGTATTGGGCTGCAGCTTCTACCCCAAATACAGGGGCGATTTTGGCGGTCTTGGTTTCGCTGCCTTCTGCTCTCAGGGTTTGGGCTGTGGTAAGCAAAGTTTCGCTTGGACCAAATTCGATGATGTTGAGGTATACCTCCAAAATTCGCTCTTTGCCCCACAGCAATTCGATCAGGGCAGTGAACCAAACCTCGAGGCCTTTTCTTACCCAAGAGCGACCCTCCCACAGAAATACATTTTTTGCTGTTTGTTGGGAAATGGTGCTTGCGCCCCTCACTTTTCCCCCACCCATGTTGTGTTCTATGGCTTTTTGGATGGCTTTGAAATCAAAACCGTGGTGCTCCTTGAACCGCTGGTCTTCTCCACAAATAACCGCCATTTTGATGTTGCTGCCGATGTTTTCGTAATCGACCCATTCTTGCGAACATTCAATGTCATAGGTATCGCTCCTACTGCTCATCAACGCCGTAGTTGGTGGATTGATGAACCTATAGGCAACCACCCACAGCAATGAAATCGCTACAAACGCCAAAATCAGGCGAATGATCCATTTGATAACCCGGTGAAAAAGTAACAATGTTAGCATCAGAATCCTTGAATGCCGTTTACAGTGGTGTATTTTAATACGTTGTTTTTGTTCGGATAAATGCGTTTGAAAGCACTCTGAACCATGAGGGTGGCCTCGTGAAATCCGCACAGAATCAACTTCAATTTACCTGGGTAAGTGTTGATGTCGCCAATGGCGTAAATGCCAGGCACGTTGGTACTGTAGTCAAAAGTGTCGACCTCAATGGCTGCTTTGTCGATGTTGAGTCCCCAATCAGCAATAGGACCCAACTTGGGCGACAGTCCAAACAGTGGTAAAAAGTAGTCGCATTCAACCCAATTGAGGGCCTCGTTGCCGTCAGTGGCGATGCCCACTGCACCCAAATGGGCTCCATCTGCAGTTGCTTTTAATTCAACCACTTCACTGTTTACCACCAGTTGAATCTCTTTGCGCGCATCCATGTCCATCACTTTTTGTACCGAGTCTAAATGACCGCGAAATTGGGTTCTGCGGTGAATGATGGTTACCTCTGCGGCCACATCTTTGAGTAAAATCGTCCAGTCCAGGGCAGAGTCTCCACCGCCGGCAATGACTACGCGTTTGTTCCGGAATTTTTCAGGGTCTTTGATGATGTAATCGATGCCTTTGTTTTCAAACTCGCCGAGGTTGGCAATGGGAGGTTTTCGGGGTTCGAAACAACCCAAACCACCGGCAATGGCAATGTTGGGAGCGATGTGTACGGTTCCTTTGTCGGTGGTTACTTTGAACTTGTTATCGTCTAATTTTTCGATAACCTCTGCCCGCTCTCCCAGCGTGAATCCGGGTTTAAAGGGCTCGGCCTGTTTCATCAAATTGTCAATCAAATCGCCCGCCAAAACATAGGGGAAACCAGGAATATCGTAAATGGGCTTTTTGGGGTAAATCTCCGTTAATTGTCCGCCAGGCTGGGCCAACGCATCAATCAAATGACAGCGTAATTTGAGCAATCCGGCTTCGAATACGGTGAACAAGCCCACAGGGCCTGCGCCAATGATGATGATGTCTGTTTCGATGGGTTCTTGGGATGACATAAATTTTAATAATCGAATACTTTTACTAGGCCTTCTTTTCGATACTCATACACCGATTTTCCGATATCGATTCGTCCGCCCAGCTTGAGTTTGTTGAGGTCGGTGATTTCTGCTTCCAGCGTATAAATTCTGCCGTTTGTTTTGGCGGCAAGTTCTACATAATGGGGATGGATTTTATCGCCCACACCACAGAGGATGATGTTTACGGGTTTGGTGACTTGTTTGAGCAGGGAAATGTCTTTGATGGGTGCATTGTTGTCGGCAATCATGATGAAACTGTCGAGCAGGGGCCATTGTTTTTGAGCGGCAATGAGCGTTTCGATGTTGTTTTCGGGTAGGTCGCCGCCATCGCCACGGCGCATGGCCGTTTGCATGGTTTTGTACACGGTGTCGAAGGCATGTGATTCGGCAAAATGCAATCCACCCGAGTAGCCTATGCGCTTCAGCATATCTGGGGCTTCGTTGCCATCGTTGAAAAATACAACCCTGCCATTTTCCAAACAGGTTTTGGAATGTTTCATCCAAAGCATTACTTGGGCGGTATAGGGCGTCATGCTGCCTGTAACATCCACCAAAACAGCGTATTTCCCCTCCCAATTTTTGCGGGTAAGCATGCGGAATTCTTCGGTGTTTCTCAGTCCGAATGTATCGAAAAATCCGGTGCGCTCGTAGTGTCCGGGGATGCGCTTTAGGGGTATCGAGTCGCGCACGATGCGGGTTTCTTTCGGACGGAACCAAAGGCCTGCCGAGGTGTATTTGATGTGCTGTTTTTTCTTGTCTTTGCTGTGCGGGAGGTAATAGCCCGTCTCCACTTCTCGCTTGCGGATGCGGTAGCTCACCTTTTCAGGAATCCAAATTTGGGTGTCTTTGTAACTTTTAACGATGTGATCAATTTTGGCGATTTCTCGCTCAATTTCAACCTTTGGTGGGCGGTTTTTGAGGTATACCACAAAGCCATGGTAGCAGCCTTCTGCGGCCTCTAGGGTCTTGGGCGATTTTTGCTCAAATACCCGCCATTGGATATCGCTTTGCTTGAATAACTCTGGCCACAGTTGTTTGAGGTTGTTGAGTCTGCGAATGTTGAGTTTGGGTTGATTAAACGTATCTACCTGCTTGTATCGGGTGTAAACCAAATGGATGGCGTGGACTTCTGAAGCAGGGGGTAATTTGATTTTGTACACTTCCGGTTTGAACTGAGAACTCGCGAAGGGCATGGGCAAATACATCACCAGTTTCCCGGTGTCGGTGGGATGGTATCCAATCACATGGGGCTTGTTGGCGACGATATCAGCCGGTTTGATTTGTCCTTGCAATGCCGACGACCCGAGGGTAAGGATTACCCAAAACCAAATTTTTAGGAGGGGTGGCTTGAAAGACATCAATTGGACAGGGGTTAGAGGAGTGTAGTAAGAGTCTGTGTGCCGAGGGTTCTTTCGGTAGTGAAGCCTTCGCCGTATTTGGTGCCGATGGTTCTTCCGTATTCCAGGGATCTCGCCTCCAAAAACTCCATGAATTCTTTGCTGCTAATGGGCGTTTCGGGCTCAGCGCTGTTGGGGTCGTAAAATTGCGTTTTGAACGCCTTGATGGCGGTCATTTTTTGTTCGAAAACCGCCGTGATATCTACAATGACATCGGGTTTGATAAAGCGATCTTGGATATAGTGGTAAACGGCTTTTGGGCGATGGGCTTGGTATGTGCCGGTTTCAATTTTTGGCAGCCCGGCCAAAAAACATGCCCGCGAAACCAATGCAGCAGCCCTTCCGTGATCGGGATGTCTGTCGCTCACGGCATTGGCCAGCACAATGCTGGGTTTGTACTTCCGAATTTGGGTAACAACAGCCATGAGGGTTGTTTGGTTGATTTCGAAAAAACCATCGCCCAAATCGAGGTTGTCGCGCACGGAAAGTCCCATGATTTTGGTGCTTGCGGCGGCTTCAGCCTCGCGGGATTCTATGTTGCCCCGGGTTCCTAACTCTCCACGGGTGAGGTCGATAACTCCGCAGCGATACCCTTGTTGAATGTGTGAGATGATGGTGCCACTAGCAGCCAATTCCACGTCATCGGGGTGGGCGGCAAAGGCGAGCAAATGCAAGTTTGTTTCGCTCATAGTGTGGCTGGGGGGTTGAAAATGAGGTTTAACAATGTGTTTCCAACGGCTTGTAGGGTATTTTTATCGATGGCATCCAGATTGTCGTCATGGGTATGCCAATAGGGTGCAAATCCCGAGTTCTCATCGTATTGAATGATGTCAATCATGGGAATGTTGGTAGCTTCGTACACATATTTGTGGTCGTCTGTAATGGCCCCAATGTTCTGGAGTTGAAAATGATTGTCGTGGCCCAGTTCTTTGGCAATTTGCCAGGTATGAACGAGGATCCAGTTGGCGTATTGGTTGGAGTTGGCTTCCCACATGAATTTGGCGTCTTTTCCGCCAACCATATCGAGCAGCACCCCAAAATTTGCTTTGTAGTTGGGGGTGTGAGGATTTTTTCCCCAATATTGACTGCCTAAGCAGAAGGAATTTTCAATTTCAGAAACACCCAGGTCTTCGGCATCGAACAGGATGAAATCAACGCCCCATTCGGGTTTTTCGGTATGGAGGATGCGTGCCAATTCCAGGATGACACCCACGCCAGAGGCACCGTCGTTGGCCGCAAGGATGGGCTCTTTTGGGTTTTGGTCGTCCTGGTCCGCCATGGGTCTACTGTCCCAATGCGACGCGAAAATCATGCGTTTCTCTGCATTTGGATTGATGCTACCTAC
>VGFS01000005.1 GCA_016868785.1 Bacteroidota bacterium
AAGTCAAACAAACATTGCTCATGCGGACACGATTAAAAAAACTGGGTGTGGCGGCCTAAGTACTAACAGCGCCTACCACTTATGCGTGCCGACAACAAAGCATTTGCAAAAGTTTCGGCAGACAATTGTTTCAAAACGCACAAGTGGTAGCTGCAAACCGTTAGTGGCCATTAAATAGGTTAGCTTAATTTGTTCAGTATATTTGAAAATAATACGCTACTGAGTAGCGCCAATACACTCAAAAAGGTGTTATTGGCGATATAAAGTAGCGGGTATAGGCAAGTTATGGGCAAGTACAACAGACATTAAAAAAAATATTATGAGATTAAAAAGAATTCTAATTAGCTTTTGTTTAATACTAACTTCAATAATTTCATATTCTCAAGTATTAACTGACGAAGAAAGAAAATTATACAATATTATCATGCAATACAGAAAAGAGAAAGGCCTGCCTAATATTCCATTATCTACTTCTTTAACTTACGTTGCACAAACCCATGTCAGTGATTTAGCTAATAATAAGCCAGATATTGGAAATTGTAATGCTCATAGCTGGTCTTCAAATGGCCCTTGGACGGCATGTTGTTATACCCCAGATCATGCGCAAGCAAAGTGTATGTGGTCTAAACCTCGTGAACTTACAACATACAAAGGAGATGGTTTTGAAATAGCTTGCGGGTCTAATGGATGTTGTAGTGACTTTGTAATGACAGCAAATTATGCTTTGGAATCATGGAAAGAAAGTTCAGGACACAATGCAGTAATTATTAATCAAGGCATTTGGGATGATAATAATTGGAATGCAATCGGAATTGGACTGTTCAAAGGCTTTGCAGTTGTCTGGTTTGGAAAAGAAATTGATAATGAATAAAACCAGCCCATAACAGCGTGTAAGCAATATTGCCTTGCCGTCCCGATGTTTCGGGACAACACAAGGCAACATCGCCTACACGCCAACCGTTAGTGGCAATTAAATTTTAAATGACATGAAAAAAACACCAACTCCCAGAACATTTAATGAATATGTTCAATATTGGGAAAAATGGCATAAACAATGGTGGGCTTACAAATCAGGAAGTTTTATGGAGTGGCCAAAGCCAAATGGTAATGGTGGGCATAAAGACCTGCTAAGACTGCACTCTAGCCCTATTATTGATTTTTACCCTGAACCATACTACTATAGATTTTCCAACAATATACCTAATACAATTGATGCCATATTCATTAATATAAACCCAGCGGCCGGTGGCCCTACTCAGTTTAAATTGAATAGCACTAGCCCTTTAATTTCGAGTTATTGTGCAAATGGGAATAGCTACCAAAAGTCACTTACAGACCTTTTAAACTTAAAGGGAGGCCCGAATAGTTTTCTAAATCATCGCGAAAAAAGAACACGGGAATTATTAGAAAAAAATAGTGCTGACAATGTGCAAGTTCTTTGCGTAGACTTAGTTCCTTGGCATACAGCGAACCAAACAGATATTCATCAATACATAATTGATAATTCATCGTTGATTATGGATTATGTTATAAAACCGCTCACACGTATTTCAAATAACGAAGTAAGTGGCCCCTTGGCAAAAAAAATTTTAATTCGAGGAACATCCTTCAGGAACGTTATTAATGCGATAGGGCTGAAAATTCTCCATCTTCTGTTAGGAATAGGGTAAGGTTTTCATTGTTTGCAAACTGGTCGCAATTATTATTTATATGATTTGTTAAAGGTTCTATTGAAAGTAAAAAGTTGTTATCGAAGTTGTCGTCAATCATAAATGACATACTGTTCTTCCATTCCTCAAATGATATTTTATCCATATTTCGTTTTTCGCAAATTTAATTTTTTAATTCTGTTATTCTCGGGTTATGCTCGGTTTTAATATGGCTGGTAACTTACCTATTGGCGCAACAAAGTTGCACATATTTTCTTGTAGGGTGGATTTATTGTGCAACTTGTATTACCAGTTATCAAAACAATACGCAATAGCATTACACTATCATAAAAGTTTTTTTAAGTGGGTTTGGTAGCCCCGCCTGAAATCGAATCAGGATTTAGCGTTTAGGAAACGCTCGTTTTATCCATTAAACTACGGGGCCATATTTGATTAAACCTCGATTGATTACTAACCAAACTTTGAAGTGCATAGATACAATCACTGCTCACTTCACTGCTCAGTTGTATATTCAAAAATGGATAACTCATTGATTTGATTGAGGTTAATCTTTCAAAGAACGCATAAGTTCAAGAATCTGATATTCTATCCATTGAACTACGGGGCCAAAGGGACGCAAAATTAACGCAAACCAACCGATTTCTCATGCAGCACAACATTTCAACCAAGCATTGGTTAAATTTGTGCTCGCATGTCAACCAACACAAAACCCTTTGCGTTTCAAAAAAACATCAAAATCCTCATTGGGGTGTTTGTTCTGTTGTTGGCATGGCCTTTTTTGAGGAGTTTGAGTACCAACAATGACCTCAATATTTTCTTTGGGGCCGCAGAGCGACTTACCCGATTAGAAAATCCCTATACAACCCCATACAACGCGCAAGGTTGGGCACTCTACTATTACTACAGCCCCCTATTCGCGAGCTTACTGTCACCATTTCCTTGGCTTCCGAAGTTCATCGTTTCCGAAGAAATACCCTTTGGGTTGTTTGTGTTGAAACTTCTGTGGAATGCCTTAAACCTGTATTTTGTTTATCAATTGGTTCAATTTGCAAACCGCGTATTTGCGCCCAGTCGAGATAAAAAAGGATTTATTTTTTGGCTGTGCTTTGCGCTTTTGACTTACCGGTGGGTGTTTCTGAACTTGTTGTACGGACAAATGACCATCCTCATTGTGTGGGGTGTTGTGAAGGCGTTTGAAGGAACTATTTCGGGATCAATCAAGAAGAATTTGGGACTTGCATTTGGTGTTACCCTGAAAATTTTGCCTGTGTACATGGTGGGTCAGTTGTTTTTAATGCGAAAATGGAAAGCGTTTACCGCCGCAGTGCTATTGTCGATGGCAATGGTCATTTTGCCCTATGCTTACCTACCAGCAACCTATCATACCGAAATCTTGGTCAGCTGGTTGAACAACATCAATCCATTTTCCAAGAATCACATAGTGGAGTTGGGCGAGGGTGGCTTTATTGATATGGGTGCTTTGATTACCAAATATTTAACGGGTTTAAATATTGAAGGTGAGGCCCGTGTAGATTGGTTTTCCATGGGGGCAACCGGTGTATTTATCACCACGCAGTTGTTTCGTTTGTTGGTATTGGCTTCTTGTTGGTACTGGTTAGAACGATTTCGAAAATTGGCCCAGCCTGGTTGGGAATTGTTGTCGATGTCGGTGTTTTTGGCCTGTATTCCATTGGCGTTTCCCCATCAGCGCGATTACAGTTTGTTCATGGTTTGGCCGCTCTTGTTGTTTGTGTTGAACGATGTCATTTACGCACCAGCAATTAGGCGAACATTTACTTTTTATGGATTAATGATCGGGGCAACACTCATGGGATCCATTGTCTTTTTCGAGGCATTGCCATTCGATATCCGTCGTGATATCAGCGGCTATCGCATTCAGGGTATCGGGGGATTGATTTTTTTAATTTTTGCTCAAGGCTACCTTTGGAATAAATCGAAAGGAATCAATCAAGAGAAATTGACATAAACTGTTCATTCGCGATCTACTAAGAGACTGAGTTTCGTATTATCTTTGGAACGACAAATCAGCATGAAAAAATTCATACTTACCCTCATTTCGTTGTCTGCATACATGGCATCGGCTCAATTTTGTACGCCAGATACCACCATCAAAGTACCTGGATTTTATCCCAGTCAATTGGCTGATGGTGCCGTTGGTGTAGCATACAATCAAACGGTGATGATTTTATCATTCAAGGATACTTCAGCCATCGTGGGTGGTAGCAAGCAGAAAGTAACCATAGATTCTTTGAAATTAACCAAAGTAATTGGTTTGCCTTCGGGCATGGGCTACGTTTGTTACGAGCCTCGCTGCATTTATTTGCCTTCGGCTGTGCGATGCATAAAACTGAATGGTACACCTACCCAAGCGGGTTTGTTTCCATTAAAATTCGCGGTAACGGCCTATGCCAAAGTGAATGGATTTTTTCCTGTGGCACAGCCCGATACCATCAAGAACTTTAGTTTGTTGATTACCGGTACAAGTGGTGTAGTAAACCTACAAGAAGCCAACCAATTAACGGTGTTTCCAAACCCAACCAAAGAGGTGCTTCACGTAGCGCATCACAGCGGCAACCAACCCCGTATCATTGCCTTAACCGGCCACGAAGTGCCGGTGCAGTGGGAATTGCACAACGGTTTGTGGAGTGCAAGCCTTCAGAATCTCTCGGCAGGGGTTTACACCGTTTCTGTGAATGGCATCAATCGCATTTGGATCAAAGAATAATGACGAAGTTTTACGTAGAAATCCCCAAACAAAAAGCCGAACTACCAGCCCTCATCGTGTTGGGTGTAGTTTGTTTTGTGGGTTGGGCCTTCCATTTTGGTATCTGGGGCATGTTGGGTGGTTTTATCTGGCTGGCAGTATCTGTTCCTTTGGTATTTTGGTTGTATAAAAAAAGAACGGGCACTTATTTTATTCAAGCCGATGAAGTGGGAATTTCCTTTAGAATCCATTTCTTTTCTCAGTACAAGTCTATACCCTGGAAATACCTGCAGCGCATCGATTACTTGCTATACGAAATCAATTTCATGCTCAAAGAAACGGCCCAAGTGGTTTCGTTGGCAACCAGCAGCATGGAAGATGAAGATACAGAAGCGCTGAAGCAGTACATCTCAGACGCTATCGCCAAGCGCGGGGAGTAATTTTCCTTTACCTTTGTGGGTATGTCGTTTCAACCGAATTTTGATTTTGTAGAAGAACTTCGCTGGCGCGGTTTGCTCCACGATGCGATGCCCGGAACCCATGAACTGTTAAATACTGAACAGGTTACAGGTTACGTTGGTTTTGATCCTACAGCAGATTCATTGCACATCGGCAACTTGGTGCCCATCATGCAGTTGGTGCATTTTCAAAGGGCCGGACACAAGCCCATTGCTTTGGTCGGTGGTGCCACCGGAATGGTGGGTGATCCCAGTGGCAAGAGCGACGAACGAAAATTACTCGATGTAGCCACCATCGAATACAACATAGCTTGTCAGAAAAAACAGCTCCAAAAATTCATTGATTTTGGAGACAACGGCAACCAAGCCAAAATGGTGAACAACTATGATTGGTTTAAAAATTGGTCCTTCCTCGATTTTATTCGCGACATCGGAAAGCACATCACTGTGAGTTACATGATGGGGAAAGACAGTGTCCGAAACAGGCTTGAGTCGGGCGGAATTTCATTTACAGAGTTCTCGTATCAACTTGTTCAAGGATATGATTTTCTTCATTTGTACAAGGAAGAAGGTTGTAAACTTCAAATGGGTGGCAGCGATCAGTGGGGAAACATCACCACTGGCACCGAACTCATTCGCAGAATGGCGGCAGGAGAAGGTTATGCCCTTACGGCCCCGCTGATAACAAAATCGGATGGGACAAAATTTGGCAAATCAGAAGGAGGAAATGTTTGGTTGGATCCTGCCAAAACATCGCCCTACAAATTCTATCAATTTTGGTTGAACGTGGCCGATGAGGATGCTGTGCGTTTCATCAAGATATACTCATTGAAGAGCCAACAAGAAATTGAACAGCTCATTTCCGACCATACAGGACAAGAGCATTTGCGGTTGTTGCAAAAAGAATTGGCGGCAGAAATGACTATTCGAGTGCATTCTGAAGCGGATTTGTCGATGGCCCTTAAAGCTACCCAAATTTTCTTTGGTAATGGTTCAGCGGAAGACCTTAAAGCTTTGGACGAGGCCACTCTCTCAGCAGCTGCGGAAGGCATGGAACGCTTCGAAATATCCCGTGATTTGTTGGCTGCTGGCATTCCAGTTTTGGATTTATTGGCCACGCACACACAAATTTTCCCTTCGAAATCAGAAGCCAGAAAGATGTTGCAAGCCAATGGATTTGCCTTCAACAAAGACAAATACACCGATGTTGAAGGATTGATTCAATCCGATATGTTGATGCACAATCGCTACCTTATTGCGCAAAAAGGCAAGAAGCAATACTTCCTAATTGAAGTAAAATAAGCCGTCTAGATTATCGCTTTTGCGATACAATTTTTTCCAAATAAGATCCGTAACCGCTCTTCTTCAATGGCTGGGCAATTTCCAACAATTTTTCCGTGGAGATGAACCCTTGTCGCCAAGCAATCTCTTCGATACACCCGATTTTCAATCCTTGGCGGTCTTCGATAACCTGCACATATTGACCCGCTTGCATCAGGGAATTAAAAGTACCCGTATCAAGCCATGCTGTGCCACGTTCTATGATGCGAACTTGCAGAGCATTTTTTTCCAAATAGATGCGGTTTACGTCGGTGATTTCGAGTTCGCCACGGGCTGAAGGTTTCAAATTTTTGGCAATTTCAACCACTTGATTGTCGTAAAAATACAATCCGGGAACCGCGTAGTTGCTCTTGGGTTGTGTGGGTTTCTCTTCAATGCTAATGGCATTGAGTTGGTCATCGAATTCTACCACACCATATCGCTCAGGATCACTAACGTGGTAAGCGAATACAATGCCACCGGCGGGATCTATGCTGCTTTTCAAGGTGTCCTGAAAATTCGAACCGAAAAAGATGTTATCGCCCAAAATCAGCGCCACTGAATCATCGCCGATAAAATCGGCACCCAGCACAAAGGCCTGAGCGAGTCCGTCGGGTGAGGGTTGCACACAATATTGGAATTTGCAGCCGACTTGACTGCCATCGCCCAGCAATTTTTCAAAATGAGGCAAATCGTGGGGGGTACTGATGATCAATATCTCAATGATGCCCGCCATCATCAAAACCGAAAGCGGATAATAAATCATGGGTTTGTCGTACACTGGCATCAATTGTTTGCTCATTGCCAACGTCAGTGGGTGCAATCGGGTGCCAGAACCTCCGGCGAGTATAATCCCTTTCATAAACACAAAGGTATGATTTGGCTGCCATTGGCCACGACTGGCGGGTGAATTCTTCGTAAAATCAGCGCGCGGCTTGGGGAATTGCTTGGTAAACTTGTACCCAATCTACCTGAAAATCCGAAGTTTGGTTGCCGGATGCCACCAACTGGGGTAGGTATTTGTTCTCCAAACCATTGTTGAGGATTAAATACATGGGCTCTTGATAAAATTGACGCATCCAGCGGTTGAGTTTAACAGATTTCACGAGTACGTTGTCGGTATAGAAGTTGATTCGCTTCGAGGTCCACAAACAAGCATAGATGTGAAAGGCGGTATCTGTGTTTTCATGGAGTCTGATTTTTTTCATGAGCATTTGCTTGGTACGGGTTTCCACTTTTCCTGTGTGAATAGTCATGGTCTGCGTATGTACTCCACTACCTGTTGCGCGACCGTACATTTCGAAAATGTCGATTTCTGGGGGCCAATTGTTTTTTCCCGTGAGCCACCAAGCAGGCCAAGTTGCAGGTCCGGAAGGATTTTTACTTCGAATGGCAAAAAAGCCGTAGGTAAAATTCTTGGAATGGAAGGTATTCGCCACACCAATGCTGTAAGGAATGAGGATGGCCGGCTTGTTCAATGCCTCCTGCGAACCTGTTTGATTGGCGATGGCACCGGCTTCATCGATTTGTACTTCTGTGGATTCAATGAGTTGTCCTTGTGCATTCACCGCGCCTGTTTTTACCAAATTGGGCAGGATGGCGTTGGTTTCGGCCTGCGCCTTGAGTAAGCGAACCTGTTCGTTTGTGGGTTGGTTTTCCAATACGATGGTTACGGGTTGGGGTTCGTTGAGCAGGTGCAGACAGCCGTTGCCAACAAACACTTGGGGGTCGCCGTAAAACTGATGAACATTGTCGGGATGAAACCGCCCCCAGGGCTGTCCTTTCGACCAAATTTCATGATTCCAGGTATTGAACGAATCGTGAAATACCCGTTGATAATTGCTGATGTTTTTGGGAAGAATGAGGGTTTCGCTGTTTTTGGGCAAGTGATGAGCCCTGAAGCCAATCCAACCATTTCGGATGTCCCAATTTTTTTTGAAATACATACCCGTTTTGGCCCTGCCAAATCCGTTTCGAGTACTGTCGATGTTTGGGAACGCTTCCATGTATTTGGCGGGAATTGCCGACACCCCTTGCAAAGCGATGCCAAAGTTCATGATTAATATGAACAAGGGCAATGTGATAGAAGATTTGATGGCTGAATGTGGACCAGAAATCGGCATAAACAAAGTTAAGATTTTCATAGTAGGTTTGAGGTAGTGAGTGAAACAGCATTTAAATCGGGATTTGTAAGCATCATTGGAATGCCCAATGCAGGCAAAAGCACCTTGTATAACGCCTTGTTGGGTGAGAAGTTAGCTATCGTGAATTCGAAGGCGCAGACGACCCGACATCGGATTTTCGGCATTAAAAACGGGGATGGGCATCAGATTGTTTTTTCAGATACGCCGGGCATTTTGCGCGAAACGAGCTATGGCATGCACGAGCGAATGATGAAATTTGTGAAAGAGAGCGTGGACGACAGTGATGTATTGATTTTGCTCATTGATATCAACGCAAAGGATTTTTCTGAGGAAGTCCACGAGAAATTTGATCGATCGAAAGCCAAAAAAATTGTGGTACTGAACAAGATTGATAAAGTACAGCAGCAAAAATTGGAGGAGAAATTGGTTTGGTTAAAAAAGACCTTCGAGGCAGACGTATACTTGGCAATTTCTGCGCAGGAAAAGTTTCAATTGGATGTGCTTGAACGATACATCGTGGGGTTCTTGCCAGAGCATCCAGCCTATTTCCCAGAGGATCAACTGACCGACAAAACCGAGCGATTTTTTGTCAATGAGATCATTCGCAACAACGTTTTGAAGTTATACGATGAGGAGGTGCCCTATTCGGTTGAGATAGTTACGTTGTTGTTTAAGGAGGAGCCCAAGATTTTGCGTTTGAGTTGTGAGATTGTAGTGGAAAGACCGTCGCAAAAACCCATTATCATTGGCAAGCAAGGACAGAGTATCAAAAAGTTGGGCATTGAATCGCGCAAAGAGTTGGAGCAGTTTTTCCAAAAACAGGTGTACATGGAATTGTTCGTGAAGGTGCGTGAAGATTGGCGCAACAACAAAAAGATGTTGGATCAATTTGGGTACGAATCCGAATAAATCTTTTTTCTCTGAGATGGCAGCCGCTATTTTTCTCCGCATTCTTGCCCAAATCAATCGACTGAGGGTGGTCATTGGTCTTTTTGTTGCGGTCGTCACGGTTTATGGTTTGGCCAACCTGCTCGAGGGTGATAGCGATTCGAGATTTGGTGGTAACAATTTGGATTCACCCGGTGCAAGAAATATTGCTTCGGAATCTAAAATAGTACGGACAAATTTCAAGTCTGATACGGTGTATTACGTGCCATTCGGTGGTAAATGGGTTCGGGTAGAAATCAAAGTCTCAAAATATGTAGGTTCAATGATATCACGGAAAATGTTGTTGTTGTTGCCGGGTTGGAATTTTGCGGATACTCAGTGGTGCACGCGAACGCGGGTGTGTGAAGAGGCATCAAAGAAAGGCTTTGATGTAATGCTGGTTGAAATGGGGAAGAGTGTGTACATGGACAGTGTGTACCCACAGATGCGCGCTGATTATAGGTTGTTTCCCACCCGCACATGGTTATGGGATTCTATGCTCCAGCCATTACAGTCTCGGGGGTATTTCACAGATCAGGGGATTCCAGAAGACCCCATCGAAACCGCTACCGGGAAGGTTTTATACCAATCGTTGGAATTGCCCATTCCTTCGTTTGTGATGGGATTGTCTACGGGCGCTAGGGGTGCGTTGTTGTTGGCTTTAGAGCACCCTGAGGCGTTTAAAGGTTGTGCAGGATTGAGTGGGGATTATAACCCGCTGCTCATGACAAACGACAATTTGATGATCAACTGTTTGGGGAAGTACGAGGCTTTTCCCTGGCGGTGGCGGGGTACGAACAACATTCAACTTCGGGTCGATTCAATGGCTGTGCCCATGTATCTAGCTCACGGTATGGCAGATAAAGTGGTTGGTTCAAATCAAACGGAGTCCTTGATCAAGGCCTTAGCATCATCAAAACAGTTTCAATTGCTGGCGTCGAATCACAGCAAGACGCACAAAAATTCTTCGCTGGTTAGATATACATTGACCAAGGATGCGGGCCACGACTATGCGTTCTGGAATGTGGCGGGTTTACAGGCGTTGGATTATTTCAACACGCTAATCATGGATTAACGATAGGTCATAGAGAGGCGTAAAACAAAAAAAGTCGCCACTGCTGACGACTTTTCTCTTTTAGTAGCGGGAACAGGACTCGAACCTGTGACCTTCGGGTTATGAGCCCGACGAGCTACCACTGCTCCATCCCGCGATTTATTCGTAGCCCGTAGGGGAGTCGAACCCCTCTTTCCAGGATGAAAACCTGGCGTCCTAACCGATAGACGAACGGGCCATCTAAGGGGCTGCAAAGATAAAAAGGAAGTTTAACTTTCCAAATATTTTTTCAAATTTTATGAATCGTGTTTTGTGATCACACCATCGCCCCAGAGTTCTTCAAGCTGATAGAAATTCCGCTTTTCCTCTGAGAAAACGTGCACCACGACATTGATGTAATCCAACAATACCCATTCTGCCTCGTCATTACCTTCTCGATGCGCTGGTTTCTCACCCATTGCTTTGCGGGCCTCTTCTTCAACACTGTCGGCCAGTGCGTCTACTTGTCGGGCAGATCCCCCGTGACATATCACAAAAAAATCGGCGAAAGCGCTGCTGGTTTTGCGCAAGTCCAACGATACAATGTTTATTCCTTTTTTTTCTTGTAATCCGTGTACAATCACGGCAACCAGTGCTTCTACACTTGAGGTCTGAATTTTTTTCGCCATCTAATCACTTACTTTGCTGCAAAGAACGCCAATTTGTTAGACATTCAGTTCATACAATCTGTGGGAGATGGCCATGTTTTTTTTACGCCTTCTTGCGATTCCACTCAGTTGGAAATCCAACGCTTCATTGAACACGGTGCCATGGGTTTGTCTGTGCATGAAACGCCTATCGCGTTGTTTACCCATTTTCAATCTCAGGGGGTAGGACAGCGGGGCAGTGAATGGTTGTCGGAGTCTGCCACGAATTTACTCATGACAGTGGCTTTTCCCCTTCGAAAAGACCGAGATTACGCTTTTGTGGAGATCAACAAAGGGCTTTCGGTTTCCATCGCCAAAACTCTCGAAGAAATAATTGAACAAAAGGTGGAGATAAAATGGCCCAATGATATTATATATAATCATTTTAAATTGGGTGGAATATTATTGGAAACCATGCAAATCGGACAAACCAAATACCTGTTGATGGGACTTGGGATCAATGTGAATCAGCGCAGTTTCCCGGATCACTTGCTGGCTACTTCTCTGTGGTTGGCCAAACAAAATCGCAGCCGAGGAGAAGCTGTGGAACTCCCAGTGAACGAGGGTTATCGCCTAGAGGACGTAGCAAGCAGTTTGTTCCAACGCCTTTTGGAAGCATGGAAAAATCCCGATGAATTCGCGGCCCTGTATTTGGATCGCTTGTACCGAAAAGAAGAATGGGTGTCGCTAATGGAAGTAAAAACGAATCACATTTTTCAGGCGAAAGTGGTGGAGGTGAATTCGGTTGGACAGTTGGTTGTACAACTTGAGTCGTTAGAAACAGTGGCTTTTCACCACGGCGATGTGCGCATGCTGTATCGAAGCAAGTCAAATAATTGACATAATCTTTCTAAAAAAGTAAACGAACGGCCCATTTATTGTGTCTATCAGTTACATTCGGTTTTGCTTATGGATCGTAAAGCATTTTTTCAACGCATGAAAACGGCTACAACGGGTACCGGTTTTGTGGATGAGGGCGCAGTTGGCTTGTTAGATGGGGCTGGTAAGAAGTCGCTCAGCCGCAGAACAAACACTGGCACCAAAGCCTACACGGGTACCTTTGGCAAGGATGAATTGATGCATTTGTTACGTCGAACCCTTTTCGGCGTGAAACTCTCAGACTACAACCTTTACAAGGGAAAAACGTTGGAACAGGTGGTTGATGCCTTGCTCAATGTATCGTCGACATTGCCGAATCCTCCGCTGAACAACTACGGAAATTTGGTGAATGACCCGAACGTTCCTTACGGTTCTACTTGGGTGAATGCGGCCTCAGATCCTGCTGTGGAACCCTATCGAATGGGAAGTGTAAAATCTTGGTTTTGGGGGCAAATGCTCAAGCAAGCCCCAGATATTCAGGCGAAGATGGTGTTGTTTTGGCACAATCATTTTGCTTTGCAATTTTTGGAAATTCCGGATGCACGGGCCTGCTACGTTTATACCAAAGTGTTATATACCCACGCCTTGGGCAATTTCAAGGATTTGACCCGTGCGGTTACGATTGATCCCGCGATGTTGTTTTATCTCAATGGCCGATTGAATACCAAAAGAGCGCCCGATGAGAATTATGCGCGCGAATTGCAGGAGCTGTTTACCCTGGGTAAAGGTCCGAACAGTAAATACAGCGAAGACGATGTTAAAGCGATGGCGAAAGTGCTTACCGGTTGGAGCATCAACCCGCTTACCAATCCGTTTAGCACGGCTTTCGTAAGTGTGAATCACGATTCCACCGACAAACAGTTTAGTGCTTTTTATGGAAATACGGTGATCAAAGGTCAGACCGGTATCAATGCGGGTAACACAGAATTGGATGATTTACTCACGATGATTTTCAAGGTGGATGAGGTGGCCTTGTTCATTTGTAGAAAATTGTATGAGTACTTTGTGTATTACGATATCGATGATTCGGTAGAGACCAATGTTATTGTGCCGTTGGCCAAGGTTTTCAGAGACAGTGGTTATAGCACCAAGGCGGTTTTGAAGACGTTGTTGATGAGTGAGCACTTTTTTGATTCGTGGAATCGTGCCTGTGTGATCAAAGACCCGCTCTCCCAGCAGGTGGGTTTTTGCAGGGAGATGGAATTGAAGTTCCCGAATGCAACCGATTATTTTTTGTTGTACCAGATGTACAACATGGGACTCAGTTTTGGTCAATTAACGCAGCTGAATTTGGGTGATCCGCCAAACGTGGCCGGTTGGCCGGCATGGTATCAAAAGCCTTTGTTTCATCGCAGTTGGATAAACAGCGATACACTACCCAAGCGAAGTCAGTTCACAGATTATTTATTGCTTATCGGCCATAAGGTTGGCACGTATACCCTGTTGGTAGATCCTTGGGTATTCGTAAAGCAACTTAGCAATCCAGGAAAAGCCGATGATTTGATTGCAGAGTGCGTGTCGCACCTTCTTCCTATGTCGATCAATGCCACCCAAACTGCAAGCCTCAAAGAGGTTTTGTTACCAGGCGGAATACCTGATTACAATTGGAGCGATGAATATCGCGCGGCCACGGATCCTTCAGACCCAAATAATGCTACAGCGTTATCTACTGCCACGGCAAAATTGCGGTATTTGTTAAAATCAATCATGAATCTCTCAGAATATCAATTGTCATAAACCATGAAACGCAGATCCTTTTTTAAAGCCAGTGCAGCCGCTGGAACCGTTTTGCCCTTGACATTGAATGGCATGGGAGTGAAGACGTTTGAAGATTCGCCTTTGCTGCGTTCTTTGGGAAGAAGAAGTGCCGATGGCAAAGTCTTGGTCATTATCAATTTATCGGGCGGAAATGATGGATTAAATACCCTGATCCCAATCGATCAATACAGTAATTTGAGCAAAGCGCGGAACGATATCTTAATCCCTCAAGACAAAGTGTTGCCATTTTGGGATAAGCCTGCCGCTGGTTTGCACCCCAAACTCAGTGGATTGCGCGACCTATACAATGGTGGTATGTTGAGTGCCATACAAGCCGTGGGGTATCCCAATCCCAACTATTCGCATTTCCGATCTACCGATATTTGGATGAGTGGGTCTGACAGTAGTGATAGTTGGACGACAGGATGGATGGGGCGATACTTAGATGGACAATATACGGGCTATCCCAAGGGCTATCCCACGGCAACAATGCCTGATCCTTTGGCCATTCAAATTGGTCAGTTGGTGTCGTTGACCTTTATGGGTCCGGAAGTAAACATGGGCATGGCCATCACCGACCCTACCACTTTCTATAATTTGGCGAATGGGACAACAGACCCCACGCCCAGTACACCAGCAGGGAATGAATTGGCCTTTTTGCGGTTGATGGCTCAACAAACCAATCAATACGCCACGGTTATTAAGAATGCCGCAGCGAAGGGAACCAATAAATCGAACAAGTATCCTACAGGCGGACGTCAACCATTGTCGAATCAATTAAAAATTGTGGCCAAGCTAATCAGTGGCGGTTTGAAAACGCCTGTTTATATGGTGAGTATTGGCGGATTCGACACCCATAGTGAGCAAGTGGATAGTACAGACCATACCTTGGGCTCTCACGGAAGTTTGATGCAACAATTGGGTGATGCGATTGCGGCTTTTCAGGACGACATTAAATTGTTGGGGTTGGAGGATCGTGTGGTGGGAATGACTTTCAGTGAGTTCGGCAGAAGGGTTATGAGCAATGCGAGCAATGGTACGGATCACGGAGCTGCTGCACCGATGTTTGTCTTTGGCAAAGCGGTTCAAAATGGCGTGATTGGTGCCAACCCTACCATCCCATCTACTGTAACGGTGAATGATAATTTGCCGATGCAATACGATTTCAGACAGGTATATGCCTCTGTGCTCACCGATTGGTTTGAACTGCCCGCTGCTGATGTTAAAACAGCGATGGGTGGCAAGGATTTCAATACGTTGCCCATTTTCAAAGCGAACAAAGCGAGCATTGAAGATTACGTGGATCTGGTTAGCCGAATATCGCTTAATAACATCTACCCAAATCCGGCGGTTCAAAATGCCCAAATTTCCTATTTTACTGAATCCGGACATGTAAAGTTGAGCGTGTTCGATGCAACTGGTCAATTGGTGAGCGTTTTGAAGGATGAGTGGCATGGCCATGGAACCTACGTTGCTGATTTCAATGTTGTTGGATTGCGGAAAGGTAATTATTATATCCAATTGTCGCAGGGTGAAAAACGCATAACAGAAGTACTCTTGGTACAATAAATTTGCGAAACAATAGGCGATAAACCAAAATTATTGTATATTTGCAGTCCTAAAAAATTGCCCTATCGTCTAACGGCAGGACAGCGGTTTTTGGTACCGTACGTCTAGGTTCGAATCCTAGTAGGGCAACAAGTTGAAGGTTTGATGATATCCAGTGCCTAAAAACGCAGCCAGAGAGAAAGTAAAACGATTATGACATCACTTATACACCCAGTTAAAATTTTTGCAGGCAGTGCGTCTGCCGCTCTCACCCAGGACATCTGTGATTTTTACGGATCTGCGCCTGGAGATTTAACCGTTTCGCGCTTCAGCGACGGGGAATTTCAGCCCAATTTCAACGAGAGTGTTCGTGGTTGTGATGTGTTCATCGTTCAGAGCACATATCCCAATTCTGACAATCTCATGGAGTTGTTGATGGCCATTGATGCTGCGAAGCGGGCCAGTGCCAACTACATCACGGCGGTAATTCCTTATTATGGTTTTGCACGTCAGGATCGCAAAGACAAGCCCCGTGTTTCTATTGCCTCAAAATTGGTGGCTGATTTATTGCAAACTGCGGGTGCCAATCGTGTGATGACCATGGAGTTGCACGCCCCGCAAATTCAGGGTTTCTTCAACGTGCCGGTGGACCACTTAGAGAGTTCCATCATTTTTGCGCCTTACATTAAAACGTTACCTCAAGAGAATATTGTGATTGCCGCGCCTGACGTTGGGGCATCAAACCGAATTCGTGAAGTGGCCAAAATTTTGAATTTGGGCATGATCATTTGTGACAAAGAGCGTAAAAAAGCCAATGAAATAGCGAACATGACTGTCATTGGTGATGTAGAAGGCAAGGATGTGGTATTGATTGATGATATCATCGATACGGGTGGAACTTTGTGTAAGTCTTCTGCGACGTTGATGGACAAAGGGGCCAAATCTGTTCGTGCGTTGTGCTGTCACCCTGTATTGAGTGGAAAGGCTTACGAGAACATTGAAAATTCGGTATTAACGGAATTGGTTGTAACAGATACCATTCCATTGAAGCATCATTCAGATAAAATCAAAGTGGTTTCTGTGGCGCCATTGTTTGCCCGTGCAATTCGCAATGTACATGAGCATGGCAGTATCAGTTTCTTGTTTAAGCAAGTATTTGCCCACCAAACCAAAATCGATCTCCATTAAAAAAATTAGATAAGTAAATAAAGATGAAAACCATTTTTCTTAAAGCAGAATCACGCGCGGAAGTAGGTACTCGCACAGCGAAAGCTTTGCGTGCTGAAGGCAAGGTTCCTTGTAACATGTATGGTTTGGCAGACGGCAATTTGAATTTTGCTGTTTACCAAGCGGATTTTAAAAACTTGGTATACACACCTAACGTATACAAAGTAAAGATTGAATTGGATGGCAAAAACTACGATGCCATTTTACAAGATATTCAATTCCACCCAGTATCTGACATGATCATCCACTGCGATTTCGTAGCGGTTGACGAGAAGAAGCCTGTAATCATGGACATTCCAGTTCGTGTTGTAGGAAATTCTCCTGGTGTTCGTGCCGGTGGTAAATTGGTGAAAAAATTGAACCGTTTGCGTGTGCGTGGTTTGATTGCAAACTTGCCTGATTTCATTGATGTCAGCATTGACACCCTGGAAATTGGTCAGTCTGCTAAAGTTGGTCAAGTAGAAGTTTCAGGGTTTGATTTGTTGGATTCTCCTGCGAACGCAATTGTGACAATTAAGACAACCCGTGCGTTGATGCAGGCTGCTGCAGAAGCAAACAAAAACTAATTGATTTTAGTATCACAATAAAAAAACCCCGGCTTGCCGGGGTTTTTTTATGCTCGGTGATCGAGAAAAAGTGGATGGTTTATTATTTGGTAGCCTCTTTGAAATGGGTGTTTACCGCAGACCAATTTACCAAGTTCCAGAAGGCATTGATGTAATCTGGACGACGGTTTTGGTAATGCAGGTAGTAAGCGTGCTCCCATACATCCAACCCCAAAATGGGTGTTCCTTTTACTTCGGCGATATCCATCAAAGGATTGTCTTGATTGGGTGTAGAGGTAATCACCAATTTTTGGTCGTGAACTATCAGCCAAGCCCAACCGCTACCAAAACGGGTTGTAGCTGCGCTGTTGAATTGTTCTTTCATGGCATCAAATGAACCAAAGGAAGTCACGATGGCATCCATCAAAGCCCCAGTAGGCTGTCCGCCTGCGTTGGGACCTAAAATACCCCAAAAGAAGGTGTGATTCCAATGTCCGCCTCCATTGTTGCGGATGGCTGTGCTGTAGCCAGAGATGTTGTGTATCAGATCTATCAACGTGTGAATTTCAGCGGCATTGCCTTTCACGGCGTTGTTTAGATTGTTTACATAAGCTTGATGATGTTTTCCATGATGAATTTCCATGGTCTTGGCATCAATGTGTGGCTCCAGTGCATTGTATGCATACGGTAATGCGGATAATTCGTGCATAGCTCGTTAATTTAATGTTTAAAACAAAGTTACGTGAAAGGGGTTTGCTTTTCAAATCGGAAAAATCCATATCGTTCGTCTTATTTTTGCAAGGAGACAATTAGAGACAAATGCAATTTATACTCTCACAATGGCCTACATGGCTAGAACACACTTCTTTGAATAAGGTTGAGTTGCTGGCAGCGATGTCGTCGTTCTGGTGCGTGTGGTTGGCTGCAAAGAACAGTGTGTTGAATTGGCCAGTAGCCATGTTGGGGTCGGCGATTTATTGTGTGGTTTTTTTTCAGGGTGCACTGTATTCCGATGCTTTTTTGAATGTCGTTTTTCTGTTTTTTCAAGGCTTTGGCTGGTACAGTTGGAATAAAAACGGTCAGTATCAAGCAGTCGAAGGCGAAGTGCGCAATAACAACATGCAGCCTACTTCGTTGTTGCCATCCGATGGATTGAAAATCTTGTTGGTGGGTGCGTTGTGTTATTATCCATGGACCTTGTTTGTGAAAAGTGGCACGGTGCAGCAATGGATTGCGCCAGGTTCTTTTCAGCCACCGCGATTTTTATACTTAGACGCGGGATTGTTTATCTTGAGCATCATGGCTTTGTACATGCAGGCAAAGCGATGGATAGAACATTGGTTTCTTTGGATTTTGATTGATGTGATTTATGTGCCTGTTTATTGGCTCAACGAGAATCAAATCACGGCCTTACTCTATACCGCATACATTCCATTGGCGATAAAAGGGTATCAATTGTGGAAGGTTAATCTTCGGGAACGTAAAGCAGTTGGCTGAATTGATCCTCTTGGAGGATATGGTTTGCTACCTCCAGAATATCGCTTGCCGAAACAGTTTGTATTTGTTTAATGGCCTCCTCAATGCGGGTGGCGGTTCCTTTGCGTAAAATACTTTGGCCCAGATGCATCATCAGACCGCTGCGATTTTCATTGGACAATATCAGTTGTCCTGCGTATTGATTTTTCGCCCGAGAAAGTTGTAAACTACCCAGAGATTGGGTGCGCAGTTTTTTTAATTCTTTGAAGATAAGCGACACTGATTTTTCAATGTATTTGGGCTCGCTACCCACAAAGCAATGAAACAAGCCTGTATGGGCGAAGGCGCTATACCCGCTTTCAACATTGTAGGTGTAACCGTATTTTTCTCGAATGGCGAGGTTTAAACGACTGTTTAAAACTGGGCCACCGAAGAAATTATTCAACAGTAGCAAAGTCCATCGCTTTGGATGGTCCAATTCATAAGCCAAGCTACCCAAAATGGCATAGGCCTGTTGAAAATCGGTTTTTTTTCGCTCAATAAAGTTGGGTTTGGAATGAAAGGGGGGGGTCAGGGCTGGCTGATAATGTGTGTTGGCTTGTTTGGTGGAGAGCCAACTTTCATCGGGTAAAAAACGTTGCAAAGCCGCCAATACGCGTTCCAAGGATACATTGCCAACCACGGAAAATACCATGTTGTTGAAACGGTAATGGGTATGAACAAAATCGAAAAGGTTAGCCGGTTGAATGGCATGTACCGATGATTCCGTTCCCAGAATATTGTGTGCTAGTGGGTGTCCTTCGAAAATTCGTTCTTGAAACTCATCGAAAATATTCTCCTCAGGCGTATCCAAGTACATGTTGATTTCATCCAAGATTACTTTTTTCTCTTTTTCTAATTCTTGGGCAGGGAATGTAGATCGAAAGACGACATCGCACAAAATATCGGTAAGTCGCGATAGGTGTTTGCCTTCGGTTGTTCCGTAAATGGTGGTAATTTCTTTGGTTGTGTATGCATTGAGTTCACCGCCTACCACCTCCAAATGATTGAGCACATGGATGGTTTTTCGGTGCTCCGTGCCTTTGAACAACATATGCTCCAAGCAATGCGCCAATCCTGGGTGTGCGTCATCGTTTTTGCTTCCGGCGTTGATTGAAAAACCAGCATGCACCAATTGGGTTCCGCGAACCCGCTGATGAACTACCCTCAGGCCATTTGGTAAGGTGATTATTTGGTGATTTTCGGTACCCATTAGCATGCAAAAATACCTTCTGTTTGGCGTATTTTTGTTGAAACTCATGTTAATCAACAATACAGCCCCTCTGGTTCAACTTTTGAACGAAAGAAAAATCAATTCTGTGGTGATAACCACCCACCACAAACCCGATGGCGATGCCATGGGTTCAATCCTCGGACTGTGGGGTTTTTTGCGTGAATTTGTTTCAGATGTGGTGGTTTGCACTCCCACCGATTATGCAGAGAACCTGTTTTGGTTGCCAGGAAACGAATACGTGCTAGACTTTGAAAAATCTGCCAATGAAGTTGCCCAAAAAGTAGCCCATGCCGACGCCATTTTTTGTTTGGATTTTAACCGATTGTCAAGAATCAATCAGCTGGGCGATTTGGTGCGCGATTCAAAAGCAACCAAAGTGATGATGGATCACCATCTCGAACCAGAATCGTTTTCACACTATACCTATTGGGATTACGAAGCTTCAAGTACCTGTGAATTGGTCTATCAGTGGATTGCCAATGAATTTGGTGCGGACCATGTAACCCCGAGTATCGCCACATGCTTGTACACTGGCCTGATGACCGATACCGGCAATTTCCAACACAACAACACCAAACCAGCTACATTGAGATTGGCCGCGGATCTGATGGAACACGGTGCCGACCACCTAACGATTCACGCCAATATTTATGATGTGTTTTCCTTGGATAGGAGCCGATTGTTTGGGTACAGCCTATACAAAAAATTGGAAATCATTCCAGAATGCAAAACGGCTTTGATTTACCTAGACAGGGATGAATTGAAAGCGTTCCACGTTCAAACCGGCGATACAGAAGGATTGGTGAATTTTGGCTTGGGCTTGAAGAACATCGTATTGAGCGTGTTGATCATTGACAGAACAGAGCGCATTAAAATGAGCTTTAGGAGCAAAGGCGATTTTCCTGCCAATGAACTTGCGGGAAAGTATTTTGAGGGGGGTGGACATCGGAATGCGGCTGGCGGACAAAGTACAGATACCCTTGAAGCCACAGTAGAAAAGTTCAAACGGGTGGTTTGGGAATACCAAGAGCAATTGTTGGCCGTATGAAATTGGAAAGAAAATTACCCGAGAATCGTTAATTGATGAAAACAGAAGATAAATATTGGATGAAAACATTCAAACTGAGTACCTGGATGGCGTTGCCCATGTTGCTGCTGTTGTCCTGCAATGGGGGGTTCAAAACCACCGACAAAGGATTGGTATACAAATTTACCCAAGGGGATGCTTTGAAAAAACCATATGGACCTCACCATTTTATGTTGTTGAATCACATGCTGATAGGTCCCGACGGCGACACCCTTGAAAATAGTTTTAAATCGGACACCCTGGAAGAACTGCCCTACCCTTTGCAGGCAAAAAATGAATTGTTGGAGGCTTTGATGATGATGGGAACAGGCACGGAGATGGAAGTGAAGATTAGCACAGACAGTTTGAAGCAAAAAATTGGGGGTTCTCCTTTGATTGGTCTATTGGAGTCGGGCAAAGAAGCGCGGTTTATCATTCGTGTGGATCGTGTTTTAACGGCTGAAGATTACGACGCCTATCGCAATCAAAAGTTTTTAAATCGGATCATGGCTGAAAACAAGTTGATTGATGAGTATGCCGCGAAACATGTGGTTGCCAACCTGCCTGAGGGGGGGTGGTTGCTAGACTCATCCAAAATGATCAAATATCGCATCAAACAAAAAGATGGGAGTTATGATTTTTCACAACGTAGATTGGAAAATGCCCCTATCCTCAAAGGCAATACAGCAGCCTCTTTTCATTGCGAAGTATACAATATCGATGGTACTTTGCTCGTGAATTCATCGATGGAAGGTCGTTTATACCGCGCAGAAAAAGTGGGTACAGACCCTTTTGAATCGGCCTTGGCCATATACGATGTCAAGTGCCTAAACATTTTGCCTTTCTATTTAACGGTTGGTGAA
Organism: Bacteroidota bacterium; assembly: GCA_016868785.1. GTDB lineage: Bacteria > Bacteroidota > Bacteroidia > NS11-12g > UBA955 > UBA955. The sequence continues at coordinate 21,620 of VGFS01000005.1, forward strand.
GAAGGCGAGTTTTTGGTGACTTCTGCGAATGGATACGGCAATAAAGGCAGGATTGGAGTGCCTCCCTACGCTCCGCTGCGGGTGGTAATTAAATCAGTTACGCCTGAGTAACACAAAGTTTTCGGTATAAAGCCATTAGAAGGTAGTAATTTTGAAATTTCATGGGTAAAAAGAACATCATCATCACCGGCGGAGCCGGTTTTATTGGCAGTCATGTCGTGAGAAGGTTTGTGAAAAACCACCCCGATTTGCACATCATCAATGTGGATGCCTTGACTTATGCGGGCAATTTGGAAAATTTGAAAGATGTTGAGCAAGCGAATAACTATGAGTTTTTGCGCATCGATATCACAGACAAAGCGGCGATCGAATCTTTGTTTTCGTCAAGAACCATTCACGGTGTTATTCATTTGGCTGCGGAGAGTCACGTGGATCGCAGCATCACCAACCCCATTGATTTTGTGATGACCAATGTGGTGGGAACGGTGGTTTTATTGAATGCTTACAAGGCCTACGGCGACACTGAAAATGGTCGATTTTACCATGTGAGTACCGACGAAGTCTACGGTACATTGGGTGAAGATGGCAAATTCACGGAGGAAACCCCTTACGACCCCAATTCACCTTACAGTGCATCAAAAGCAAGTTCGGATCATTTCGTTCGTGCCTATCACGAAACGTATAAATTGCCGGTTGTCATCAGCAATTGCTCCAACAACTATGGCAGCCATCAGTTCCCTGAGAAGTTGATTCCATTGATGATTCACAACATCACGCACAACAAACCCTTGCCCGTTTATGGCAAAGGAGAGAACGTTCGCGATTGGTTGTGGGTGGAAGACCATGCGCGTGCCATCGAAACCATTTACTTCGAAGGGAGAAACGGTGAAACGTATAACATTGGTGGTAACAACGAATGGAAGAACATTGATTTGGTTCACAAATTGTGCGAGATCATGGATCGCAAATTGGACAGGAATGCTGGCGATTCAGCGAAGTTGATTACTTATGTAACTGACCGCAAAGGACATGATTTCCGTTACGCCATTGACGCGAGCAAACTGGAAAATGAATTGAAATGGTCGCCCAGCGTTGCTTTTGACCAAGGATTTGAGAAAACCATCGATTGGTATTTGGAGAATACAGAATGGTTGGAGCGAGTGACTTCCGGTGCTTATTCTGACTATTACGAAGCCATGTATACTAGCCGTTAACTCGGTAGATTTTTATGAATACACTACATCTATACAACACACTGAACAAAACGTTAGAACCGTTTACATCGATCGCTCCAAAACACGTGGGTATCTATGTCTGTGGTCCTACCGTTTATGGTCCCCCGCATTTGGGGCATGTTCGTGGCCCCATTGTATTTGATGTATTGCGCCGATACTTGATTTTGCAGGGGTATAAGGTTCGTTTTGTTCGCAATATCACCGACGTGGGTCACTTGGTAGGCGATGCTGATGAGGGCGAGGATAAGCTTGCGAAGCAAGCGAAAGTTGAGCAGTTAGAGCCCATGGAGGTAGCGCAAACTTACACCGATGCCTACAATTCAGTGATGGATCGAATCAATGTGATGAAGCCGAGCATTGAGCCACGTGCTACTGGCCACATTATCGAGCAGATTGAGATGATTCAAACGATCATTGAAAAGGGTTTGGCGTATGAGGTAAATGGTTCGGTTTACTTCGATGTAATGGCCTACAGCCAACAGTCACATTATGGTGTTTTGAGCGGCCGGGTATTGGAAGATTTGCAGGCAGGTGCTGGGAACCAAAGTCGTTCTTTGGAAGGACAAGATGAGAAACGCAATCCCAATGATTTTGCTTTGTGGAAGCGAGCCTCGGCCGAGCACATTATGCAATGGAGCAGTCCATGGGGCAAAGGATTCCCTGGATGGCACATAGAATGTAGTGCGATGAGTGCTCGGTATTTGGGTGAGCATTTCGACATTCATGGGGGCGGTATGGATTTGTTGTTTCCCCACCACGAGTGTGAAATTGCGCAAAGCACAGCGGCACATGACCGCGCGCCGGCCAAATATTGGATACATCACAACATGATCACCATCAATGGTCAAAAAATGGCCAAAAGTTTGGGAAATGGCATCATGGTTGAGCAGCTGTTTAAGGGAGAACACCCCTTGTTGTCGCAAGCGTTTGGTCCGATGACTTTGCGTTTCTTTGTCTTACAGGCCCACTATCGCGGTACGCTGGATTTCAGCAATGATGCTTTGTTGGCAGCCCAAAAGGGATGGCAGCGCATGCAGTCGGCGTTTCAATTGGTGTCTAATTTGCCCACGGTGAATGAGGGGGCTACCTTGGACGTGGCGGATGTATTTTCGTCGATAGTTTCGAGCTTGAACGATGATTTGAATACGCCACAGGCGATAGCATCTTTCTTTGAATTGTCGCGCAGAATCAATTTGGTGAACGACGGTAAGGAAACAATTACCGCAGAGACCAAAACGAGCATGCAGCAATTGATCCAAGATTACTGTAAGGGTGTGTTGGGCTTGATTCCCGAGGATGCCGGTGCGGGCGATGGACTCTCAGATGCGATGGATATTATTCTGTCGTTGAGAGGTCAAGCCAAGGCCGATAAAAATTGGGCATTGAGTGATCAAATTCGGGATGCATTGAAAGAAAAAGGATTTGAAATTAAGGATGGTAAAGAGGGGACAACTTGGAATAAGTTGTAAATTTATATTGTTTTCTAAAGAATAGTTATGCCTGGTCATTTCACTTTTTACTGTAAGCACATAGACGGTGAATTGGCCCATTTCGATGAAACGGAAGCCAAGCACGTATTGCAGGTGTTGCGGTATGCGGTTGGGGATGAGGTTTTTTTCACTGATGGCAAAGGGTCTCGATTTCGCGGGGTCATTGCTCAAGGCAACAAGCAGGGATTTCAGGCCCAGATTGTTGCGCGTGAAAAGGTGGAAAAACCCGCTGAATTGAACATTTGTGTTGCGATTCTCAAGTCTGGAGACCGCATGGAATGGGCCGTTGAGAAATGCACCGAGTTGGGCGTGAGTTCGGTGGTTTTTTTTCAGTCCGACAATGGAGAGCGGGGCAAGATAAATTTAGGAAGAATGCAAAAAGTGGCGATTGCGGCATTGAAGCAAAGTCACGGTGCTTGGTTGCCTGAGGTAAAGCAGCTTACGTTTTCTGAGGCATTGCAAGGGCCATTTTTGGAAAAAAAATACATTGCCTATTGTGGTGACAGTGAAAAGGTGGGTGTTTCCGGGGTTGAACTTCCGGCAACTATTTTCATTGGACCGGAGGGTGATTTTTCTATGAAGGAATTAACGGCAGCCACTTCGGTGGGTTGTTTGACCTTGGATTTGGGGGTTCAGATATTGCGCACGGAGACAGCGATGGTGGCGATTTCAGCTGCATTGCGATTGCGGTAAATGTGGGTAAAAGGCGGTGTTTTCGTGCTTGTTTTGGGGTGCTTGTTTTGAGGGAATTGGGTATCTTTGTTTTGTGAATGTATTGCTATTAGGATCGGGAGGTCGCGAACATGCTTTTGCCATGAAGATGGCTCAGAGTGATCGGCTGAACAACTTGTATATCGCCCCGGGAAATGCGGGTACCGCTCAATTCGGAAAAAATGTTTCGTTGAACCCTACAGATGTTGTGGCTGTTTTCCAGTTTTGTAAGGATAACCAAATTCAGTTGGTGGTTCCAGGAAACGAGGATCCATTGGTGGCAGGCATCAGCGATTACATTGAGGCCCAGGCGGCGCAAGAGGGTTTGGATATTAAAGTGGCAGGTCCTAGTCATTGGTGCGCCCAGTTAGAGGGCTCAAAGGATTTTTCAAAGGCCTTCATGGGAAGACACGCCATTCCTACGGCGCGATATCAGTCTTTTGCACTTTCCCAGTTGGATGAAGCAGCGGCCTTCATGAAAACATTGGAGCCGCCTTATGTTTTGAAAGCCGATGGTTTGGCTGCGGGAAAGGGGGTCATCATCACGACATCCTTTGAAGAGGCGATGGAAACGCTGCGTGAAATGACCGATGGTTCAAAATTCGGCAAAGCCGGTGAGGTTGTAGTGATTGAAGAATTTTTGAAGGGTATTGAGCTGAGTGTCTTTGGAATTAGCGATGGCAAGGATTGGAAGGTCTTGGCATCGGCGAAGGATTATAAGCGCATTTTCGATAACGACGAGGGACCAAATACCGGCGGAATGGGTGCGATATCTCCCGTACCGTTTGCCGATGAAGCATTCATGCAAAAGGTGATCGACCGAATTCTGAAACCAACCTATGAGGGTTTGGTGTCTGAGGGACATCCCTATAAAGGTTTTTTGTTTGTGGGATTGATGAATGTTGGTGGAGATCCTTTTGTGATTGAGTACAATGTGAGAATGGGCGATCCAGAGACGGAGGCGATATTTCCGCGGTTAAAAACCCCCATGTTGGATCTATTGAAGGCCATGGCCGGTGGTAATTTGGGCGCTGTAGATGTGGCGTTGGATTCACAGACGGCGGCTACGATTTTCTTGGTTTCGGGTGGATATCCTGGCGACATTGAAAAGGGAAAGGTCATAGAATTCCCGAATGCAGTGGGTGAAGACCAATGGTTGTTTCATGCAGGAACCAAACAGGAGGGTGAAAGCGTAGTGACCAATGGCGGCCGGGTGATTGCTGTGACTTCATTGGGAGAAGACATTCCATCGGCACTCTTGAGGTCGAATACCTTGGCTTCGCAGATTCATTTTGATGGAAAATTCAACCGAACCGATATTGGATTGGATTTGATGAAATATCACACTTTATAAAACGAGAACAGGGATGTCAAAAACACAGTTTTCTCCTTACGATCAGTTTATTAAATCGAGGTTACGCACCCCGGGACAGCTATTTATCAGCTATTTTCTGCGTGGGTTATTGGTGGTATTACCGGTGGCTATAACCGTGGGAATTTTGGGGTGGCTGTTGAAGGGCGTAGGCAAATATTTGTACTTGGATCAATTGTCATTTGGTGCGATATTGTTGTACGGCACCTCAGGATTGTTTGCTATTGCCGTGATAGGGTTTTTTACTAAAGGTGTAATTGCTCAGCAAGTCATGGGATTTTTTGAGGGTATCATCGAAAAAGCACCGGGGTTGAATTTCATCTTTGGTACAACCAAAGACATGACGGAAGCTTTTGTGGGAGAGAAAAAGAAATTCACCAAGCCCGTGGTGGTAGAAATTTCGGAGGGTGTCTATAAAATTGGATTCTTAACCCAAGAGGATATGAGTTCTGTGGGATTGCCAAATTGTTGTGCGGTTTATCTTCCCTACAGTTACACGTTATCGGGCGAAACTACTGTGGTTGAAAAAAGCAAGGTGCGCAGGATAGACCAGGAAAGTGGGGATGTTACCAAATTTGTTTTGAGCGGAGGCGCCACAAACTTGAAATAGTACCGCTGCGGCTGGGGATAATTTTTGGGGCAAAATGGCGTTATACTGTAGATTTAACGCTTTAATTCGCAAACTATGTTATCACTAGCATTCACCCTGCTTCAAGCGGCTGCGCCGCAAGACTCTGCCGCTGCTAACGCAGCTGCCAAAGCAACTGAACACGTTTCTGTCCCCGTATTGGAAATCATGACCAAAGGTGGTGTGGTTATGATTTTCTTGGCGTTGTGTATGTTAATCGCCATCTATTTCATCGTTGAGCGTTTTATTTACATCAACCAACGCACCAAAATGGACCACAACTTGTTGAGTGTAATCAAGGATAACCTCAAAGAAAATCGTCCTGATGCAGCTCTGGCATATTGTCAACATACCAACACAGCACAAGGACAAGTCATGGCCACGGGTTTAAACTTCTTGGGCAGCAACATGCGTGAAATTGAAAGCGCCATGGAAACCAGAGCCAATGTGGAGTTGAGCGCCATGGAAGGTAATTTGAGCTATTTGAGTTTGATTGCCCGTATTGCGCCGATGTTGGGATTCGTAGGAACGATCTGGGGTGTTATCAATATTTTCTATACCATCGCCCAAACCAATGGATTGGAAATTGGGGGTATTTCTGAAGGTCTTTACATCAAAATGGTAACCAGTTTCGCCGGTTTGTTGGTGGGTATCATTTCATTTATTGGCTATCAGTTGTTTGTGCGCAAGGTGGATCGCTTCGCCGAGCGTTTACAAGAACAGAGCTTGAGCTTCTTGGAAGTTCTTAATAAATCCAACCACTAAACCCTGAGATCATGAGAGTAGGCAGACGAAGACGGGAAGAGGCCGAAGTGGAAGCTTCGTCCATGAACGACATCATGTTTTTCTTGATGCTGTTCTTTTTGATTGCAAGCACACTGGCCAACCCCAACGTGATCAACATCATGTTGCCTAAAGCATCTACCACCACTCAAATGGAAACCAAAACGTTGCCATTGACTGTGCGTATCGAAAACAAAGGCACGGATAACGAAGAATTGGGCATTTACATTGAGCAAGATCGTGTGGCTTTTGATGATCTGGATGACATTCTCACCGAAGAAAAAGAAAAGGCCGGTGTTTCGGATGAAGGCAAGAGTTTGTTAAACGTAGTGCTGCGTTTGGACAAAGATTTGAAAGTTCAGGACATGGTAGACGTGATGCAGGTGGGTGCGAATTTGGGTATCAAAATGGTGCTCGCCACCGATAAAACGAGCAAGTAATGGTTCGAAAGTCGCTCGGTTTGTTGGCATTTTTGCTGCTAAACCTAGTGGCCAGAGCAACCACTTTATCGCCATCTTTGGCGGCATACTCCCCCTTGGGTGACACTGCCCAAGAGTTGGCTGAAGTGGCTTATCCCCCTTATGTAAATCAAAGTCAAGAGTGGTCAGTACAATCATTTAGGGGATTTTTAGTCCCTCATCATTACGATATGATGGCCATGTACAAGCATGTGTCGGGTTTGAGTTTTCGCTACCGCGCAGCGATGAAAGCCCCTGAAGGACAGGGTGCATTTCAAGATAAACTCACTTATGGATTTACTTTAAATGTGATGGAACTTGGAAGCGAGGTATCGGGGTATGGCATAGGATCTGGCGCGATGCTGATGGCGCAATCCGGTCGCAATGGCTATTTCTTGTTCAGCATGGGTCTGGGCTATTTAACCCAAAAATTTGATGCGATTAACAATCCCAGAAACGTGGCAATTGGCAGTCGAATGAATGGAACCATGCAGTTGGGTCATCATTGGGAATTGGTGTCGTGGCCCGGGAGAAAATCGCCCCAAAACCAGTCCATTGAACATCTTTGGAAAATCAATTTTGAGTTGGGCATGATGCATTTTAGCAACGCCAACTGGAGTCAACCCAATTTTGGGATAAACATTCCATACGCGGCATTGGGGATAAAAAAGGCATGGGTGCATAGTTACTTCAGACCTTACAACGACAAGCAACGGGAGGGGGTTTATCGCACAGAAATTAGTGATTTGCGCGGATGTCCGAAACGGGGTTGGAAGCATCCTTCAACGTATGAAGTGTGTGGCAATCCTGGAGAGCCGGGATGGTCGCATAGCATAGGTTTCAGAATGGGTCGCAGGCAAATTGAACTGGATCAGCGGGCGACTTTTACCAATGTTTTGGTAGATTATGTGGCAGAACATGCCACGGGAAGACGCGGTCAAAGATGGCGCTATGGGGTGAATGTCTTTTTTGATAAGTCCTATACCTACACCAAGTTTGTAGTTCCTTCGGATGCAATTAGATTGAATAAATTTACCGAAGTCGCATTGACTGTCGGACATCGGTGGCAGTTTGGTCGCTGGGGTATTTTGGCTGATGCGGGATTTTACGTATACCGTCCGAAAGACATCAAAAGGGCCTATTACGAAGGCGTTGGATTGAGTTACCACATTAATCCACGTTTGCAGGCCATTGCTCGGTTAAAAGCCCATTTGTCTTCGGCTGATTACATGGAATGGGGCTTGGCCTATACGTTGTGAAGTTCAAGGCTGCCGGCACGAAAAGTTATAGGGAATATTTTAGGTACAATCCCAGCGAATACAACAAATATTGATCGTCTAGGTCGTAAATGGGTTCCAGTCGGCTTTCCAATTGAAATCGTTGAGAAACCAAATGAAACCGCTGTATGAATCGGGCGGCCACAATTTTTCTGACGGGATTGAAATACATGGGGTTTGTTTCGTTAACGCATTGATAGAAGGGTGCACCCAAGGGAGTTGTGAATTTATTGGCTTGGTATCCGGTGAAAATTAGCTGTTGGTTGCGGTTTAAACGGATACCCAAATTCACCATAAAGGCGTTGCCTTCGCGCATGGGCTGAGACAATTGGGGAGAAAAATCTTTTTGGTAAAAAGCCCAAGCATTGAGGGAGAACTTGGGAATATTGCAATAATTGGCCTCATTGCGATCCGAAAACAAGGTAAATCCGGCAGAATAGGTGCCGCGATTCATCAGGGGTAAAAAATACCGAAAACCCTCACCACCGCGGTGCAGCAACATTAAATAGCCTTGCATTTTGGCATTCAAGGCGTGCTTGTGTGACTCAAACAATTGATACTCCAATCGGGTACCAAAAGAGATGATTTCTTGTCGGAAAGTATGCGTATCCAACAACTGTCGCCAATCCAACCAAGCTTCCGTATCCCAATGTTTTGTTTTCTTAAAGACCTGTGTGCCATATTCTACAGGGCGTTTGAACGCTAAGTCGTAGTTGATCATGGGTTCAGGCATGTTGTGTTGGGTTTGGGAAATGAGGTTACCGGCAATTAAGGTCCCTTTTTTGGTTTGCAACTTGATTTGCATGATGGGACTGAAGCGCAATTTCGATTCATATCCCCCAAAATCATACTTGACTAATCCACCCAAGGACAGGGAAATCGACTCTTGATTATCATCTGAGTGCCCCAAGTTCATCTTGCTATACCCCCACAGCTGATTGCCGAAAAAAGTTTCGCCAGGATTGATGCGCTGTAGATATTCGTTGTCTTTGTTGTAGTGGAGAAAGCCCCAATGGAGTTTCCTACGAAGGGGTACCATGCCTTGTTCCGTTTCTGCGTAATCTTGGTCGAATTGTGATATCTCATGGCTATTTCCTGCGCGATCAATCCATTGCCTATTGTTGGAATCTTGGTCACTGGAAAAGCTGTCGAGGTACTTCGGTTTATGCTTTACAAAATGGTAATAGCGTTTCGGTGTTAGGCTAAAAATATCATTGTTGATTTGTGCTAAGGCAGCGGGAGCAACGAAGAAGGAAAAAAGACCCAAAAAAACCAAAGGTAGGGATTGGGTGATTGCCCGACGGAGATTCATGCTGCAATTAACTCAATACCCGCGAATTTTTCTGTATTCACGTCGCGCATCCACCAAATAGACAGAACTGCCATATTTTTCAATGAGTTTTTCAAAGGCGGCCATGGCTTTCTCCTGGTTGTTGAGTTGATAGGCATAGAGCATACCCAGTTGATACAGGGCATTGTCGGCAAGAATGTCAAAATTAAAAGCCAGTGAGAGTGTTTCAAGCAATTCAGCGGCTTGGGCGAATTGTCCTTGCTCTTTTCGAATGCGTGCTTTCACATACAGTACCTCGTCTGACAATACGTGCCCAGGATAAGTATTGACTACACTATCGAGGTATGCCCATGATTTGTTGTATTGGTGTTGTTTTTCAAACAAAAGTGCTTGTCCGTACCATTTCAAGGCTTGATAGTTGCTATCAATACCGAGGTTGTCGATGATGACCAGTGCCAGTTCCATTGCGTCATTGCTGATGAGCTGGGTTGTTGCGCTTTTGAGCACATCCAATTGCATGCTAGCCCAATCGAAATCGCCGCGATAAAAACTCAATTCAGCCCGTTTAAACTTGGCAAATTGTCCTGTTTCTTCTTCTTTAAAGTCCTTTTCAACTTGCGCGAAGAGCAATTCTGAGGTCCAAACGTCACCGGCAGCAACCAATACATCGCCCAAGGCCATTTTGATTTTGGCGAGGGATGTTTTTTTCATGTAACTCCCCTCATTGAGGTATTTGCGGAGTAGTTCTTCTGCTTCATGGCAACTGCTATTGTTCGAAGTTTGTGGGCTAGCTGCGGTGCTTCCCTTCGCAATGTCTGCATGTGAAAAAATCGAATCGTATCGAACCAATAATTGGGCAAGTTTTAGGGCATTGTTGAGGGTGGCTTCTTGCGGACCGTAACTTTTCTCAAATTCGCGCATCCGGTTTCTCAGTGAAATCAGGGTTTCGGTGCTGGGGTTGCTGTTGATGGTTTTTTCGTAGGTTACGTCGATCAGGGCAGATTGACAGGCGGGTAAGTCGAAGCACGATTCTTTGAGGTTCAGGCAATATTCGAAGCACTGTATGGCCACATTGTATTGTTTGCTCGATTGACAGAGTATCCCCAATTCATAGACGCGCGTGCCATTTTCTTTCAATCTTTTGTCGAGCGAGCGGGTATATAAGAAGGCGCTGCTCCAATTTTCTTGTTTGATGAAGGTCCATTTGAGCCCTTCGGACAAAGCGGTAACATCGGGGTATTCTTGGATTTTTTTTAGCAACAATCGCTGCATAACCATAAAATCGGTACTGTCTGTTACGTGGCTTTCGAATACAGGTCGGATGGTTTCAAAGGGCAACCCAGACAGCATCATGCTGGTATATTTTTCTAGGCCTTTTTCTCGGTTTCCTGTTTCCATATAGAGCATGGCAAGTTCGTTGGAGATTTCGGGAATTTCCCCTAGAATTTCTTCTGCGCTTGTAAGCGTGCGAATGGCATAGTCTTTTAGTCCTAGGGATTCAAAGCGATTTGCCACGTACACATGCATATTGCCCATTTGTTCGAAGGCTCGGGGCTGGAGTTGGTCTAATATGAGATCTAGTAGTTCGTTGGCCCGGGACAGGTGTTTGGGTTGATCTGGACCTTCGGGATAGGTTGTATTGACCCAGCATTCATTGATGACCCAATTCAGGGGCTGACTTGATTTTTTGATTTTCTTTTTGATCCATTTGATGGCTTTGTCTTGTTCTCCCAATTTTACTAGGCATTGGATATAACGCTGTTGGGTATTCTCATCGGTGGGATTCACATCTACCATATCTTCGAACAATACGGCGGCTTTGGCGTATTCATTTTTTTCAAAAAGTACGTGGGCGAGGGTTAGGTTAGGGTCTATTTCGCCAGCATTCGATGGTTTGGGCTGAGCCCAAAGGGTAATGGAATTAAGAATCAATACCAAGCAAAAAATGCCACCCAACCTCGTTTTTAAAGAAGGTTGGGCATGGGCTGTTGGGTTGGTAAAAATTCCGACAAACATGGTTAGTTATTGAGTTATTGAAAATAATCGCTGGGGTCTATTTGTTGTTCTACCATGCGGCGATACTGTCCTTGAGGTAGTTGCATCAACGTGTCGTGGTTGCCTTGTTCAACAATTTCACCTTGCTTAATGAGTGCGATGGTATGGGCATGTCGAATTGTACTGAGTCTGTGTGCTATGACAATGGAGGTGCGATTTTTCATGAGGTTTTGCAGGGCTTTTTGCACGGCAATTTCACTTTCTGAATCCAGCGCGCTAGTGGCTTCATCGAGAATGAGAATTTTTGGGTCTCTTAAAATGGCTCGAGCGATGGCAATGCGCTGTTTTTGTCCACCCGAAAGCCTCATTCCGCGGTCGCCCACTTTGGTTTGATATTTTTCAGGGAAGGCTTCGATAAAATCTGCGGCATTGGCGCTGCGCGCGGCGGATTCAATTTCTGCTTCGGTTGCATCGGGTTTTCCGTATCGAATATTGTCATAGATGCTACCCCCGAACAACAATACTTCTTGTGGAACTAGGGCAAAACCTTTTCGGTATGCAGCCAAATCAAAGGTGTTGACAGGCAAGTTGTTTAGGCTAATTTCTCCATCTGTGGGATGATAGAATTGGTAGATTAAACTCGCCAAGGTTGATTTTCCCGAACCTGAGGGACCGACTAAGGCTAGGACTTCACCTGGTTTGATGGTTAGGTTGAGGTTTTTGAAAACAGGAAATTCTGGCCTTGATGGGTAGGCAAAAGAGACATTTTTCAAAACAATGGGCGATTCCCATTGAGGCATCGGTTGATTTTCCGTTTGTGCGGTTGAGAGCTCTGTGGGGGTATCGATGAGTTCAAGAACGCGTTCGGTAGACCCCAATGTTTTTTGGATTTGAACAAATTGTTCAGCCATCCCTCCGATGCTACTGCCCACAAAGGCGGTTAACATCATAAAGTTGAAAAGTTCACCCACGCCCATTTCCCCTGATTGAACCAATCCAAGACCTTGATATATCAGCCAAACAATGGCTCCAAACATGCAAATGATAATGAAAGAACTGAAGGTTCCGCGCCAATATCCGCGCATGATGGAGTCCTTTTTCAATTGCCAAGCACTTTGGCCATATCGCTCACTTTCGAATTGCTCGTTGGTGAATGATTTTACCGACAAGATGCCCGAGAGGGATTCTTCCACGATGACATTATTGGCAGCAGTAGTGTCTTGCAGTTCTTTGGATTTTTTTCGCAAAAACCGACCAAATACCAGGGCGATAACTATGATTGTAGGGAGGGTGGCAAGCATCATTACGGCCAGTTTGGTAGAGGTAATAAACAGGACCAAAACACCGCCCACCAAAACCAAAATTTGCCGCAAAAACATGGCCAGGTTGGTGGTGAAAGCATCTTGAATTTGGGCTATATCGGCAGAAAAACGGCTCAATAACTCACCCACTCGGTGTTGGGAATGAAAGGTCATATTTTGTGAGATTACGCTTTTGAATAGGTCCGTGCGCAATCCGTAGGTCATGTCTTCGGTAACCCGGACATATATGGCAATCCTACCGAAACTGAACACTGCTTGTACGATAAATAGGTAGACGAAATAGACCGCTACTTTCTCAAGGGCCTCTGTATTTGGGGCTTTTGAAATGCCATGATTGTCGTAGACGAAGGCGCCATCCATGAGTTGTCCGAGCAATTTAGGGAACATCAAAGAGGCTCCGGCTGAGATGGCAAGGAAAAGGGTGCCAAGCAGAAACCATCCACGGTTTTTGTTCGACATGTAACGAAACAACCGCAAAGAATTTTTGAAGGCTTGTAAAGAAATTTTGGCTTTGGGTATGTCGCGATCGAAATTATGGGGTCCTGCCATTTTACAAAGTTCTGCGTTTTTTGCCAAATTGATGGGTGTAAATCGACAATAAGGTGTTTTGGGTTGATGGTTGTTAAGAAACCACTGAAGAGATGGCTGGGTAACGTGGCCGATGATTGGATGGATTTTGCTTTTCCTAGGGAGTGTGTTTGCTGTGGAGATTTGTTGTTGCGGTCAGAAATGGAGGTGTGCTGGGTTTGTTATGCCCAATTGCCATTCTCGGTTCATGCTTTTGGGTTGCACAATCCGGTAGCTAAATCTTTGTGGGGCCGTATACCAGTGTATGGCGGGTATTATTTATTGAATTATCAGGCTAAAACAATGACCTCGAAAATTTTGAAGTCTTTGAAATATGACGGTGGTGTGATAATGGCGCATCGCTTGGGTGAATTGATGGGTGAGGAGTTGAAAAAGCAAGGGTTTCATTTGCAGTGTGATGGACTGATTCCGGTGCCTATGCATCCCAAAAAAGAATTAAAACGGGGATATAATCCTGCCAAATTAATAGCGCGAGGTATAGCAGAAAGTTTGGGTGTTTCGATGATTGAGAATGCACTGATTAAGCGCAATGCAACGGTATCGCAAACAAAGAAGAATCGATTGGAAAGGTGGTATCAAACGCAGCATGATTTTGATGTAACATCTGTTGGTGAAGGATTAAGACATGTGGCACTGGTTGATGATGTATTTACCACTGGAGCAACGGCCGAGCGTTGTTTGCGGTCTTTGTATTCCGCGGGGGTTGAGCGGGCTTCGGTATTAAGTTTGGCCTTTACGGTATGACCCAATTTTTGAATGGTCGTGAAATTGTGTAAATTTGTTCGAAAACCAATTAAAATGAAGAAAATACTACTGCTTTTGAGTGTTGTGATGCTGGGTCAAGCTAAGGCGCAGGTAAAATCCTCACAAATTGGAGCCATTTTGGTTCCGAAGTATGCGGGTGCTACCAAGGCATCTACCGGAGACACTACAAGAACTCCCATTATCTTCCGTGTTCGGATTAATGGCTTGAAGCCCAATGAAAAGTACAAATACATTACCAAAGGTTCGGATACAACCGATTTGAAAACGCGTTCGTTGTCAACCGCTGGTGCAGGTAACATGATTACTTTCAATACCAATGGTACCTTCAAATACATTTTTTCTCAATCATTGACAACATCAGGTAAGAACGATACGTTCGAAACCAACATGATGGGTGAGTACGAAGGCTGGTTTGGTTTAATCAATACTTCAAACGGCCGCTTTGCTGCAGGTAAAACCATTTATCCTTTGTTTGTGGCGTTGGGATTGACAACCAACGATACATTGATTGGTTACTGCGCCGATGGCATTACTTTCATGGATTATGGTACAGCATCTACGAATGCTACCTTAGTTTGGGGAAGTTCTCAAGCTGCGGCCAAATCATTCGTTGCTTTGTATGATGTGACCAATTCTAGTGGTACACGTCCATTGTCGATTGGTATGGTTGAAAACGCCGGTGTGAGCGCGGGTTGGAAAACTAACACGCCAACAGTTGTAAAAAACAAAGTCATTGGCGTAACCGGGGCATGGTCGGCATTCATTCCGAATAATTTGTCGGGCGGTTTGAAGCGCGTAGAAAATTTGAGTTTGTCTACAGGATTCGTGATTTACGGAAACAATGATGCGGATGGCGTTTGGGGTCCTTCTAAGAAGAATACCGTGAGTGCATCTGGTGGTGCGGGTGGTCATATTTATTTGGACAATGACCATGCGGCTTTGGTGCCAACATTGGTTGAGTTTTGGACAAGAACCTCCTCTACCAAAGAGGATGTCGGCACCTACAATGTGTACGTAACGCGCAAATACAGCGACGAAAAAGATCAAACCGTAAGATTTTATATTGCAGGTGGTACCGCAACCAAAGGTGCAAGCAACGATTACACATTAACAGAGCGCACCATCACTTTCAAAGGATCGGGTGCTGCAATTTCAGATACCACGGTAATAACCATCAACGACGACAATGCGGCAGAAGGACCTGAGACCATCGTTTTGGGTATAGACCAAGCCAGCAACTGTGTTATTGGCACTGAAAAAGCCCATACGGTTACGGTTGCCGATAACGACATTGCCAACGTTTTGGTTCCAAAAACATTGATTGTGGTAAAAGAAAATGCAGGCAAGATTGGTGTTGTCTTGAAGATGGACAAACCTGTATCTACAGCGTCAAAAATGATGTTGTTGGTGAAGAGCAAGGGCGATAGCACGTACATTCCTTCTGAATTCCAATTGGGTAAATCGGGCAAAGATTCAACCTTCAATTTGGGTTCAAGTGCTAAAGCGGATTCAATCATGATTTATGCGAAGGTGAATGATGATTTTACCATCGATCCAAATGATACAGTGACCTTGGTGTTGCGTCAGATTACTGGCAATGCTTATTTGAAAGATTCAATTATCACTTTGGTGATGACTGATAACGATGGACCTGCAACGGTTGAATTCATTGATAGTCGTTTAACCATCACTGAGAACATTGGCAATTTGGCGGTTAAAATTCGGGTGGCTTCGCGTTCAGACGCCGATGCTGATTTCACGCTGCGATGCTACACTGCTTTGAGCTCGGCTACAGAGGGTGTTGACTTCAAGTTCAATCCTACTTCGAAAATCATCAACATCACCACGGGAACTCCAGATACTATTGTGGTGAACGTGCCTTTCTATGATGATAAGAATTTCGAATTGACAAAGAAGGTTTATTTTGGTTTGGGCAATTTGTCTAACTCAAAAATCACCAAGGGTAAAGACACTTTGATCATTACATTGTTGAATGATGATTTGCCAATTTACGCTATTAAAACCATCAACAAGCAAACCAATGCCAACAAAACAGCCGATAGTTTGAATGTTCGTTGCCGAGTTTACGGTACCGTACACGGAGTAAATATGAGAGCCGCTGGTTTGGGCTTTACCATCATGGATGGTACAGGTGGAATGGGTGTGTTCAGCAATCCCAAGACATTTGGTTACACAGTAACTGAAGGTGACAGTATCATGTTGCAAGGTTCTGTGAGCCAGTTCCAAGGTACGGTTCAAATAGACAAATTGGATACCATCATCAAGATTGCAACGGGTCAACCTTTGAAGAAGGCCAAAGTGGTTAGCGGTGTTGACGAAACTACTGAGTCTGTATTGGTTCAGATGCGTCGGGTGAAAATGGTAGATCCTACAGAATGGCCTTCATCGGCATTGGCGGCGAATGCATTTAAATACGTTCGTGTAATGAATACTTCAGGTCGTGTAGATACTTTGAACATTGATGCTGAAACCAATGTTGACGGTTCTACTGCACCTGTGGGCTATTTTGACGTAACGGGTATTGGTGCTCAGTTCGACAACAGCTCTCCGTACACCACACGTTATGTATTGTCGCCCCGTTCAATTAACGACTTCAAAGCTTCTACTTTGCCCACAGTGAATTTCACGAAGGCGAAGGATTCAATTTTTGAACCTGCTGATTCATTCCGAATGGATTTCTCTGTGATTCCTGCGGATGAAAACTTCTCTTTTGATGTAGCAGTTGCTGGTGGTACGGCGGTATCTCCTACCGATTATGATTTTGCAACCCGCAAGATCAATGTATTGAAGAACGTGAGTAGTTTCTTCATTCGCGCAAACATCTCTGATGACGGGGATCCTGATGGCGACAAGATTTTGATTTTTGCGATTCGCAATGCACAAGGTCCTTGCTTCATTGGAAAAGATTCTTTGTTGACCTTGAAAATCAAGGACAACGAGGCAAGTGTAGTGAAGAAATTTGCTGCTGGATCTATCAAGATGTATCCGAACCCAACGGTTGGTATGGTGAACATTCAGAGCGTGGAATCGATGAAATCTGTAAAAGTGTACACCATGGGAGGTCAATTGGTTAAGGAGGTTTCTATCAACGATATGATGAAGTCCAATGCTTTGACCATGGAATTGAATGTAGTTTCAGGATTGTACCGAGTACAAATCATCACTGCATCTGGTGAGATGTACAGTGACTTCTTGAGTTTCCAATAAAATTTTACTTGTCAGTAACTAAAAAAGGGGGCATCGCCCCCTTTTTTAGTTACTGATGTTTTGATTTCGTTAATTTCGCCTCAATTTGAAAGCAGTATTAAAGTTTTTGCGCTATGCGGGTAATCACAAAAAGTTGATTGTGCTCAATTTTTTGTTTAACCTGTTGTATGTGGTTTTCCAGCTGGTGACCTTGATGATGATCATGCCTGTCTTGCGCTTTTTGTTTTCAAAAGACGGTGCGGGTGCGCCAGCATTGAGCAGCCGTAATTACGGGGTTGGACAGTGGTTTAGTCAACAGTACCAATCATTTATTTCTTGGTTTGGGGCTTTGGCGAAAGGCGAGCCATTTACGGCGTTGGCCTACTTGTGTGTGGCCTTGGTTTGTGTTACCATTTTAAAGAATGGATTCAGGTTTTTAGCCATGAACTTCATGGTTTTGATTCGTAATCGTAGCATTCAAGAAATTAGACAGGATGTTTATCGAAAATGTTTGGACTTGCCCATCGCTTATTTTAACAATGAACGAAAAGGTGATTTGATGTCGAGGATGAGTAACGACATCAAGGAGATTGAATTTGCCTTGATGGTTTCCTTGGAGGCATTGTATTTTCAGCCATTGAACATCCTACTTTTTATGGTGGCTTTGGTGGTATTATCAGCCAAGTTAACCTTGTATATTTTCTTATTTTTACCTGTGACGGCGTTGATTATTGGTGTGATTGGACGGTCTTTGAGAAAGCGAAGTGCCAAAAATCAAGAGCTATTGGGTCGTGTGATGACTGCTTACGAAGAGACTTTGGGCGGTATCCGTATTATCAAGGCATTCAATGCCTCTTCATTTTTTGCCAAAAAGTACAACGATCAAGACGAGCAATACACCAAAAACAACATTGGAGTACAGCGCCGGTATGACTTATCTTCACCCATGAGTGAGACCATTGGTATTGGGGTGAGTGCGTTGCTTTTGTGGTTGGGTGGTAGCATGGTGTTTCGACAAGAATTGGATCCGGAGTTTTTCTTGACCTACTTCGCCATTTTCTCGCAGTTGATTCCTCCATTTAAAGCGTTTTCGAATGCCCTATATGCGGCCCAGAAGGGTATGGCGAGTTTAGACAGAATTCAAGAGTTGGTAACGGCTCCTGTGCTTGTTGAGGATCCTGCCGATCCCAAAAAGGTGGTATTTGCAAGTTGGTTGGCGCTGAATAATGTGGGATTTTCCTATTTGGATGGCAATCCGGTGATAGAGCACTTCAATTTGGAAATAAAGAAAGGTCAAACCATTGCATTGGTTGGTCCGTCGGGGGCGGGTAAAACTACGTTGACCGATTTAGTGGCTCGCTTTTATGATGTGAGTGAAGGCAGTATTTGTTTGGATGGTGTAGATATTCGCATGTTTGATCAAGAGGATTTTCGTGGGCTTATTGGTATTGTAAACCAAGAGAGTATTCTTTTTAACGAATCGGTGCGAAACAACATCGCTTTGGGGCGGCCTGAATTGCCCTTAGAGGATGTTATTGCCGCAGCGAAGGCTGCAAATGCGCATGAATTTATCATGGACATGGAGCGGGGTTACGATACCGAGATAGGGGAAAGAGGGGGTAAATTGAGCGGTGGACAGAAACAGAGATTGGCTATTGCGAGAGCTTTGTTGAAAGATCCGGAAATTTTGATTTTGGACGAGGCCACTTCTGCTTTGGATAGTAAGAGCGAGAAGGCTGTGCAACAGGCTCTAGAACTGCTCATGAAGCATAGAACGAGCATTATCATTGCTCACAGACTGTCAACGGTTGTACACGCCGATTTGATTGTTGTGATGGATAAAGGGAAGTTGGTTGAGTCTGGAACTCACAACGAATTGTTGGAGAAGAAAGGCATGTATTACAACCTCATTCAACTCCAAAAACTGTTGTCTAATTGATTATTCAGGCTTGTCCTCGGAGGTGGTTTCCTCAGACAGCGATTGATTTTGATCTACACTTGTATTTTCCTCTTCGGTGGTAACCGTTTCTTGAGGAATTGCCTCTGATTCGGTAGCGATGGCCGTTGATTCTGCGGCTACTTCAACATTGGTAGCTTCTGAAACCACAGCGGGTTCTTGTACTGGGTCGAAGGGTCTGCGACCGATGAGGTTTTCTAAATCCGCTTTGAACAGAATTTCTTTTTCTAATAGTGCTTTCGCAACCTTTTCTAAGTCATCCTTTTTCTCCGTAAGCAAGGCTTTGGTGATGTCGTAGGCTTTCTGAATCAATTCGCGAACCTCTTGGTCTATCAGTTCTGCAGTTTTCTCAGAATAAGGGCGCTGGTAGCCGTATTCTCCCTGAGGATCATGGAAACTTACATGGCCCACCCTTTCATTCATACCGTAGACGGTAATCATGCTGTAGGCCAATTTGGTAATTCTTTCAAGGTCGTTCTGTGCACCGGTAGAAATTTTTCCGAAAAAGATGTCTTCTGCAATTCTACCTCCCAACGTCATGCACATGCTATCCATCAACTGTTCAGTGCGATACAGGTACTGTTCTTTAGGCAAATACTGTGCATATCCAAGGGCTGCAACTCCGCGGGGAACGATGGACACTTTCAACAAGGGATCTGCATAGGGCAAATACCAACCGGCAATTGCGTGACCTGCCTCATGGTAAGCGACAATGGCTTTTTCTTCTGGACTGATAATTTTATTTTTCTTTTCCAATCCACCAATGACACGGTCGATGGCATCTTGGAAATCTTGCATGTCAACAGCCTCTTTGTTGTGACGTGCGGCGATCAAAGCAGCTTCGTTACATACGTTGGCGATCTCTGCACCCGCGAATCCTGGGGTTTGTAGGGCCAGTTTGTGCGCGTCTACATCGTTAGACAACTTGGTCAAAGGGCCTAGGTGTACTTTGAATATTTCTTCGCGGCCTTGTAAATCGGGACGATCTACAGTGATTTGACGGTCGAAACGACCTGGACGCATCAAGGCGCTGTCTAAGATATCGGGTCTGTTGGTTGCGGCCATGATGATTACACCGCTATCGGTACCAAAACCATCCATTTCCGCCAACAATTGGTTCAGTGTATTTTCACGTTCATCGTTTGAACCTTGCATGAGGTTTTTACCACGGGCTCTACCGATGGCATCGATTTCATCGATGAAAATGATACAAGGCGCTTTTTCTTTGGCTTGTTTGAAGAGATCACGGACGCGACTTGCACCCACACCTACGAACATTTCTACGAAATCGGATCCTGAAAGAGAGAAGAAGGGAACACCTGCTTCACCGGCCACCGCTTTTGCGAGCAAGGTTTTACCAGTACCTGGAGGGCCCACCAGCAAAACACCTTTGGGGATTTTACCGCCTAAATTAGTGTATTTCTTGGGATTTTGAAGAAAGTCAACAATTTCCATAACTTCTAATTTGGCTTCTTGCAATCCCGCCACATCCTTGAAAGTCTTGTTCACTTTGGTGTCTTTATCGAACAGTTGCGCTTTGGATCTACCAATATTGAAGATACTTGCACCGCCTCCGACACCACCACCTCCGCCCATTCTGCGGAACATCAGGTTATAGAATATGAGGAAAATACCAATGAAGAAGATCCATTGGAACAGTTCACCAAACAAATCACTCTGGGTTTCATATTGAAGCACCAAACCATTGGGGTCGAGATTTTTATCCTTCAGGGTATTTTTCAAATCTTGAATCTCGTTGTTGAGATACCCTTTTTCAATTTCAAAGCTGTAATTGGGTTCAGTTGCACCGAGATAATCCTGGCGTTTGCGGACGCCTTTATATCGT
The DNA here is from genome assembly GCA_016868785.1 of Bacteroidota bacterium. GTDB lineage: Bacteria > Bacteroidota > Bacteroidia > NS11-12g > UBA955 > UBA955. Next base: position 42,545 of record VGFS01000005.1, read on the forward strand.
TTTTGTTGAACGGCTTCTTGGGTAAGGTATACTTCCACAAAGCGATCGTTCACAACCACAATTTTCTTCACATCACCCTGGAGAATCATCTCTCGGGTTTCTTTCCAGTTTGTGCTTTGTCCCGTGTTTTTGGGCAAGAACAGCATCGCCATGAGTATTAGGAACAGCGCGCCGTATATCCAATAGGGATTGAAGCGGAATCCTCCCGGCTTTTTATTTTCGGGATTGGGTTGATTGTTTTCCATGTTGTGGTAGTGTAATCAAAGGTTAAGCCAAGAATTAAATAAAATTCAAAACTACAATTTTAGGGAGTGAATTGCCATCTATTACGCCGATTCGGCAGAATAATTGGACGTATCTGCAAATTTGTCGGATGGTCATTTGTCAAATGTCAGTCTAACATTTCATTTCAAACACTTATAGACAAACAGAATTTAATGAATTAAGTTTTGAAAATGGATTGATTCAAGAATCTACGTTTATGTTGATTTGTGATAGAGGCCATTTGTTCATTATCTCCAAAATGTTAGGATTGTTAAATGCAAAAAATTTGATGAAAGCTGTCATAATTTATAATAATTTTCATCTTGTATCGCAATAATGCGTTGAAAACAATGTTATTTTTGTGGTAGATTTTATGGGATATTTACAACGATTATTGATTCAGTACAAATGGATAATATTGGGGGTGGTTTTAGCCTCTATATTGTTGATATTCTATTGGTTGTCGGGGTCGGATCAAGACTATTACCGCGATGAGATTGAAAGTACGGTTGAGGTAGATTCTGTGATTTCTTTGTTAGATAAACTTCCCTCGGGAAAGTATGAATCTGTAGGGTATGACAAAGCGGCTCAATATTATGATGGTCAGAGAGAATCCTATGAGAAGTTGTTATCATATTTGAATGATCGGGTGGGTAGGGATAACACGGAGTACGGGATTGCAAGTTTATATGTTGGTAGGGGATTAGTGGCTTTATCGGGGGGGCAGATGGACTCTGTGGTTTACTACATCCAAGAGGCGGAGAAGGTGATGCCATTGGGAAATAATCGTTGCAGTTATTTTGAGTTGATCGCGATGTATCACTTACTACGGAGTGATTTGAAGATGTCAAAGACCTATTTGAATAAGGGGTTGGAAGAGGCGATTCGACACCGGGATGTTGTGAAGCGCAGATTTTTCCTGAACAAATTGGGGTCGATTTGTTTCAGTGAGTCGTTGTATGGGGCGGCGTCGAAATATTTTTTGGAGGTGTATTCTACCTACCCTTCTGGTAAGGGTGCCCCGGCTGAATTGATTGGCAATATCATTTCCGTAAAAATTGTGGAAGGCAATTATCAGGAGGCGGAGGTATTTTGGAAGAAAAATGAAGAGTTGTTGGCCAGTGCCCGAGATCGCTATTCGCGACAGTTTGTATTGACCAATCGCATTGAGTTGAACTTGCATTTGGGTCGTTTCGATGAAATAGAATCCTTGTTTGCTGAATTGCCTGATTCCATGGTTTTGAGCAATTTACGCATTCACCATTTGGCCAACCGGTTGAAAATTGCTCAAGAACGGTCGCCAAATTTGGTGGGTAGCATTTTGGGTCGTCACATGGACTGGGTAATGGCGGATTATTTTGGTGCTGTGACCCGATTGGAGCCTTATTTGCTGTCGTCCATTAACGAAGGGGATGGACTCTTGGAGGCGGATAGTTTGGAGTCATGGAAAAATCGTTCATTGGAGCAGTTTGAAGAGAATCCGATGGCATCATCGAACCATTATAAATTGATTTCAACCATTTATAGTAAGCAGCCGAAGATGATGGCAGAGGCCTATGAAGTATTGGAAATTTCGAATGATTTTAAGGATAAGTACCACTTGTTAGATGATTCTGTGAAGCGGGCGGATTTTACGGCGAAGAAGGATTTTGAAAGCATGAAAACCAAACAGTTTGCTTTTGAAAAAGAGATGCTACAGCAACAGAAGATCAACGGTTATTTGGCGGGGACATACGGCTCGGTGGTACTGACATTGTTTTTGTTGGTTCTGTTTTTATGGGCAAGACAGACGGCAAAGAAGAAGGAATTGGATTGGGCGCAGATGCAATTGCATGTGCAGGTTGAAGAAAAAGAATTTCTTCAAAAGGAAAAGGAGTTAAATGCCCGGATTATTGGTTTGAGTGAGTTGGTGATGGAAAAGAGTTTGGAGTTAAGCAAGAAACTGAAGGTGTTGAATACCAGCAATTCACCAGAGATTGAAACGTTGCGCAAGGAATTGGAAGCATTGGGTAGGGTGGAAACCACTTCTCGACCTCAAATCGCGGATTTAAAATTGAAGGAGCAGGGAGATATTTTGGAGCAATATCCTCAATTGAAGGCGATGAATCTCACAGAAAAGCGGATTTTTATCTTGAGTGTTGATGGTTATAAATCCAAAGACATTGCTGCAATTGTGGGTGTATCGCCACAGTACATACACAATGTTCGTTCAAAGATTCGGAAGGTGTTGGGTGTAGACAATAGCGTTCACTGGGAATCGTTCAAAGACAAACGTTTCCGGGCTTAGGCGTGGTTATCCAGGGAATTCAAGAAAGGCTTGACCTACGGCAAAAACGTCGCTGAAGCTATTATACATTGGGGCTGGAGCCACTCTGATGACGTTGGGTTCACGCCAATCAGCAATGATGTTTTTTGCAAATAAATAGTCAAACAAGGCCTTCCCTTTGTGGTCTGTAAGCAAACTGAGTTGCGCTCCTCTTTCATCCGGGTTGGCAGGTGTGATAATCTCAAATTGAAGTACAGGATTGTTTTCTTTGGCCTGCAAAAGCACAAATTCCAAATAGCCTGTGAGTGAGCGACTTTTCGCACGAAGTTGGGCAATTTTGGCTTCGTGAAACAGTTCTAGGCTTGCTAGGTGAACGGCCATTCCGAATACGGGTGCATTGCTCATTTGCCATCCTGCGGCGCCAGGCTCAGGGATGTAACCACGCTTCATGAGGAATCGAACATCTTCTTTGTGTCCCCACCAGCCCGACATTCTCCTGGTTTCAGGATTGAGACCGTGTCGTTCGTGGATGAAAACACCCGAAACGTTGCCAGGCCCACTGTTGAGATACTTGTAGGAGCACCATGCGGCAAAATCCACATCCCAATCGTGAAGATGGAGGTCGATATTTCCGGCGGTGTGAGCCAAATCGAATCCGGCCAATGCGCCCACAGCGTGAGCGGCTTTGGTGATCATCGGCATATTGAAGAGTTGACCTGTGTAATATTGAACGCCTGAGAAGAAAGACAGGGCCAATTGGTCACCGGCATCAGCGATGGCACTCAAAATGTCTTCAGTGCGAAGGGTGTATTCGCCATCGCGGGGCGATAATTCAATGACGGCATCCTCATAATTTAATCTGTATCCTTCTACCTGACTTTGAACGGCATACATATCTGAAGGAAAGGCACCGGCTTCCATGATGATTTTGTACCGTTGGGGTATTTTTTCTCCATTCGGACCAGGGGTAAATGTGGGTCTGTAGAAGCTATACATCAGCAAATGTAAGTTCACGGTTAGGTGGTTCATAACCACTACTTCGTGGGGTTTGGCTCCAGTAATTTCTGCGGTATAGTCTGTGAGAAATTTGTGGTAGTGAAACCAAGGTTTGCGGCCGTGAAAATGGCCTTCAACACCCCATTGTGCCCAATCTTCCAATTCGTTGGTGAGGGCTTGTTTGGCACTTTTTGGTTGTAATCCGAGTGAATTTCCGCAGAGATAAATTTGATTTTCTCCGTGTTGATTTTTTGGGAAAAGGAATTGCTCTCTGAACTTTGAAAGGGTGTCTTGCTGGTCGAGATGTGCAGCGAATTCTGCGGTGTTTTCAAACGTTTGATTCACGATACAAAGGTACAACGATAATTTACATGCGGTATATTTGATCATAATTGATCATATTTGTTGCTCCGATTATAAATTTTAAGCGCCTTGAAACTCGAAGAAGCCATTAAACAAAAACGATTTGAATCGCCTCAGATCAAGGCGATGCTCAACATCATGTATACGTCCAACTGGCTAATGGGTGAGTTTCGTGATATTTATAAGCCCTATGGAATTACGCCGCAGCAGTACAATGTATTGCGAATTCTTCGGGGCAAACATCCAGAATCGGTGAATCCTTCAGAAATCAAGGAGGTGATGTTAGATAAGAACCCAGACATCACAAGGTTGTGTGATCGGTTGTTGGCGATGGGGTTGATTGGTCGCAGTATAGACGCGGAAAATCGCCGAAAAATGAATATCGTAATCACAGATCAAGGATTACACATGTTGGCACAAATTCAGCCTTTGTTGGGGGAACGACAGGCGCTCATTTTGAGTCGTGCCGGATTGGATTACGGTCTACTGAGTGATTTATTGGATGAGCTGAGGGGCTAAACCAACTTGGTGATCAGGGTTATTCCATCGCGGATGGGGATTAGGGTCACCATGGCATTTTCGATTTGTTTGGCGTAAAGATTAAACGTGTGCATGTTTTGGGTATCACGGTCTGTGGCCAGGTCGTGGGCATGAATCACCCGTTTGCTCCACAGGGTGTTATCGAACAGCATCACGCCGCCTTTGTTCAACCGGGGGTAGCAATAATCCAAGTAGGATTTATAGTTGTGTTTGTCGGCATCCACGAAGATGAAATCAGGGTTCACATTGAGTGTGGGCAATACAGTGAGTGCGTCACCCACATGCCATTGCACCTTGTGGTTGGGTTGTTGATTTCGCCAAAATTCCTGGGTCTTATAGGCGGTTTCTGCATCGGCCTCAATGGAGTGAATGGTTGAATTTGGGGGAAGATGCTCTAGTAAGCAGGCAGTGGCATAACCGGTAAATGTTCCAATTTCAAGCACACATTGGGGTTGTTTCATGGCAACCAACGAAGATAAAAGTCTGCCTTGCAGGTGTCCCGATAGCATGCGGGGGTTGATCATTTTTTTCCATGTGAACTCATTGATAGCCTGTAAAAACGGGGTTTCCGCAGCGCTTACATTTTCACAGTATACATGAATTTCGTCTTGCCAATCGGGATGCATAATTTTATTGCAAATTTCATCTTGTTTTTCTGAATCAAAAATCTATTTTCGCGGTAAGTAAGAATTATGTATTGGACACTTGAATTGGTCAGCTATTTGGACGATGCGCCATGGCCAGCCACCAAAGATGAGTTGATCGATTATGCGATTCGTTCTGGCGCTCCTTTGGAGGTGATAGAAAACCTGCAGGAGCTTGAAGACGACGGAGAGCCATACGAGAGCATTGAAGAAATTTGGAGTGATTATCCGTCGGATGATGACTATTTCTTTAATGAAGATGAATTCTAATCTTTGGAAGAACCACATTAATCTAAGGGTCAACGAAAGTTGGCCCTTTTTTGTTCGAGCAATAATTCTGCGATGGTGTTTCTGAGTTTTTCGATGTTCACATTGTTTTGGGCAGAAATGAATACGGCAGGGGAATTTTCCTTGGCGATCCAACTTTTTTCAAATTGTTCCAGGGTAAGACCGGTGGAACCCACGAAGAAATCATCGTCTTCGGATTCTTTAAAGGCATCAATTTTATTGAAAACAATGAGTTCGGGTTTATTACTGGCGCCAATTTCGTGAAGGATTTCCTTCACACTCATCATTTGTTGTTCGAAGGCAGGGTTGGAAATATCCACCACGTGAATGAGCAAATCCGTTTCCATGGCTTCTGCCAGGGTGCTTTTGAAACTTTCGATCAACAGGGTGGGTAGTTTTCTGATAAATCCTACGGTATCGCTGAGCAACAACGGCAGCATCCCTCCTTGGTTATCGGGGTGTGGAATGACCACTTTTCTAACGGTGGCATCGAGGGTAGCAAACAGTTTGTTTTCTACCAATACATCCGACCTACTCAGCAGGTTCATCACGGTACTTTTTCCCACGTTGGTATAGCCCACCAGCGCACACCGAAAAACGCCATCTCTGGATTTTCTTTGGGTTTGGCCGATCTTTTCAATGTCTTGTAATTTCGATTTTAACAGTGATATTTTGTCGCGCAGTACCCGTCGGTCGGTTTCAATTTCTTTTTCACCCGGACCTTTCATGCCAATCCCTCCTTTTTGTTTCGATAAGTGTGTCCACATACCTGTAAGGCGGGGCAGCATAAAGATACTCTGGGCAAGTTCTACCTGTGTTTTGGCTTGAGCGGTTTTTGCGTTGTTGGCAAAAATGTCTAGGATGAGGTGGGTTCTGCTGAGGATTTTGGTGTTTTCGAGTTCAGATTCGATGTTCCTAACTTGGGCCGGGGTGAGTTCATCATCGAAGATGACCAAGTCAATTTTGTTTTTGACAACATACTGTTTGATTTCCTCTAATTTTCCCTTTCCCACATAGGTTTTAGGCTGGGGGTGTTCGAGATTTTGTATGAATCGTTTTTTGGATCCCGCGCCTGAGTTAAGGACCAGTTGCTCAAGTTCTGCCAGTGTTTCTTCTATGGGAATGACTTGTTGTGGCGTGTTAACGCCCACCACGATGGCTGTTTCTGTATGGGTTGCTGAAGAGTGCAAGGGAATGGTTACTAAGAATAAATGTCATGCAAAATTACGGCAGCGCTTGGGAATTCAACCAAGTAGGGTGATTTTTGAGAGGTGAAGGCTTTGAAACGACAAATTTGGTTGATGTTGGGGTTGTTTGCGGTGACGATATTTGCCCAAACAACGCTGGTTTCGAATCAAGCGGGTTTGGCCCAAAAGAAAAGTCAGTTTCGAAAAGCGTTGGGGCAGTCGAACGGACAGGTTTTCACAGCATATTCTTCCAATGCCGATTTGAGTTTGGGGTTTGTGATTGAAAAATATTCGGCGGATTTAATTTTTCAATCCGACAGAAAAATTGAGGCTCAAGGCAAGCAACGAATCTTGAAATTGGTTTTGGGAGACTCGTTTTTTTATTGGGTTTCTGTGGTGAAGGTTCGTAGGCATGTATTTAAGTTTTTCCATCATCGATTAGATTTGGGTTTGGATGGAGCGGTTTTGAGCAAAGAATTGGCCACTTTTACGGGTGTCGATTTGGATATCACCCAGTGGGAAACGGTAGGTTCAATTGACCGCCGGACATTGGGTGTTTTCGCTTTTGGGGTGAAATTGGGTTGGAATGACGAGGGCAAGAGACTTACCATGGCTAGGGGCATGACAATCACGCAAGGGGGTGTGGTGATGGATACTTTTTTGACGGCATTGCCTTCAGATTTTGGTGTGGATGAAGTTGTATGGCGATCGGCAGAAGTTAACCAGAAAGGCGATTTGGGCCTGGTATTCGAAGATGAAATTTCTGGGAATACTTTGTTTAACGGCAAAAAAGAAATCAGTCACTATCATGTGATACAACGAATCCATGGTAAAACGTATCAAGAGCGATTATCGACTGAAGGGATGATTCGTGAATTGGCAATCACGCTTGATCCTGCTACTCAGGCGTTTGTTCTGTTTGGTTTTTGGTCGGACTGGAAACAAAGCGGCCTATCAGGTTACTTGAAATGTAAGTTTGGGTCACTAAGTGCAGGTGCAGATAGTTTGGTTGGTCGTTGGCAGGTGGAGGCCACGGGCTGGGATGAATGGCAGTATCGCCAGATGTCCGGTTTATCGGCCACCAAAAAATCAGGCAAACCAGAGAGTTATTTTATTCGAGATGTAGTTGCATTAAGCCACGGAGGCAGTGCGATATTGGCTGAACAATTCTTTGAAACCCGGCAAATGGAGACCTATTATGTGAACGGGGTGCCACAAACAAGCACCAAGTTATTTTATCATTATGGAGATATTGCTACGATATTTTTAAATGCCAGTGGCGAGTTGGATACGATTGTAATGACCCGAAAAACGCAAGTAGGTACTTCATCGAGCGCTTATTTGTATGGATTTGCTCATTATATCTGCGCTGGGTCATTGAACTTGGTTTACAACGACGATGAAGGTGAAATGAATCGTGTGATGCATGTACAAATTGACAATACCTTTGCAGCGGAAAGGGAGTGGTTGTTTCGCAGTGAAAATATTCCGGGATCAGTGGTTCCTTACGAGGGTCTTCACACCGAATATTGCACATTAACGATCCCCATTTATCGCGACAAACAATGGCATTGGCTTCAAGTGTATTCAAATGATTAACCGACTCAAAAACCACGGATTGTTTACCCTGTTGTTGGTGATTGTTATGGCAATTGCCATTAGAATACCGGCTTTGTGGGTGATTCCGAAGGAGGCAGTGATATCCAAACCTGGAATTTTGAGCGCCTTGGTTTCATGGATTAATCAATGGCCCATATTCTCGGTAGTGATTTCATTGTTGATGGTGGTTTCGTTGGCGTTTATGATCAATGAAATGGTTCGTTCACACGCCATCATGCGTCCTGTTGGGTATTTGCCCGCCTATTTTTTCATTCTGTTACAGAGCATTTATCTGGAAAACATGCTAGTGACTGAGTACCATTTTGGGAATTTCTTTGTGTTTTTGGCTTTGATTCTGTTGTTGCGATTGCGTGATGGGTACTCCACGGTATTGCTTTTTTACAGTGCGTTGGCCTTTGGGATGGCGATTTTGATTGTGCCCGATCACTTACTCATTCTGTTGTTTATACTCTCTTGCGTGTTGGTATTCAAAACCATCGTTATCCGCGATGTTTTGGCCATTGTCTTTGGGTTGGTTTTGCCGTATTACGTGTTGCGATCTTTGATTTTTATCAACGGTTGGGATGTTGCAGCCGTTTCAAATATTACCACCACTCCATTGAATATTCATGGTCTGGGAAACGGACTTATGGGTTTGCTGACCAAATACAGCGTATATGTGTCGTTTCTGGTGGTGGCGATTTTTGGACTGATGAAGGTGAGTGGAAATTATTTTAGTGACAATGTGGAGGTGAGGCGCAGCAAGCTGGTGATTATTTTATTCTTTGTTTACAGTTTGTTGTTATTGGCAATACATTGGCGGGAGCTGAAGAGTTTTCACTTGCTCACGGCTTTCCCGGCGGCCATTTTAATCGCCTACTTCTTTACAGGTGAGAAGCGTTATTGGTGGAAAGAGCTGATGGGGTGGGGTTTGTTGTTGGCCTTAATTACGACTTTGTATTTCGTGTAATCCGAGTGATTCTAATTGACCAACCCATCGATGATACAGTTGGGTAATGTCTGCTACAATTTGGGTTTCGTGTTGATCATACCATGTTGTAGGAATGCCCACTTGGATAAAAATTCTATGGAGGGCAAAGGCGATTCTATCGATTTGTTGGTAGTGAAAAAGATATTGCACTTCACAAAAGCGGTTATACCGTTCGAAAAACAGCGTAGGCTGCGGATGTTGCAAGTAATCCAGGGCTTTCGCGACTGTTTCTCTTTGATTATTTAATTGATGATAGAATAATGTTAATTTTTCTAAATTATTATCTAATACGTATTTATCTAACATTATTTCAATTAAAACATGAAGTGAAAACCAATATTTGGGCATTTGATAATTGTGGCAGATGGTTTTCCATTCGTTGCGCAGTGTGTCGTAGGAATTTTTAAAAAATTGCGATGAGTGGAAGGCTTTATCGCGGGCGATGTGTTGCAAACAGCCTTCTAAAAATTCGATGATTGATGGGTCGGGGTTGGGTGTATTTTTGAGTTGGTCTAATTGTTTTTGGAAATGAAATTTGCATGATTTTGGGGTGAAGTTTCTCAATAGATCAGGCATGATCAGGGCCACATTGTATGCAGGTAGGTTGGGTTTGTGATCGATGAGAAAGTGGCTGAAAAAATTCATGGAGGGTGCGAACTTACAACCTTTGTGAAACATTTTTGTTTGAATTCTATGATACGCTGTAGACCCCTAATTGTTGTTGTTTTGTTTGGCATGATGGCCACATCGTGGGTTTGTGTTTCACCGAACGGCGATTCTCAAAGATTGAATTTAGACACATTGAAAAAAGATAGCATGACATACAAAATTGAAAAAACCGAAGAGGAATGGAAAGCGTTGTTGGGTGAGGAGGCGTATCGCGTGTTGCGCTTGAAGGGGACCGAACGTCCGTTTACCAGTGAATATGAAACGTTGTGGGATTCAGGCACTTATGTTTGCAAGGGCTGTGGTCAGGAGTTGTTTACCAGCGAAACGAAGTTTGATGCAGGTTGCGGGTGGCCCAGTTTTTATCAGTCGATTGATAAAACCAGGGTAAAGGAAATTGCGGATTATTCCCACGGGATGAGCAGGGTGGAAGTAGTATGCAGTGCATGCGGTGGGCATTTGGGTCATGTTTTCAACGATGGATACGGACAGCCCACGGGGCTCAGGTATTGTATCAATGGGGTGAGTTTGGGCTTTCGGAAAAAGTAAGAATAAACGGATAAATCGGCGGGTTTCTTTCTGTTTCAAGGTGCATTCTGCGTAACTTGCTCTTTTGATTACATGTCGAACGGAAAGATTTTTTTACTCGATGGAATGGCGCTGATTTATCGCGCATTCTTTGCCTTTATTCAGAATCCACGCATTACTAGCACCGGATTGAATGCCAGTGCCATGATGGGATTTACCAATACTTTGTTTGATGTCATCAAAAAGCAAAAGCCCACCCATTTGGCGGTGGTTTTTGATACGTCTGCACCCACGCAACGGCATATTCAATTTGAGGCTTACAAGGCGCAACGGGAAGAAATGCCGGAGGATTTGCGCAAGAGTATTCCGTATGTATTTCGGATCATAGAGGGATTCAATATCCCGGTGATAACCATGGATGGGTACGAGGCGGATGATATTATTGGCACACTGGCTTGGAAGGCGGGTGATTTGGGTTACGATGTATTTATGATGACGCCCGACAAAGATTTCGGCCAGTTGGTGCGGGAAAATGTGAAAATTTACAAACCTGCGCGAATGGGTAACAGCGACGAGATTTTGGGTGTGGAAGAGATTCTCAAGAAATGGGAAATCACCGATCCCAAACAGGTGATCGATATTTTGGGGCTTTGGGGTGATGCTTCCGACAACATTCCCGGGGTGCCTGGTGTGGGAGAAAAGACGGCCAAGAAGTTGATCCAAGAATACGGCAGTATGGAGGCAATTTTGGAGAACACCGACAAGCTCAAGGGCAAGATGCAGGAGAATTTTCGGACCCATCTAGAACAAGCCAAGATCAGTAAGTGGCTTGCGACCATCGATACGCAGGTGCCGATTGAATTGGACTTGGAAAGCTTGAAAATAGAGCCAGTGAATGAGCCCGTACTGAGAGAAATTTTTGAAGAGTTGGAATTCAGGACTTTGATGCGTCGTGTATTGGGCGATAGCGGAACGTCGGGTTCAAACGCAGACAATGGTGCGGCAGAGGGTACCTCCAATGGTTCCGGAGCCACGGATTTGTTTGGCAACCCGGTAGCAACTACCCCATCAAAAAAAGCAAAACCCCAACCTTCTAACCAAACTTCTTTGTTCGATGTTGCTTTGGAGGACGATGACGAAGGGGGTGATGCGGGAGTGGCCCTTGTTTATAAGACCATACAGGACGTTCAGCATGAGTATATCATTGCTGATTCTGATACCGGCATAGCAACATTGTTGCTAGCCCTTCAGGAGGCCCGTGAATTTTGTTTTGATACCGAAACCACCGATGTGGAGTCGCTTCATGCAGAATTGGTGGGACTTTCCTTTAGCACCGCCCCACATCAGGGTTGGTATGTACCGGTTCCTGCAAATCGCGAAGAAGCCACCTTATTGGTGCAACGATTTGCGGAGGTTTTGGGATCAGACCGACTAAAAATTGCGCAGAATATCAAATATGATATTACGGTTTTGCGGAATTATGGCGTAACCGTGAGTGGTCCTATGTTCGATACCATGTTGGCGCATTACCTATTAGAGCCAGACCAGAGGCATAACATGCAATTGCTGAGTGAGAAATTCTTGGGCTACACCCCCATTTCCATTGAGACGTTGATTGGTAAAAAGGGCAAAAGTCAGGGTTCGATGCGCGATGTTGAACTCAGTGCCATTGCTGAATACGCGGCAGAGGATTCGGATGTTACCTTGCAATTGTATCATGTGCTGAAGCCTGCTTTGGAGAATCGTGGTTTGCTGGGACTTTTGATGGATGTGGAAATGCCTTTGGTAGCGGTGTTGGAGGCAATGGAACGTCAGGGCGTGCGCGTGGATGTGGACTTCTTGAAAGATTACAGCAATCAATTGTTAGAGCAAGTTCGCGGGGTTCAAGCCTCTATTTTTCAGGAAGCGGGCGGTGTATTTAATATCGCATCGGCACAGCAGGTGGGAACCATTTTGTTTGATAAATTGAAGCTGTCAGACAAGCCAAAGAAGACGAAAACGGGGCAATATCAAACCGATGAAGAAACCTTGAATGCCCTGTTGGGAAAGCATCCGATTGTGCAATACATTCTCGATTTTAGGGCCTTACAGAAATTAAAGAGCACCTATGTGGATGCGTTACCCTTGTTGGTGGATGCGCAAACAGGACGCGTACACACCCATTTTAATCAGGCGGTTGCTGCGACAGGAAGATTGAGCAGTCAGAATCCGAACTTACAAAACATTCCCATTCGGACAGAGTTGGGTCGGGAGATCAGGAAGGCGTTTGTTTCGAAGGGACCTGAAACGGTGTTGTTGAGTTGTGACTATTCTCAGATTGAGTTGAGAATCATTGCGCACATGAGTGGTGATGCTGGGATGCAAGAGGCTTTCAAGCAGGGGATCGACATTCACACGGCTACGGCGGCCAAGGTTTGGGGTGTGGGTATTGAAGAGGTTGACAAGGAAATGCGTCGCAAAGCAAAGACGGTGAATTTTGGTATCATTTACGGTATTTCGGCTTTTGGGTTAAGTCAACGTGTGGGTATTTCCAGGGGTGAAGCCAAGGAGATTATCGAGAACTATTTCAAGCAGTTCGGGGGCATTAAGGATTACATGGATGCCACGGTGAACAAGGCGCGGGAGCAGGGATATGTAGAGACGATTTTGGGACGTCGGAGATACATGCGCGACATATTATCGGCGAATGCGGTGATGCGTGGTTTTGCGGAACGAAATGCGATCAATGCACCCATTCAGGGGAGCGCTGCGGATATGATCAAGTTGGCGATGATTCAGATTCACGATTGGTTGAATGCTGAGAATTTAAAGACACGGATGATCTTGCAAGTGCATGATGAATTGTTGTTTGATGTACCTGCGGATGAGATGGCTTACGTTGAGCCCAAAATCAAGGCTTTGATGGAAGGCGCGATGACGTTGGATGTACCCGTGTTGGTAGAATCAGGCAAGGGCAACAACTGGTTAGAGGCCCATTAATAGGGGCGCTGAATTTGGCACTGCGCGGCAAGATTAATTATAGAATTTCCAATTCAATCCAAAGCGTATGCGATAGGGTTGTATGGGATACCCAGCGATGTATTGGTAACGGGTGTTAAATCCTGGAATGATGAAAATCTCGTTGATGTGTTCTGCTTTGAGGAAGACATCCACCGTTTGAACCCGTGCAACGGCGTACAGGTCGAGTTCAAAGTAATTGCCCGATTCAGTTTTGTTGGCGTCTACCACGAAAGTGGCTGCATCGGGACGGTAGTAGGTGGTTTGAAATTTCGAGGTGTATTGGATGTCGGCCCCCAGGGTTAAATCCATGGCATGATGGAATGCAGGGGTTCTGTATCGGAGCGATGTTGTGGATTTCCAAATTGGCACGCCATAATTAAACAAATTGGTGAATTGAGAGGTTTTAAATGTTTTATTGGCAATCAGTTGACTTATAGAAAATTTTGTAGAATACCAGTTAAAACCAAGGATAAATGCGGTGTATTGGGCATCATTTAATTGTGTTACGGGCACGGAGTCAATGGACATCGTAGGATTGATCCAAGTGCCGGTTTGAATGGTGAGATAGGTGTAGAATTTCTCCTTTTGTGCATCTGAAAGTGGTGATGCAGTTTGATTTGTTGCGGGGTTTGGGGTCTTCAAATTGGCCACATCGGGCTTTTTGAATTTTGTTAAATAGAATACGGCCTCATTGCTTTTGTTGCCCGTGAACAACAGTTCTTTGTTGTATAAGAAATGGTTGGAATAGAATGCTTGTTGTTGCAGGCTTGCCGGTTGAAATTGGTTGTAATAGTACAAAAGAACACCCCAAGACAGTTTACCATATCTGAGACTTATAACTCTCTGTCCGTCAATAAATGAACCAGCGGAAGAATTATTTGAATTCTGGACAGGCCCGTTGATGGAATTGTAATAGTAGGTTTTGGAAAAAATTGGCATCCCCACAGTGGTCCGATTTGAACCTTTGCCGAATCCGGCCAATGTGTGCATGGTGTTGATCCTCGGAATAAAATTACCATAGCCCTTTGAAACAAACTCCACAGAATGGGAAGCCGATGGATCGGTGAAGTTGCCATTGAACTGGCTCTGTTTGGACTGATAAGTTTGGGATTGGACAATGTGGTTTAGACTCAAAGAAGTCAATTGTGGTCCTGTTTTCGGGAAATAGTACTCGATGCCCGTTTTGTGGGTGAAAATGTGCCAAACGTTGCTATCGGCTGTTTTGGTTTTGATATCGAAATAGGTAGAATTGTAGTAGTTGGTGTCGCGTTTACTGTCTTTGTACTCGTAGGTCAATCGTTGAAAAGCCAATTCCTGACTCACTGCCCAATGTTTATTGAGATAGTATTTATGGCTAAATAGGTGTTCGAATTGTTTGAATTTGGAGGCAGCTGTAGTGAGTGTAGGGTTATAAAAGCCCAAAGTCCTCGTACCCCATTTTTCAGTAGATTGCGGAACGAAGAAGAAGGAATCCACGGCAAGTCCGCCATTTTCATTTCTGCTGGAGCGGTTCCATGTGAGGGCGATGATTTGCTTGTATCGGTTGTTGGTGCTTTGATACAAGCTGCCCAGCTTGATGTTGCGGAATTGATTGTTTTGTCCAGATCCGGTGTATTGTTCTTGGTTGATGATGCTGCTATAATCGAGGGTGACATTCCAGCCAGGACTAAAATTTTGGGTATGGAGCGCGTTTAGTGCGATGGTTTTTCCAGGGCCTTGTAAGTAATTGAACTCTGTAAAGGGAGCGAAGGCACGGTAAAATTGCATGTCACGGGCACGGGTTATTTGCGAACCAAATGGGTTGCAGCCTGGGTTTACGATGTCTTGCAGTGTGTTGATCTCAAAGCCGGTGTAAACAGGGCTTCCGGGCTCTCCCAGGTTGAATTGTTGTAAAAACCCCAAACCGTATCGTCCTTGACTGCGATATTGATTTACGTTGATCTGTGCTGTGTCGATTTCGAAACAAGGGTAAATCAAGGTATCCTTGGGATTTTTGGTTTTTCTTTTAACATCATTTGAGAACCATGTGTAGGGCTCCAACGCGGCATTAAACTCGAGGAAGTTTGAAATGTTGGTGGTTCTTGGGGGAACTTTGGATTTGGGTTTGCTTGCGGTGGTGTCTGATTTGATTGCGGAAGAATCTCCCCGTGATGTGGGCGCACTGGGTTCAAACACCTGTGCATCAACGGCTGCCGCTATGCACATTAGGCAAATTAAAACCCAAGTATTTTTCAATTGTTTCTTCAAAGCAAGTCAGACGCACAAAATTGCAAATAAATATCCAACCTTGGTTGGTGAGGCGTAAATTGGTAGAAAATTGAAATGGCCCTCTTAGGTATAGTGATAGACGAAGGATTTTTGCACTTGGTGGGCATTTTTTTGCTTAGCGGTGTGAAATTTCTGTTGGGATTGATCTGGGCTATTGCTTTCGTGGAAAATGATTTTTTGGGGTTGTTTATATCGGTGGTTGGGGGCGTCTTTGGAAGTTTTATATGGATATTTTTGGGTCATTGGATTTTGGCGAAGTGGGTCATTTTTAGGCAAAACCGGGGCGGTTTGAATGGTCCAATAAAGCGTTTTAGCAGAAAAAATCGATTCATTGTGCGCGTCAAACGCTATGGCGGGATGTATTTGTTGGTTTTTCTTGCACCCATTATCATCAGCATTCCCGTGGGATGTTTGGTATTAACTACGATGGAATCGAACCGATTTCGGTTGTTGATATTGATGACAGCGTCTGTTATCCTTTGGGGAATTGCCATCTATTTTGGGGTAAATGTTACATTACTTTGAGCATCTGGGTGTTGTTTATTGGCAGTATCAACGGCATAAAAATGACATAATCTTTATCTATCGTTTGTTAGATACTCGGCATGATGAGTAAATTGTACCCAAAATGAAGATATTCACCAAGTTCATTTATCCAATCGCTTGCGTTGTGCTAATTTTTGCTTGTAAACGTGAGCCACTTTCATGGGACAATCGGGTGGTTGCCCCTTTGTTCAAGACCAAGTTGGGGTTGGGGCAAATAGATGCCAAATTTTTACAGAAAACACCTTCTGATAGCAGTTACAAATTGACCTACGAAAATTTGGTATACAGTTATCGTATGGCCAATGTGCGTGCTTACGACACAGGGTTAACGGCTTCTTTCAATTTGAGAAAGTTGAAGTTAAGCAATCAAACCATCGTACAGAAAATCACGCTGGGACAAATCAACCCCATTTTTAAATTGCTTAACGGTCAGACGGCCGATATTCCTGAACAAAACCAAGGAAATTTATCGCCCGTAGACATCGACGCGAGTGCATTTTTTGAGACGGCGACCTTAGACAGTGGCTATTTGGACATCAGCATCACCAACAATTTACCGGTGAATGTAAAATTGGTTGTTTTTGAATTAACCAATGCCGGCGATAACAGTCAGGTTGCTTACGATTCTTTTACCAACATCCCCATGAATGGCAAGGTGACGAAGCGCATCGATTTGCGGAATAAAACGGTAACCAAACAACTCAAGGGCAGCATCAAGCGATTGACCACTGAGGCGAGCAAAGGTCCAGTGTTGATTGATGCCGACAAGGGGGTTGACGTGGAATTGACTGTTTCTCAGCTTCGTCCGCGGTATGCCATCGCGGCTTTTCCAACTCAGAACGTGATTGAGCAAAACGAGGGGTTGACGGTTTACATGGGGGGTACAGAAGTCAAGTATTTTAAAGCCAAGTCGGGAAAATTGAAGATCAATTTGGTGAGTACCATTCAGGAGGACATGACGATGTATTTTGAGATTCCAAGTGCCAAGAAAAATGGTGTGGTTTTGTCGAGCATCGTGAAATTGCCGGCGGCTCCAGCTGGGGGTTCGAGCAAGCGATTTGAGGATTTCGATTTAACCGATTACATCATTGATTTCAGGGGCAAGAATCCAGATGTGAAGGATACGGTGAATACATTTCACCAAATTTTAATTGTTCGTTTGGATAGCTCGGGAAGGAAGGTTGCCATCGGTTTAAAGGACAGCATTCGGTTGGAGTACCGCATGGAATCGTTGGTTCCGGATTATGCCATTGGATACATGGGGCAATCACTCACCCAGACGGGCGATCAAAAAACACCATTTGATTTATTCAAGGGATTGAATGGCGATTTCAAATTCAAAGATTTCAAGGTGAGTTTGGTGGTGAAAAATGGCATTGGCGCGGATGGTCGTGTTAAGGTGAATTCTTTGAAGGGGGAGAACGTATTTACCAAAAATTCCGTGGCGCTCAATGCAACACCATTGGCGAACGATATTTTCATTACGTCACCGCCGTTTGTGCGGGATGCTTATACTGTTTCGGAGGTGGTTTTAGATGCGGGAAATTCGAACATCAAGGCCTTTATTGAGAATTTGCCACAGATGTTGGATTACAATCTCGACATGGAAGTCAATCCCAACGGAAACGTGAGTTTATACAAGGATTTTGTGTTTGATAACAGCAAAGTAGACATCGTATTGAAAGTTGAGGCGTCGGCGAATTTTTCAGTGGGAGAATTTGTGTTGCGCGATACCCAGGCCATTGATTTAAACTCGCTGGGTGATGTTTCACGCATCAAATCGGCCAAAATGGAAGTGAATGTGAGCAATACTTTTCCCATTGGTGCGAAGTTGCAGATGAGTTTGTTGGACGCTGAAATGCACATGTTGACCCAGTTGGATATCGATCCATCAGACCAAGTGATTGAGCCAGCGGTTTTGGATGCTGCGGGCTATCCCAGTCAACCGGGTGAGACCTTTTTCACGATGGGTTTGGGCAAGGACAAAATAGAGGCGTTGAAAAAGGCCAAGTTTATTGCCATTACAACCACCTTTTTGGGGTCGGGTCAGATGCAGAAAATTTATGATGTGAGTACGATTTCGGTTTCTACTGTGGTAGATTTTGAGTATGAAGTTAAAATGGGCAAATAGGATGAGGCGATTGGGAATCATTGGGTTATTGTGGCTGGGTTTGCCGTTATCGGCATCAGCGGTTGATGAAAAGGGTTTGGATCTGGAGCCCCCAGTTGTGATGCCGAAGCCTGCACCCGTTGGGGAGTTGTTCCGATATCATTTCGCGACAGGTTCCAATGTGTTGCCTTTTTCAATGACTGAGAAATTGGCCTTGGGAGGGTACGTAGGATCTGACATTACGCAAGAGGTAGAGTCGCATTTGAAGGGTAAGGGTAACAACCGCGCGGGGCTTTATCAGCAGTTTTCGTTGGTGATTTATCCATTGCGTTCGCGGTTTGATGGGGGTGCGTTGCGTACCTCTTCGGTTCCACAATCCAGTGTTTCGCCAAAAAAGGTTGCGTTGAATGCCATTTCGGTGCGTTCTGTTCAATCGGTTGGAGCGAAGTTCTCGGATGATGCTTATCGGCTTGTATTTCGGGGCAATGGCTATTATCGCGGGCAGACGTTAGACGTGGGTAACAACCAGTTTCAGGTGCTGGGATACAATGCCTTAGATTTTCGTTTTGATGCGGAGGTCAAATTTCAGGTATCATTACTGCAGGCAACGTCATTTTCTCGATTGCAAACGGGTAATATGTCTTTGTTTACCAGTGCGTCGGGCGATTCTTTGGCTTTTAACGGGCGATTTTACAGTCAGGGCGTGAATGGGAATCCTTGGTTACAAAAAGGCATGGGCTTGGCAGTAGGGTTTGATAAAATGCTGAAAATTAAGGGCCTCGGTACTTTTAAACAAGCCGGGAGGACGCATTATTTATACCTTGGGGTTAAGGATTTTGGTTTTATTTATATGCCCAAAGTGGCGGTCCAGAGCCGGGGTTATGTTTGGGATGCGTCGATGCAGGGTTTGTCGGTGGCGGGTGAGTCGAGCACCAAAATGGTTGGATTGAAACAGGCCGTTGTGAATGCCAAGGAATTGCAGTTGAGCAATTGGTTTGGGAATCAGCGCGACTCGGCGATTTCTCGGTTACAGATACAGGAGCAGACGCGGTCAGGCACAGTATTGACGCCATTTGCATTGTATGCCGATTTGACGAACTTCAAGGTCAAGGGACAGTTTTTTAGCATGAATGTTACCTACTTAAATGTGCCAGGATATCGGGTATCGGGCAGGCTTTCGTGGGAAAAAACATGGATGCCAGAGGGCGAGCAAAAATGGACGTATTTGTCGTTGAGTCCATACTTGGCTATGGGAGGGTTTGACACGTATGATTTGGGTTGTGCCGTAAATTTCGAGACGCCCATTCAGCATTTGGGAAAGACGTTTTTCCGTGTTGATTTCCGCGGATTGGAAGCGTGGGTGATGCCAAACAAGCAGCACGGTGCGGGGCTATCTGCCGCCATGATTTTTAAACTTTAGGGATTGTTGATGCGATAAATTGCCCATTGACCGCTGCGGGTTAGGGGTAGGGTATCTTTCATGGGCACAGCAATGTTGGCATAGTCTGCAAACCATCGTTTGGAATCGTTGGTTACAACATAGCCCAATTTTCTATTTTTTGATTTCCAAGGATATTCTGCGGGTAGGGGTTGTAATTTCGATTGAAAGATTCCTTTGGCGAGATCGGACTGGTAATCGGGTGCCAAACGAACACCTTTGGTTTGTAGGGCGTAAAGGGCGGTGTTTGGCGATGGGTCGAAGGCCACAAATACTTCAAGGTCTTCCGTGTTGTTTTGTTTCAGCCACAGTGCGATGGTTTCAAGGTCTTTGATGTCGGTGACGACGTTCTGACAGTAATAATCGTTGGGGGTAAAGCGATGGTGTAGCATGCGTTTGGCGTGACCAAAGCTCACAAAGGGGATGATCCACAAACCCAGCATACTGGCAATCGCTGGCATGCCTTGCAGAAATATCTTTCCGTTGAGGTATCGCTGTTGAAGCGACAGTATCGCCATGAGTACAAAGGGCCAGGCGGAGAGGAAATAGTAGTCGTGAAAGCGAAATTGGAGGTGGAAGAGTACATAGAGACCACCGAAACCCAAAAACAGCCAAAGGCTGAGTTTTTCAACGAGACTGAGGTTGCTGCGAAATTTGAGGATGGTATAGAGCCAGATGCCTACGATGCCCACCAAACACCAGGTAGGGTAAAGGGAGTCTTTCCAGGTATTGAGGCTGTATTCGGTGACTTGAATGAATTCAGGGATGGATTTGCTGGGGTTGATTTGCTGTAGGAAATGGGTATTGTAAGTGCTATTGGTGAGGTATTGCGCATAGCGGTACCAGGCAGCAATGGGCAGGAAGGGACTGAGCAGGGCTAGCCAGGGTACGTTTGGCAGGGTGATGGTTTGTTCTTCGTCGAGGATTTGGTAGGTGTTATCGCTGGTTTGGATGACGTTTGAGCGATGTTTTCGCTTCTCAAAAAACAGGACTGTGATGATGGCAAAATGCACGATCATGAACGACACTTTGATGAGTCCGGTAAGGGTAATGAGTGCCAAATAGATCTTGAAATTTCGTTTGGGTTCTAGGTGAAAATGCCATTGAATCCAGTGGTAGAGTGCGGCGATGGACAGTGAAAGGGCTACGGGATCGGCCAGGAAATTCCAGCTGTAGAAGACAAAGGTTGGTGATAGGTAAAATATCCCGAGGAGGGCCAATTTGCTGGCGGTGCGGGGTATGTAGAGGGATAGTAAGCGCCAGGCCGACCACATGCCATAAGTGACGATACTACCCACGAGTAGGCGATAAATGATGGGTTTGAATCCGAAGAGTTTGTACAGCAGCGCGACCAGATAGGGTATTATGGGGAATTCCATGCCCGCGACGCCTTCGGCGGCGCGGTTTTCCATCACCCTGGGTTCAAAAAAATTCATCGATTCGTGCCAAAAATTCCAGGCAACACATGCGCGATCGGCCTGAGCTCCTTGATGCATGCCATAGACCGGCATATTCATGAAATCTAACCATCCAAGGGCCAACTGAATGAAGATCCAAAACAGCCAAAAAGCGCGATCGGGGTGTTTTTGTTCCAACTCGTTAGGGATTGAGGTGATCGATGTTGGATTCTTTTACGATGTAGGTAGGTCGATTTTTGACATTTTCGCTCACACGGCCCAAGTATTCACCCAAGATTCCTATCCCCAAAAGTTGTACACCTCCCAAGAATAACACGGAAATGTGGAGGGATGTCCAACCCACTTCTGTATAGCCAAAAAACTTTTGGTACAAACTGTATAAAATCAATAAAAAAGCGATGCCTGACACTGTAAAGCCCAACAAAGTTGCCATTTTCAATGGCCAGTTGCTAAAGCTGGAAATGCCATCGGTGGCGAAGCGCATCATTTTTCCGTAGGTAAATTTGGTACTACCACCCATGCGTTCTTCGCGGTCGTATTCTACGAAGGTGGCGTTGAAGCCAATCCAGGCAATTTGTCCGCGCAAGTATTTGTGGCGCTCGGGCATGTTTTTCAGCACTTGCTGCACTTTTTGGTGGATGAGTCGGAAATCACCGGTATCGATGGGGATGTTGATTTGGGTGATATTTGCCAAAATACGGTAAAACACTTTGGCTGTGAGTTTTTTTAGCCAGGATTCGCCTTTGCGTTTTTTGCGTTTGGCGTAGACCACCTCGAAGCCTTCCAACGATTTGTTGTAGAGATCGTGGATCAATTCTGGCGGGTCTTGTCCATCACCATCCATGATGATCATTCGTGTTCCGATGGCATTTTCAATGCCGGCAGTTATGGCGATTTGGTGACCAAAATTGCGCGAAAAATCAATGAATTTGATGGATGGGTAAGACGTGGAGAGCCCTTTTAATATGCCCGCACTGGCGTCGGTAGATCCATCGTTGATGTAAATGATTTCGTACTGAACCCCTAAGTTCTCTACCACGTGTAAGATGCGGTTGTTGAGCGGAACCACGTTCATCTCTTCGTTGTAGATGGGTACGATGATAGACAAATCAACTTTTCCGTGGGTCATTCAACAAAAATATGGAAATTGAATAAGTACCTTTGTGTAAATCACGAAAACAACAAAAAAATGCAGATGAGTTTCAAATTGGGAATACTAACGATGGCGTTTGCCATGATCACATCTGTATCTTGTCAGAACAAACCCGCGGGTGCTCATGATGGTCCAATCACCGAGCAAAAGTTCGATGCCACCATTAAAGGGGACAAATTGGTCATGGTAGATTTCTACACTACTTGGTGTGGACCATGCAAGAAAATGGCGCCGTTTGTTCAACAGATTAGCGAGAACCACGGCAAGGATGTGATTGTGCTGAAAGTTGATGCTGAGGCTCAGGCCACTATCGCCGACCGCTATCGTTTGGAGGGGTATCCCACGGTGATTTTCTTCAAGAATGGTCAGGTGATAGGCAGGGTATTGGGCTATCAGACCTACGAGAATTTGAGCGGTTTTGTGGACCGGTTCAAATAATCAAAGGGGTTGATTGAGGTGTTAGTGTTTGAGGAAGAAGTGGAAGCTATCGCCACGAAGTCCCATTCGCAGGGTTTCTAGGGGAACAATTTCATTGGGTGCGATGTTGCCCAAATTCACATTGCTGCCATACAATTGTATAAACCAGACTTGTTGCTCTTTCCTGGGTGCTTCCCAAATGACGCTGTCTTGAGGAATTTTTCGGATAATTTCTGCCACCAAGCCGGAGCGCACTTCGCCTGTTCCGCGGAAAATACCCACGGTTCCCGACTCTCTTGCCTCACCAATTACTTTCCATGCACCGGCACTTAGTTCGGTCTCCATTTGCTCGATCCATTCGTAGGGAGGAATGATTTTCTCGGCGTCTTTGCTGCCCACTTCACTCAACACGGTATAGGTTTTCGACAGGGTTTGGATGTATTCACATTTGGTGTCGTGGTTCATCTCCAAGCTTCCATCACTTACTTCAACATGAGTAAGTCCCAATTTATCGAGCAGGCGCAAATAATCATCAAACTGATTGCGGGCGATGTAGGCTTCAAAGAGGGTGCCACCTAAATACACGGGGATATTTACACTTTGGTATAGTTTGATTTTTTCTTGGATTTTGGCGGTAAAGTAAGAGGTGCCAAAGCCCAATTTGATGATGTCTGTTAGGGCTTCTCCGTTTTCCAAGAAATTCTCCACTTCATGTAAGCTTAATCCTTTGTCCATCACCATGGTGAGGCCGCTGTTGCGGGGTTTTTTGCTGCGATCGGGGAGTTGGGATAAATTAAAAAGGTCTTGGTTCATGATCCTGTCCTAGGCTGTGTAAATTTTGCTATACAATTGAGAATGGCGGTGGCCTTTTTCAATTCTGGTGCGAAGGTAAACAATTGAATGTGTTCGTTGGCGTTGATTTCAAGGGCTTTCTCAAGCACGAAAATCGCGGCGGATGCTTGTCCAGACAGGTAACATAGGGCGGCCAATCGATACAGGAGGCCACTGTGTTGGGGGTTGTTGAGCAAGCCCGTTTCTATGACATCGAGGGCTTTGTCTGATTCACCCACCTCGTACAATGAGGTACTGTAATCGAGCCAAACTTCTGGGTTAGTGGCGTGTTCAATGGCCAGTGATTCATAGAGGACTTCCCATTTTTCTTGCATGTTTGCACCGAAATAGGCACTGGCGAGAACCATGCCATAGTCAGACTCGAAATGATCGAGGTCATAGGCGCGTTCGAGGTAGGGGATGGCAGCAGAATAATTTTCTTCGTAGTGCCATGTCAAACCCATGGAGTACCAACACTCGGCATCTTGGGGTTGGTGTTTCAGAATTTCTTTATAGATGGATCTGCAGGTTTTTATATCGCCTTGTTCGTAGTAACTCCAAGCGAGCAGGCCTTCTACTTCGGCGAAGGTTCGTTTGGGGAAGCGGGTTGCCAGCTCTTTGTAGGTATTGATAAAATCTTGATAATGACCCAATTCGTAGGTACATTCCAAGAATGTTACCCAAGCGTCGGCAAAATTTTCATTGATGGTAACGGCTAAGTCGAGGGCTTTTAGGGCTTGTTCATGGTCGCCTTGGGCCATACGACCAGACCCAAGCACATACCAAGCTTCGGCGGAATAGGGGTCTTGATCGATGATTCGCTGAATCATGGGAAGGAGGGCATCGATGAGTCCGCCTTCTTCCGCTTTTTCAATGTATTTTTCGAGGATGACGCTTACCTCTGCGCCGGTGTCCAAGGCTTTTTCAAGGACGGGCATGGCCAAATCAAACTGACCGTGGAACAGGGAAATTTCCAGAAAGTCTTCGAGCATGGCTTCTTCGTCGCCCATGTTTGCAAGCACGGTTGTCAATTCGTCCATGGCTTTCTTTTTATGGCCTTGCAAACTGTAGATCAGCGCTTGCATGAATCCCAAAGCGGGTTCGAACGGGGTATATTGTAGGGCTTGCGCGACGATGTTGCGGGCTTTGGCCAATTTTTGATCGCGAATGAGCCATTCTGCCATGTGCAAAGAGAAAATGGGCATGTAGGGAAACTGCTGAATGGCGGTTTCAAGGATGATTTTGATGTAGGTATCGGCGCGATATTGTCCGGTTTTGGCGGGGAACTGACTGGCATAATACCGGTACAATTCCAACCATTCACGGGCTGAAAAAGTTTGACGTTGTTTGCTTTCGAAGTCGCGGACCAAGGCGTCTACATCACCTTGGAAAACATCTTCTTCTTCGTCGTCGTCCCAATCAGAGGAAAAGAAACTCATTGATTCAAAATTACTATCATCCAAGCGGGAAGGCGGGAGATGGGAGCTGCTGTTCTTCCCCAACTTTTACACATACTTTTAGGTATGGCGCGGCAATCCTCAATTTTATTGAATAATAATCGACGGGCTGTCAGTAAATTGCGAGACCGAAACCCATAGATTTTGTGTTTGTTCACACGGATTCAATGGAAAATCGGTTGATTTTGTATGTTGGCACCTTTGATTTTTGGATTGGGCACGGGTTTCGTGATGAGCATTTCGCTGGGTGCGGTGTTTTTTCTATTGATACAGGCGGGTTTGGCTGGGGGGTGGCGAAAGGGATTGCCTTTGGCCTTGGGGGTGATTGTGGGCGACATGATATATGTGACGTTGGCATTGCATTTTTCGGAGGCCATTAATGAGTCTCTGGTGTCGTACCGTTCTAAGATCGCTTTATGTGGGGCGCTGGTGTTTTGGATTTTGGCGGTGATTCATATTTTTCATCATCAGAAGGCTAAGAGCAATGGGATAGATGAGCGATTGATGCAGATGAAGGATTGGCAACTGTGGTTGAAGTCGTTTGCAATAAATGTGTTGAACCCGGTAAATATTGCTTGGTGGCTGAGTTTATACAGTTTGCCTCCGGCTGCAGATTTCACCTATTCTGGAAAGTGGCTGTTTGGGATTACCACTTTGGCCACGGTGTTTTGCACGGAGTTGGGGGTTGCTTGGGGTGCGGGTAAAATAAAAAACTACCTCACAGAGGCGAGGATTCGACAAATCGACTTGTTTTTGGCCGTTTTGTTTTTTGGGATGGGGGTTTATTTGATGACGGTCTGACAGAGTTCTGTGAGGACCGAATTGGTTGATTTTGGGTGCAGAAAGGCGATGATTTTTCCATCGGCGCCGGGCTTTGGTTGGGTGTGGATGAGTTCAAACCCTTGGTTACATTTTTCTGTCAGGGAATCGCTAAGGTTATCAACCTCAAAGGCTAGGTGGTGCAATCCTTCACCTTTTTTCTCGATGAATTTGGCGATGGTGCTACTTTCTTGTGTGGCTGCGAGCAATTCAATTTTTACATCGCCCACCTGAAAAAAAGAGGTAATGACATGCTCACTTTCTACTACTTCACGCTTGTAGGGTGAAACGCCGAGCAGGCGTGTAAAAAGGGCTTCTGAGGCCTCCAAATTTGCTACAGCAATGCCAATGTGTTCGAGTTTGTTCATGGAAAAATTCACTGCAAAGTACATTCTTTTGATAGAAAGTTTAAATACCGAAACAATCTGAGGGCATATGCGTTAATTTTGCAGTTTAGAAACTATCTAAATAATCCCATTGATTATGTTGAAATTGCCCGTATATCTCGATAATAATGCTACCACTCAGGTAGATCCACGTGTATTTGAAGCGATGACTCCTTACTTTTTGGAGGCCTATGGAAATGCAGCCAGCAAGAGCCATCCATTTGGCTGGAAGGCTGAAGAGGCGGTAGACTATGCCCGTGAGCAAATCGCGCAGTTAATTGGTGGTAATGAGAAAGAAATTATTTTCACCAGTGGTGCCACGGAGAGCAACAATTTGGCCATCAAAGGTGTGTTTGAGATGTACGCTAGCAAGGGCAATCATATCATCACTTTGTCTACCGAGCACAAAGCGGTGTTAGACACTTGCAAGCACTTGGAGAAGTTGGGGGCTGATGTGACTTATTTGTCGGTGGGTGGTGATGGTTTGGTGACTAAGGAGGCCATTGAGGCGGCGATCAAGCCCAATACAATTTTGGTGACTGTGATGTACGGCAACAATGAATTGGGCGTATTGCAGCCGATTCGTGAAATTGGTGCCTTGTGCAAAAGCAAAGGGGTTTTGTTTCACACGGATGCTACCCAAGCGGTGGGCAAAATTCCGGTGGACGTAATGGCTGATCACATCGACTTGATGAGTTTTACGGCGCATAAGATGTACGGTCCTAAAGGAGTAGGTGCATTGTATGTACGCAGGAAGAATCCAAGGGTTAAGGTAACAGCCCAAATGGATGGGGGCGGCCACGAGCGTGGTATGCGCAGCGGCACATTGAATGTTCCAGGAATCGTTGGGTTTGGTAAAGCGTGTGAGATTGCGCGCTTGGAAATGGCAGAAGAGGGTGCCCGTTTACAAAAAATGCGTGACCGATTGGAGGCCGCATTGTTGCAGTTGGAAGAAAGTTATTTGAACGGTAACAAAACGCATCGTTTGCCTCATACGAGCAACATCAGTTTCAAGTATGTGGAAGGTGAAGGTTTGATGATGGGCATCAAGGACATTGCTGTATCGAGTGGTTCGGCTTGTACTTCAGCTTCATTGGAGCCCAGTTATGTATTGAAGAGTTTGGGATTGGACGATGAGTTGGCACACAGTTCATTGCGATTTGGTTTGGGTCGATTCACAACGGATGAGGAAATCGATTACACCATCGAATGTGTGTCTGGGGCGGTGAACAAACTGCGTGATATGAGTCCTTTGTGGGAGATGTTCAAAGAGGGCATCGACTTGAAAACCATTGAATGGAGCGAACATTAACTCTTGTTTAGAATCTATCTAAATTGTAAATTTGTAAAAGAAAGAAACCATGGCATATTCAGATAAAGTTGTTGATCATTACACCAATCCCAGAAATATTGGTACTTTGGACAAATCCAAAAACACCGTAGGTACAGGTTTGGTTGGTGCCCCCGAGTGTGGTGATGTAATGCGTTTGCAAATTGAAGTGAATCAGGAGACAGGCATCATCGAAGACGCCAAATTCAAGACGTTTGGGTGTGGATCTGCGATTGCTTCTTCTTCTTTGGCCACGGAGTGGTTGAAGGGTAAATCGATTGATGAGGCTTTGAAAATCGATAACATGGAAATCGTGGAGGAATTGGCCTTGCCGCCGGTGAAGATTCACTGTTCTGTGTTGGCAGAGGATGCCATTCGTTCTGCGATCAACGACTACCGCGCCAAAAATGGTTTGGAGCCCATTGAGAGCGAAAAAACGCACTTCTAAACAGATTTAATATGGTTGCCCAAGGAAACGAAATCACCATCACCGACAAGGCTTTGAACAAGGCTTATGATTTGATGCGGGAGTCGAATATTTCCGCTGCCGATCATTTTTTACGTGTTGGGGTAAAGGGCGGGGGTTGTTCTGGGCTCACGTATGAGTTGGATTTTGACAATGAGGACAAACCCGGCGATATGCAATTTGGCGACGAGCGATTGAAGATTGTTTGCGACATGAAGAGTTTTCTCTATTTGTGTGGTACTGAGCTCGATTTTTCTGACGGATTGAATGGCAAGGGATTCAACTTCATTAACCCCAATGCTTCGCGCACTTGTGGTTGTGGAGAGAGTTTCTCCATTTGATGGAAACATTAACGATTCACACCCCCTTTATTCAACTGAACCAAGCCCTGAAATTATTGGGTTGGGTTGAAAGCGGCGCCATGGCCAATGAGGTTATTGACCAAGGTTTGGTCGTTGTAAATGAAGTGCAAGAATACCGCCGAAGGAACAAGTTGTATCCGGGTATGGTGATTGTATTTGAAGGTCAAACCGCGGTTATTGCGGCTGAATAAAATTCTTACACAACCACGTTGATAATACGTCCTTTTACAAGGATGAATTTTTTCAAGGGCTTACCTTCCATCCATTTGATTACCAACTCGTTGTTTAGCACGGCAGTTTGGATGTCGGCTTCACTCGCAGACAATTCGAATTCGATTTGTGCCCGTGTTTTGCCGTTGATGCTGATGGGGTAATTGAATGAATTTTCGATCAAATGACTGGCATCGTACTTGGGCCAAGTGGCCAAATGAATGCTGTTTGAATGTCCGATCTGACTCCACAATTCTTCGGTGATGTGTGGGGCAAAAGGTGCCATCAAAATCAACAATGTTTCCAGCACCTCTTGTTTGCGGCATTTGAGGGTGCCCAATTCATTTGTTGCCACCATGAACGCTGAAACGGAGGTATTAAAGCTCATTGATTCAATGTCTTCGGTAACTTTTTTGATGGTTTTATGCAGAATTTTGAGCTCTGCCGTGGAGGGAGTTTCTTGGGTAACTGCCCATTGTTCCCCTTCATAGAATAAGCGCCAAAATTTTCCGAAGAAGCGGCTCACCCCTTCAATTCCGTGGGTGTTCCAGGGTTTAGAGTCGGTCAGTGGACCCAAAAACATCTCATACATTCTGAGGGTGTCTGCCCCGTATTGTGCGCATACATCGTCGGGATTCACTACGTTGCCCCAGCGTTTGCTCATTTTTTGTCCATCTTCCCCCATGATCATCCCTTGGTTAACCAGGCGTTGGAAGGGTTCATCCCAGTTGATGTACCTCAAATCGAAGAGGAATTTTGTCCAGAAGCGACTGTACAATAGGTGTCCGGTGGCATGCTCAGATCCACCCACATACAAATCCACTTGTTGCCAATAGTTGAGGGCTTCTTTTGGGGCCAATTCGTTGGTGTTTTGGGGATCGGTATAACGTAGGAAGTACCAGCTGCTTCCGGCCCAACCGGGCATGGTGTCGGTTTCTCTTTTACCTTGGGGTGTATTTACCCAATGGGAAACTGCCGAGAGGGGACTTTCTCCATTGCCTGTAGGTTTGTAGCTTTCTACTTGGGGCAATTCCACGGGAAGTTGGTTCACCAACTGGGGTATACCGGCTTCGTTGTATACGATGGGGAAAGGTTCTCCCCAATAGCGTTGTCGACCAAAACCTGCTTCGCGCAGTTTGTAATTGACTTTGGCTTGTCCCCACCCTGCTTTTTCCACTTTTTCTATGGCGGCGGCAATGGCTTCCTTAACGGTAAGTCCATCCAAGAAACCCGAATTGAAACAAACGCCATCTTTTGCGCTGAAGGCTTCAGTGAGGGGAAGGGCTAATTCGCTGTTGGGGGGTTTGATTACAGGAACGATGTTCAGGTTAAAGGTGGTTGCAAAGGCAAAATCGCGTTCATCGTGTGCGGGTACGGCCATAATGATGCCGGTGCCGTAATTGGCGAGAACGTAGTCGCTCACCCAAACGGGAATGGGTTCTCCGGTAAATGGGTTGATGGCTTCTACGCCTGTAAACACACCGGTTTTGGCGGTATCTGCCATGCGGTCAATTTCGCTGCGATTTTTGGCTTTGTTGGCATAGGCTTGTACTTCGGGCCATTGTTCATCGCTGCAGAATTCTTGAAGATTTTCAAGTTCTGGCGCAACAACCATGAATGTAGCACCGAAGATGGTATCGGGGCGTGTGGTAAATACTTTGAGGGTTTTGAGGGTGCCTCTCACCACGAAATCTATCTCGGCTCCTTGGCTTTTGCCTATCCAGTTACGTTGAATTTCTTTGATGGCATCACTCCATTGAAGGGTGTTCAATCCCTCGAGGAGTCGATCGGCGTAGGCGGTGATCCGCAAACTCCATTGTTTCATTTTTTTGCGAACCACAGGGTAGCCTCCGCGTTCACTTACGCCGTTGATGACTTCTTCATTGGCGAGTACTGTACCCATGGCTTCGCACCAGTTCACGGTAGTTTCATCAATGAAAGCCAAGCGAAATTGGTTCAGAATGCTGTGTTGTTGTTGGGCCGACATGGCATTCCATTCGATGGCGGTAAACGCTTCAATTTTACCACCATGGGCATTTAACTGTTGAGAACCTTGGGTTTCAAAATGGCTGATCAGTGCAGCGATGGGTTCGGCTTTTTGGCTTTGTTTGTTGTACCAGTGTTCGAAGAACAGGGCGAATATTTGTTGGGTAAATTTATAGTAATTGGGGTCGCAGGTTTTTACTTGTCGGTCCCAATCGTAGGAAAATCCCATGATATTCAACTGTTCACGGAAACGCTGAATGTTTTGCTCTGTGGTTACGGCGGGATGCTGACCTGTTTGGATGGCATATTGTTCTGCGGGCAAACCAAATGCATCATAACCCATGGGGTGCAGTACATTGTAACCGTTGAGGCGTTTGTATCGCGCCACGATATCACTGGCGATATATCCGAGGGGATGGCCTACGTGCAAACCACTTCCTGAAGGGTAGGGAAACATGTCGAGCACATAGTATTTGGGCTTATTGGCATCGATGGAAACGGTATACAACTTGGTGTTTTCCCATTGTTTTTGCCATTTGTGTTCAATTTCTGAGAAGGAGTATTGTGCTGACATAAAGGTTGCGGGTGCGAAAATACAATAGATGGCGGTTTTTTAACGACCTTTGCGGTTCATGGCCGATAGCAATTTTATTGATTACGTAAAGATTTGCTGCAGAAGTGGTAGCGGAGGACCGGGTAGCAGGCATTATAATCGCACCAAAATGAACCCTAGAGGGGGTCCAGACGGTGGAGATGGGGGCAAGGGAGGCGACATTGTATTGAGGGGGAATGCCCAATTGTGGACATTGATTCATTTGAAATATCGCAAGCATGTGATGGCGACCGATGGAATAGCAGGCAGTGAGAATCGCAGTTCAGGAGCTTATGGAGAATCGGTGGTGTTGGAGGTGCCATTGGGAACGGTGGCCAAGGATGCAGAAACGGGAGAGGTGTTATTTGAGATTACGGAGGATGGGGAGCGCAAAGTTTTAGTCCCTGGGGGCCGCGGAGGATTGGGTAACTGGCATTTCGCCAACAGTGTAAACCAAGCGCCTCAGTATGCACAACCGGGAGAGCCGGGCATAGAGCAATGGATAGTGTTGGAATTGAAGGTGTTGGCTGATGTGGGTTTGGTGGGGTTCCCCAATGCGGGTAAGAGTACATTGTTGAGTGTGATTTCAGCGGCAAAACCCGAGATTGCTGACTATCCTTTTACCACGTTGGTGCCCAATTTGGGGGTGGTTAATTACCGTGATTATCGCAGTTTTATTGTGGCAGATATTCCCGGAATCATTGAAGGAGCGAGTGAAGGTAGGGGATTGGGTCATCGGTTTTTGCGCCACATTGAACGAAATGCGGCTTTGTTGTTTTTGATTCCTGCGGATAGCCCAGACCACAAAAATGAATTTTTAACCTTGCTGAGTGAATTGGAGAAATTCAATCCGGAATTGGTGGTAAAGCAGCGTGTGGTGGCGGTGAGCAAGGCAGATATGTTGGATGAAGAGTTGAAGGAAGAAATCAGACAGCAACTCAAAGGGGTGGAGGTATTGTTCTTCAGTTCAGTAACAGAACAGGGAGTGGCCGAATTGTTGGATGTTTTATGGCGAACGGTGTCGGCGGATGTCTAACAAAATTGCTGGGTAGTTCGTATTTTTGAAGATTATAGGTTATTAAAAGTAAGATTGTATGAAAAGAATATTTGGATTGATGGTTTTTGGTGGACTGTTTTTTGGAATGGCCCAAGCGCAAACCGAGTCAAAAGCGGTTCCTTTTGTGTTCAGTATCGACAAAGAGAAGGTGTATGCAGACGAGTTCGAGCGACAGTATTTGAAGAACATTAATTTGAAGGAGGATGCGGTGACTTCTAAGGACATTCGCAATTATTTGGATTTGTACATCAAGTTTAAATTGAAGGTTCAGGATGCCAAGGATGCAGGGTTGGATACGGCCACTGCGTATGTGCAGGAATTGCAGATGTACAGGGATCAGTTGGCCAGAAACTATTTGTATGATCGTTCTGTTACAGATGCACTGGTGAAAGAGGCTTACGATCGTTTGCAGAATGAGGTTAAAGTATCGCATATTTTGATTTTGTGTTCACCCGATGCTTCTGATGCCGACCAGAAAAAGGCCTTGGAGAAAATCGAAAACATACACCGCATGTTGATGCGCAATCCAACAGCCATCAATTTTGGCGATATCGCCAGAACTGAATCTGAGGATGTTGGGACAAAAAGTGCGGGTGGTGATTTGGGTTGGATGACGGCTTTGCATGTAGTGTATGAATTTGAAAACCAGGCGTACAATACGCCAGTGGGTGGAATTTCACCGGTTTTTAAAACAGAATTTGGGTATCACATTTTGATGGTGAACGACAAAAGGGCCAATCGGGGCGAAATCAAAGTCAACCATATTTTGGTTCGTGTGATGAACAAGGATGAGAGTTCAGATACGGAGGCTCGTAAAAAAATTGACGAAATCGCTTTGAACATCAACAGTGGCAAAGAAACGTTCGAAAACATGGCCAGAACTTACAGCGAAGATTACAACAGTCGGTATAACGGTGGAGCCATGGATTACATCAACGTTACCCAATTTGTGGGCGATATTGACCGTCAATACTGGGCTGATCAAGCGTTTTCATTGAAGAAAGACGGTGATGTTACCGCGCCATTCCGAACCAATTATGGATGGCATTTGCTTCAGCGCGTGAATGTTCGTCCGTTGCGTTCTTTTGAGGACAAGGAGATGCGTTCTATTTTAAAGATGGACGTTCAAAAGAATCAGCGTTCACAGATTTCCGTGGATTCGTTGGTGGTAAAAATCAAAAAAGAGAACGGGTTTAAATTGAACAATTCGGCGGTTGATGCGGTGGTGAGTTATTTGGATAGCAATTTCATGAATGGGAAATTTGATGAAGCCAGCATGCCAGAGTTTCACAAGGTGACCAAAATGGAGGGCAAAAAGAAAGTAACAACCGAGTACAATTTGCGCAAGATGGAAGTTTTCAAATTGGGCGAGAGCTCCAATTCGGTGGCTGATTTGTTTACCCAGTTTACCTATAGCAACAAACCAGTTGTAGGCACCAAGAAGGATGGGGTAACGCGGATCATGAATGATTGGATCGACAAAACTTGTGTTGAGTATCAAAATGATCATTTGGAAGAAAAATCTGTAGAGTTCAGAGACATTTACCAAGAATACAAAGAGGGTATATTGATGTTCAACCGCATGCAGCAATTGGTGTGGGATAGGGCTAACAACGACACCGCAGGTTTGAAGGTATATTTTGGTGAGCATCAGCGTGAATACAACTGGAACAATCGTTTTGATGTGGCGGTGTATTTCTGCAACGATGCCAAGATGATGAAAACGGTGGCTAAGCAAGTGAAAAAGGGCATTTCGGTAGACAGTCTTCGTCGTGAGCACACCAAAAAGAACATTTTGGATTTCAGTTATCGCACAGGAAAATTTGAATTGAGCGATACTTTCTTGTTTTCACCCTCTCCCATTTTGAAAATGATGTTCGCTGATTTGTCGGCCGAGAAGCCCAAATACAACAAGGCGGGTATTTATCAGGTGGGACAAGTGGGCGATGATTTCGTGGTTGTAAAGGTGAATGCTTTTTTGCCTGCCGGTTCGAAAACATTGGATGAGACCCGCGGTCCTGTAGCTTCCAAGTATCAGGAGCAATTGGAAAGGGAGTGGATTGAATCGTTGAAAAACCGGTATGCCGTTACGGTGAATGAATCTGCGGTTCAGGCCATCGAGGCGAAATTGGTCAACAAGAAATAAGGTGTTAAAAGTTCAAATGATGCGTGGGATAGTTGCTTGGGTTTTTCTCTTTGTTTATGGCGCTGTTCAGGCGCAAATTAAGCAGAGTGGGCCGTACTTGCCCCCGCAATACGTGGATGGTATTGTGGCCGTGGTAGGCAGCAAAATCATCTTGCAGAGTGATTTCGAAACAGAAAAAATGCAGTTAACCAAGGGGGCTGCGTTGAAAGACTCTCAAACATCGCACTGCAAACTATTGGAAGACATGATCATCCAAAAGTTGTTGTTAAACCAGGCGGAGTTGGACAGTTTGGTGGTACCAGACGATCAGTTGGAGAGCGAAATCGACAACCGTTTGCGGTATTACCAAAGAAATGCGGGTAGTATGGCGGAGTTGGAAAAGTATTTGGGTAAAACAGTGAATGAGTTTAAGGATGATATCCGTCCGAAAATGAAGGAACAATTGTTGGCCAAGCAGATGTATGGGGAAATCACCAAGAACATTCGCATTTCACCTCAGGAGGTGAAGTTGTTTTACGATTCAATCCCGATGGATAGTTTGCCGATTGTACCCACAGAGGTGGAGGTTGGGCAGCTGATGATTGAGCCGATGATTACCCAAGAGGCCAAGGATTTTGTCAAAATGCAGCTTGAGGACATTCGGGCGCGTGTGATGAGGGGGGAGAGTTTTGAAAAGTTGGCCCGTGCCTACAGCATGGATCCAGGATCTAAAAGTCAGGGCGGCATGTTGCCTGAATTTGGCAGGGGTGAAATGGTTCCTGCGTTTGAGCGGATGGCATTTCGTTTGAAGCCCGACAGTGTGAGTCCTATTTTCGAGAGTGATTATGGTTTTCACATCATGAAGTTGTTGAAGCGTAGGGGCGAGCGGGTAATTGCGATGCATATTTTGATTCGTGCTGAGAATACAACGGAGGATTTTAAGATTGCCAGTATGCGGGTGGATAGTGTGTATCAGCTTTTGCAATCGGGTAAACTTTCATGGTGTGAGGCGGTAAAAAAGTATGCAACGGAAGACAAGTACAACCGAGATGCTAAGGGCAATTGCGGGTTCATCATGGATCCCATGACGGGTATGCAAAAAACCACATTTGAATATTTACCCAGCGAGGTAAAAAAGACGGTTGACAAACTCAAACCAGGGGAATTCAGTGAGCCAGAAATGGTTACTACCCAGGATGGCAGGTCGGTGTATCGGATTGTATACCTACAGTCGTTTGTGGCGCCGCACCAAGCAAACTTAATTCAGGATTACAGTCGCATTCAAATGGAGGCTGAGAACCGTAAGAAGCAAAAAGCGGTGGATTCATGGGTATATAAGCATCGCACCAAGACATACATTCGCATCAAGGCGCGCAATTTGGATTGTGACAATTTAATCGTGTGGGAGCATGAGTAATTCGGTAGAGCAAGCAAAATTATTTGGTGCCAAAGTGGCTGCCTTGAAGGCAGAGATCGGCAAAGTGGTTGTGGGACAGGAGGAAGTTGTAGAGGCTTTGTTAAACGCGGTTTTTTGCCATGGACACGTGTTAATGGTGGGCGTGCCTGGTTTGGCGAAGACGTTGCTGGTGAAAACGCTGTCGCAGACCATGGAACTGTCTTTTAATCGCATTCAATTTACGCCGGATTTGATGCCTTCAGACATCATTGGCAGTGAAATATTGGATGATTCCCGCAAGTTTCATTTTGTTAAGGGGCCGATATTTTCAAACATTATTTTGGCCGATGAAATCAACCGTACGCCACCAAAAACGCAGGCGGCATTGTTGGAGGCGATGCAGGAGCGACAGGTAACGGCGGCGGGGCAGCGACACGATTTGGAGGAGCCATTTTTTGTGTTGGCAACCCAAAACCCCATCGAGCAGGAGGGTACTTATCCTTTACCGGAAGCACAATTGGACCGTTTTATGTTCCAGGTGATTTTGGATTACCCCCAGTTTGCGGATGAAGTGAACATTTTGAAACAGACCACAGGTTCGGTTTCTCAGCAGGCCACATCGGTCATGAATGCAGATGAAATCAAATCATTTCAAGCCTTGGTGCGTGAAGTTCCGGTCACGGACCATGTATTTGAGCAGGTGGTTATGATGGTTCAGAAAACCCGTCCGAACACACCCGGAGCCCATGAGTTGGCCCAGAAATATTTATCGTATGGTACAGGTCCACGTGCAGGTCAAA
>VGFS01000006.1 GCA_016868785.1 Bacteroidota bacterium
TAAAACCGTAGCCAACGAAGGTGTGATGGTATTGAACACCGACGGATTGAGCAACGGCGTGTACTTGGTACAAGTTATGTCAGCCGGCAAACAAGTAACCAAGAAGATTACCGTTCAGAAATAAGTTCCATATTTTCACAGTATATGGTTTTTTGTTGAGGGGCCAGCGCGAAAGCGCTGGCCCCTCTTTTTTATTCCATTTAATTGAACAATTATTACAATCTCCCCACCCCATCTTTAAAAATACCACCTATAATTAGCAGTCAACTGCAGGACGGGGCATAAAAATGTCCTCAAAGAAAATTCAGAGATAATACAGCGTTCCTTGGGAAACTAGTCCACCAACAACCTAGCAGTGCCGATACCCAATTGGGTTTTAACACGCACAAAATATAATCCTGGCATCAATCCTTGCAAATCCAAACGATTGTCGTTCAAAGAAAGACCACTTACAGACCTTCCAGATACATCAAAAACCGACACCTCATTGATTTTACCCTCAATCCCAAGCGAAACCCAACCGCTAGCCGGATTGGGATACAAGTTCAACACCTGCTTCGCATCCAGACGCACAACCCCGTTTTTAATATCCCACAATGGCTGATCAATGGATGCCAAAACAGGGGCACTGTATTCGCCCAAATTCACCGTTTCAGTGATGCCTACGCCAAAATCGCTCGATACATAGCCAACAACCGACAAATCGGCGGGTTTAAACCTTGAATAGATGGATCCTGTGGGACCAAAATCGGCGGCGGTGGGCATTCCTACGGTTAACATTGTATCGGGAATCGTTAACGTAAATGGGATATCTAATTTATCGCCAGTTTTTAACACATCAGCACCCGCAGTAGCATTCACACCCAATTTCCCACCGAAAACCGCCCAAACCACCCGTTGATGATGGTATCCTACCAAGGTTTTGTTCTTACCAAAAAATACGCTTTGACTGTCTTTTGTTAGCCCGAAATCAACCTTCTGGTCCCAGCCCGCACCCAGTCCACGCACTCCCTGCTCACGAAGCATTACCCCAAATCGAAGTCCCTGCTTCACCCAAGCATCTTGAGCTGTCAATTGCAAGACACCCGTAACTTGTCGTTTAGCCTGGTTAAACTCCAAATTGCTCCAGCTCAGCGACACCCCTTTCGGAGCAGAAGCCACCGCTACAGTCAACGCCACATTCAAATTGGAGGCCTTGGTTATGCGCGTCTCGCGGTTCAAAACCACCAAAGGCAGCGAATCCACCGACAACGGAGCCCACTTGTTGTTCATGTTGTCGTTGATGTGATGCGATACAAAGTTCGCACTAGTGCCAAACTTCGACTCCAGGGAATCCAGTGCCACATTCACCGCGGGACATTGATTGCACCACGTGGCGGTATAGGACTCCACAAGCACTTTGCCCGCGCTTGTTCCGCTGCCTTGCTGGGCTACAAAATCAAACACCAATGGCAAGGTATCATTCGCCACATTGTCGTCGCTCCCGCCGCCATTCACCGACAGCCAAGCCTTCACTTTGGCACGATCGCCCGGTTGCATATTGCGCAAAATCGTGTGATTGATTACCGCACTGCGATAATCGGTAAAATTCACAAAAGACAGGGGGCTCGACACCACCGCTTCGTTGTTTACCTGAACCTGTAAATTGTAATTTGTATTTTGGTTGGTTCCGTGCAGCGTAAATACAGCGGAAATCTCCAGCGGTACGTTGTTGCCGCTATTCACATAGCTGGTACCGGCGGGTTTTGTTGAATACCCTTTTGACAACGATGCATCGTTATCCTTTTGTTTCCCGGGATAAAACGACACATAAGAATTGTCCTGAAACGATTTTCCTTGTGCGGGAACCTCGTTCAGCAACGCACTATCACCGGCCAAGGGATATGACTCGAATGGACCCACTTGCAGGCCGTTGGCTTGTTCATTTTTCAGGGGCAAATTGGATGCATACCAGGGGTACTCCGAGCCCCAACCCATTCTCACGATATGAATTGCCTGACTCTTTTCCTCCAATACGATGGCGTTGTATACGTAGGTCCCGTATTTGTTGGCGGTATCTTTTCCAAGGCTAAACGATTGAAACTTGACCCAGAACTGTCTATTCGGCGCAGCACCAAATGTCTTGACCAAAATACGGTCGTTTGGACCAGTGGCCATAATGCCCCCAACAACGATAGAGCTGTTGGGAATGCGCGGATCAGGGAGGCTTTCCACCACGAAGTTGGCGGCAGACGCGGTTGAGCCACTGAAAGTGAGCACACCATTCTTGGTTGCACGAAATTTACGGGCTGCTGAGCCATTGAACTGAAAGGCAAACGGCACTGAATCAATCGCAGAATAGCCATTGGTACTGCTATCCCACGGCAACATCCGCCATCCATCGCCTTCTGATTGGTCGTCGCGCTCCACGTTCAAAAAACGGGGGTTTACACCATTTTTGCCTGCGGCATTCGCTTTGATTTCTGCGATGTGATACGCATTCTGTGCGGAGGCCGAAGCCACCAATATCAGCCCTGATAGCAGGGAAATTTTCCGTTTGATTTTGGACATTGTTATTCAAAAATGTACTGTATCAAGGTCAAGCTTACAAGGCTTTAACCTCGTTCACCAATTTTTGCAAACTGGCTTTGGCATCACCGAAAAGCATTCCACATTTGGGATGGAAGAACAATTCGTTCTCGATTCCGGCGTAACCGGCTTTCATGCTTCGCTTCATCACCACGATTTGCTTGGCCTGATCCACATCCAAAATGGGCATTCCGTAAATGGGACTGGCGGGATCGGTTTTCGCCGCAGGGTTTACTACGTCATTCGCACCCACCACCAAAACCACGTCAGTGGTTGCAAATTCTGGGTTGATGTGCTCCATTTCAATGAGTTTGTCGTATTCCACATTGGATTCTGCCAACAACACGTTCATGTGACCAGGCATACGACCTGCCACCGGGTGGATGGCATATTTCACATCAACCCCTTCAGCTTCCAGCAAATTCTCCAATTCATGGCAAACGTGCTGCGCTTGGGCAACGGCAAGTCCGTATCCAGGCACGATAATCACTTTAGAAGCATACTTCATCATGATGGCTACGTCGGTGCCTTGTACTTCACGAACTGAACCACCTGAAGCACTGGTGCTACTTCCACCCCCATTACCACCGGCCATTCCTATCAAGACGTTCATCAGTGAACGATTCATCGCTTTACACATCACCACCGTAAGGATGGTACCCGCAGATCCCACCAAAACACCACCCATCAACATGACTTTGTTCTCGTACAAGAATCCACCACAAGCCGCAGCCACCCCAGTAAACGAGTTCAACAAAGAAATTACCACAGGCATGTCCGCTCCACCGATAGGAAACACGAACAAAAGTCCGTAAACAACCGCCAATGCTATCGTTACATAGAAATACAACGACGATTGGGTTGCATTAAACTCGCCATAATTCAAGTAAGCCACACCCAAAATGGCCACCAAAACAACGGCATTGATGATTTGTTGTGATGGAAAACGGAAGTCGCCAATTTTACCATTGAGCTTACCCCATGCCACGATGGATCCCACAAACGAAATGGTACCGATGATCAATCCAGCGATGACAGGAATGTACATTCCCATTGAAACGGCTGGCATGTCCGACATTCTTTCGGGGTTCACCGCTTCGTTTAACAGGTGTCGCCACTCGATGATAGAAATCAATGCCGCACTCAACCCACCCATTCCGTTGAACAAACTCACCATTTCTGGCATGGCGGTCATCTGAACGCGCTTGGCCATCAACGTACCGATGACGGTTCCGGCCAATATGGCCACCAGGATGTACGACAAATTATTGATCACATGAAATCCTTCGCTGTTAAAAAACAACGCAGCAATCACGGCCATCGCCATACCGAAGGCAGCCACCAAATTCCCTTTGCGGGCAGAATCGGGCTGTCCCATCATTTTCAATCCTACCACAAAACTCACAGAGCCAATGAGGTAGCCAATTTCCATATACGGCATCATGACGCTTTTTCTCCTTTCGGTTTCTTCTTAAACATTTCCAACATGCGATCGGTAACCACAAATCCACCAATCACGTTCAACGTACCTACGAACACGGCCAAGGTTCCAAAAACCAGCGACAACGTATCATCCGCAGAGGCGTTTCCCATCACCAGAATGGCACCAATCAACACCACACCGTGAATGGCATTTGCACCACTCATCAGCGGCGTATGCAGCACACTGGGCACGTGAGAAATCAACTCAACCCCAACAAAGATCATCAGAACGACCAAGTAAATGAGGTTTAAAATATTTTGCTGTTCGTATTGCGCGATCATTCTCGCAATGCCTTCAAAAAAAGCTTCCATGTTTCTTCAATTATGCGTTGTGATAAATTTCACCGTTTGAACAAATCAAACAGCCTTGTACAATTTCATCGTTGCGGTCTAACACCAATTCACCTTTGGGCGCGATGAGTTTTAACAATTCCCAAATGTTGCGAGCGAACAATTCGCTGGCGTTGGCACTCAGCTCAGATGGCATGTTTACCGCACCTACGAGCTTTACTCCACCCACAACTTTCACTTTGCCTGCTTCAGATTGGGTACAGTTCCCGCCCTGTTCTGCCGCCATGTCAATCAACACAGCACCCGATTTCATCAGGGCCAATTGCTCGTCATCCACCAAAATTGGGGCTTTTCTGCCAGGCACCAGCGCCGTTGTGATCACCAAATCGGCTTGTGCCAAACTCTTGTTCACCGCTTCTCGCTGCGCTGCACGATATTCTTCCGTGGCTTCTTTGGCATATCCGCCTTCTGACCCCACTTCAACGCCTTTTACTTCAATAAATTTACCCCCCAACGATTGTACTTGCTCTTTAGTTTCTCGACGAACGTCTGTTGCCTCTACCACGGCACCCAAACGTTTGGCTGTTGCGATGGCTTGCAATCCGGCAACCCCCACCCCAAAGATCAATACCTTGGCCGGCGTTACCGTGCCTGCGGCCGTCATCAACATCGGGAAGATCTTATCCAAATGATAAGCCCCTTCTATCACTGCGCGATAACCCGCTAAGTTGGCTTGAGAACTGAGCACATCCATACTTTGAGCCCTAGAGATACGAGGAATGGCATCCAAACTCAACACCGAAACGCCTTCTGCATTAAACGCAGAAATCAACTCGGCATTGCTGCGATGATACATCAAACTCACCCAAAGGCTGCCCTTGGCCAACCCTTTGGCTGCAGCCGCTTCGGGCATGTTGATTTGAACATACATTGCCGCATCTTTCATGGCACCGCGATCTACCACCTGCGCCCCTGCTTCTTTGTACAATTCATCGGAAAAATGCGAGCACAATCCAGCGCCCGCCTCTACCAAAACTTCGTTGCCCATTTGAATCAAACTCTTGGCAACCTGTGGTGTTATGGCTACTCGGTTCTCTCCAGCACGGGTCTCCTTTAAGACGGCTATTTTCACAATCGTTAATTTGATTTTGAAGCGAATATACACAAAAAAAGGGGGCTTCCAGCCCCCTTTTTACCGCGATTCACGCAATATTTACAATTTACAAATCTTCACCGTATGCGAGCCGTTGCTGAATGTATACACACCCGGCAACCAACCACGCACATCCATCAATCCAGGCGCAAGCCATACTACCGGCACCGCAGCCCCTGCAACATCCGTGGCCGACCATGTTTCCATTGAACTGCGCACTTCCACCTGCAAAACATCTACCACCGGATTGGGATATACACTCAACCCCGCACCCGAGCCCTTGATATCCTGGGCATCCAACCTACCAATAAAACCATCGCGGTAACGAACCTGGTTTGCGGTAAACGCACCGGTTAAAGGATTTACTGTGCCGCTTACCTCCATGACCGGGATGCGCTCGCTGAGCGACAACCACTTATAACTCACCGTTTTACGCGGCAACGGAAACTTGCCAAATTGAGAAGAAACTGTATCAACTTCATCAACATAAGTGCGCAAACGCAAGACGTTGGTGTACTCTTTGTAAGGCGTCTTGATGGTACCCCAACCGTCGGCATCATTGTACCGCGTACCCGCTTGCACCAATGCAAACAAATCCCCCGGAATGCTAAACCTAAAATTGAAGGTGGATGTGTCTTTGTCGCCGTAATTCAACGGAAACTGATAAATTTCATCCTCGTCTTTGTACATCGATGCCAATGGGAAACCTGAATATTGATAACCAATACCCTCCGCTTTATACACCTTTGAACTGTTGGTGTAAAACGAATACACATTCGTTAAAGTAATAGGTCCCGCTCCAATCGTATCAGCGGTTTTTTGTCCGATCTGACCAAAAAAGTAAAACGAATACGGCGTTTTGGTTACACTGTAATAATTTAACAACCGTTGCCTTTGCGGCTTCATGGAACTGAAATCCCAGGACATATTAGCACCCCCCGTTTCATAATTCGAAGGCAGCTCCGTGGGCAAAGCATTGGAATATCTCAATGTATCGCCCGACTTTGGCATCTGACTCGATGTGATCGATGGCTGGGCCACAATTTTCGCCCCGCAAAAAGAAACAATGAAAAAAATCCATGCTTTCATGATAAACAAATATACAATTCTCCCTGCAGATTGGGTTGTTAATCTGCCCAAAAAAGCCGATTTTTGCAAAAGTTATGGAATATCTTTGGCGCGCAAAACCTCTACCCAATCAGGAACAGGTATTGCAACTCTCTGAAAGCATTCGCGTCAACCCATACATTTCCACCATTCTCGTTCAACGCGGTATCGACACCTACGAGAAAGCCGAGAAATTTTTCAGACCCAAGCTCGACGATCTTCACAATCCTTTTGAAATGAAGGACATGGACGTGGCCATCCGCCGCATCCAACAAGCCGTTTCAAACCAAGAAGGCATCATGGTTTATGGCGATTACGATGTAGATGGTACCACCGCCGTGAGTATTGTATACTCCTATTTCAAATCCTTCAACCAAAACATCGAATATTACATTCCCGATCGCTACAAAGAAGGCTACGGAATCAGCAGAACCGGCCTAGAATACGCCGCCGCCAATGGCTTCACCCTGGTCATCGCTCTGGATTGTGGCATCCGCTCCAACGAATTGGTCGATTATGGCAATCAACTTGGATTGAATGTCATCATCTGCGATCACCACTTGCCCGGTGAAACCCTGCCCAAAGCCGCCGCCATCCTAAACCCCAAGCGCAGCGATTGCACATACCCCTACAAAGAACTTTCAGGGGCAGGCATCGGCTTCAAACTCATCCAAGCCTACAACGAAAAACAAGGCATGCCCACTGAGATGGTCTATGACTACCTCGATATGGTGGCAGTAAGCATCGCCTCCGACTTGGTTGATATTCGCGGCGAAAACCGTGTGCTCTCGTTCTATGGCTTGAGAAAATTGAACGAAAATCCAAGTATCGGACTGCAAACACTACTCGACGACTGTCCAAAAAAGGAACAATACAACATCTCCGACATCATCTTTGGCATCGGTCCACGCATCAATGCAGCCGGAAGAATCGCCGACGCCAAAGCCGCGGTAA
Organism: Bacteroidota bacterium; assembly: GCA_016868785.1. Lineage (GTDB taxonomy): Bacteria > Bacteroidota > Bacteroidia > NS11-12g > UBA955 > UBA955. The sequence goes on from VGFS01000006.1 coordinate 7,556, forward strand.
AAGTCTTGATCGAAAAAGACTACCACACCGCCAAGAAATACGCAAAAGTACTCTCCGAGCGCAATCATGAACGCAAAGAGTTGGATTCGGACATTACCCGCGACGCCATCGACATGGTACAAAACAGCCCCCGACTGATGAGCAAATACTCCATGGTATTGCAGGGCGAAGGCTGGTCTAAAGGCGTTATAGGCATCGTTGCCTCCCGCATGGTAGAGCAGTTTTACAAACCCACCATTGTCTTTTCACTAAACGATGGCATGCTCACCGGCAGCGCACGCAGCATCAAAACCTTCGACATCCACGAAGCCATCGGCGCCTGCGGCGATCTGGTGGAGCAGTTTGGCGGACACAAATACGCGGCAGGACTGAGCATCAAAGTGGAAAATTTCGATGCATTTGCCGATCGATTTGAGGCCATCGTCAGAGAAACAGTCACCGAAGAAGATTTGGTTCCTGTGGTCGAATACGACTTGGAAATGGATACTGCCCTCATCACCCACGGCATGATGAAAATCCTGAAACAGTTGTCGCCCTTCGGACCTGGAAATTCCATCCCCGTTTTCAGAAGCAACAACCTCAAAGCCAATCAAACCGCCAAAATCCTCAAAGATCGCCACCTAAAAATGCAGGTTCAAACACCCAACGGCCCCATGGATTCTATTGGATTTGGCTTAGCAGAACACTGGCCCTCTGTCACAGACAGTCAGTTTTTCCATGCTTGCTACTGCATCGAAGAAAACACATACAACGGCCGCACCAATTTGCAACTCCGATTGCAAGACATCAAAACCAATTAACGCAGAATTTCTTATCTTGCTAGGGTGAAGCGTAAACATTTCATCCAATCGCTCAGCGCCACCGCGGCGGGCACAATACTATTGCCAGAAAGTCTCTCGGCCAAGGCCTCCAAAGACAAAAAGAAGGACGAAAACTCCCCAAAACCAACCTATATCCTACCCAAAGCAGGGATTCCATCGCACCCCCACAACGAGGCCTATTGGGGCGTAATCGCCACCAATTTCAAGCGTTCGACAGGATTCATCAACCTCGAAAACGGATATTTCAGCCACCAACCCCAAGGGACACTCTCCCACCATTTGGCCGCGGAAACCCACATCAATACCCAAACAAGCCATTTCATGCGCACGGCCCAGCAACAAGAAATTGAAGCCGCCAGAACGGCATTTGCCGAATTTCAGGGTTTATTGCCCAGCGAAGTGGCCTTTACCCGCAATACCACCGAAAGCCTCAACATCGTCATCATGGGTACGCAATGGCAGCCGGGCGATGAAGTTGTCATCGGCGATCAGGATTACGGCTCCATGGTAGAAGCCTTTCAACAAGCCGTTGCTAGATGGTCGATCCGCTTAAACGTAGCCCAAGTCCCCATCATTCCCCAAAGCGATGCCGAAATCATCCGGGCCTACACCTCTTTGATTACCGCCCGCACAAAAATGTTGCACCTCACCCACATGATCAACCTCACCGGGCAACTCATCCCCGTGGTAGCCATCACCCGTGAAGCCAAAAAAATCAACCCCAACATTTTGGTCGTGGTCGATGCCGCCCACAGTTTGGCCCATACACCCATCGAAATGCTGGAACTCAGAAATTCCGGCGTAGATGTCATTGGAGGCAGTTTACACAAATGGCTCTGCAACCCCATTGGAGTAGGATTCTTGTTCATCAAACAAAAACACATCAGAGAAGTGTGGCCGTTGATGGGTGATATCAGTGCTGAGCGCACCGACATCCGAAAATTTGAGCACCAAGGTACCCGACCCATCCACTCGCTGCAGACCATCCCCAAAGCCATAGAATTTCATCGCCTTTTGGGCAGCGTGAGCAAATACAACCGCCTCACCTACCTCAAACTGCTTTGGATTGGCAACAAGCAGGCGCTAGAGAATTTCGGAAAAGGATTGGGCATTTTGAACGATCCCCAATACCAAGCCAACATGAATGCCGTTACCGATCTGATGAACATGGATGCATTCAAACTGCAGTCCCCCCTGCTGCCATTCAACCGCGGCGGAGCCATCGCCACCGTCAACATCAACGGCTACACCCCCACAGAATTGGCCACAACCCTGTTCAACAAATTTGGCCTTTTCACTGTAGCCATTGAACACCCCATCATTCGCGGCATCCGGGTAACGCCCCACCTCAGCAGCAGCACAGCAGATTGCATCGCGCTAAACAAAGCCCTTACCGCCATTTGCATTGATTTGATTCCGCACTTGGAACCCCAGAAATAAAGGGTTATGGGTTGATTTTTACCCGAACAATTACGTCGTTGGTGGTATCTGAATCCAACAAGCCCGACTGATAGATGGTGCGATAATTTCGCAACGACATCAGTTCTGACCGATCCATGTTTCCGTCGCGTCGGCCATGAAAATTATCCCACAGAATCACCGACCCCAAGGGCAACCAATCATGGGCACCGCTGTCTTTTGTGTCCACCGACCAAATCGAAAGCGTTCTGCTGGCTTTGGGCCATTGAGCCACAGGATTCGCTGGCATCCACTCTCCGCTGGGCGATTGAGGATGCAATTCCAATTCCGCGCCCCAAGGATCCAACTGCTTAAACACATTGATGGCCGGAATTTGATGAACCAAAAGGGCGTCTTTGTATTCATTCGAAGCCTGTATCCATCCCAAGGCCTCAGCCACAGGCTTGTTATCATCATGACCGTTGTAAATCACATAATACTGCGCAACACCCTGCCAGGGATACGGCAAACCCGCGCCGGGGAAGGCAACCAAGAACATTCCGGCCGACACCATAGCTTTCAGTGCGCGATTCAACAAACGAATCTCTATCCGCATGATGCGGTCCAAGCTATACATCGATAGCAAGGCCATGATTGGGGAAACGGTGACGAATACCCTGACCAGACCGTGAGAACCCATGGCACCTTTCCACCATAGGATGCTGTGCGCAAGAAAAAAGCCTCCGAGCAAAGGCCACCACAACCACAGGGCCATCTGGCTATTTTGCGCCGGGGTTTTGCGTTTGAGTCTTCTTGCCACGTAGGCCAGCACCAAACAAAGCGACACCAAACAAAGCGATGTCACAATGATGCCCATGATTTCTTTTTGATGCGATGCATAATGCCAAATACTACCATGTCCAGCATCAAACCCACCGTCAACCTCTTGTCGCACATAGGGATTCTTGACGATCAACCAATTCCATTCCCCACTGGCTATAGCGCCCAATAATCCGTAAAAGAGCACACCCACGGTTGCCAAAGGCATATATTTCCAGCGTTTTCTCAGGGCCAAAAAGAACAAAATGGCGGCCAACAGCACAAATCCCTCGCTGCGGATCACCGGCAGAAATGAGGCAATCAACGTTGCCGATTTCCAGCGATTTCCTGCATACAAATAACAAATCCACACCAAAACGAGTGCATTGGAAGGCTCTGTGAGGGCGGAATGAACATTCGACAACACGATGGGTTGCCATGCGAACAAGAATATCACCATCCATGGGTTTTTCAGTCCCAGTTTCCTGGCGGTGAGGTACGACAGCCATGCGGTTCCTAAAACACACAGGTGGTTGAGCAACAAAACGGCGCCAATGCCAAACTGAGCAAACGGCAAAGCCAACAAGGTAAAAAACGGCTTGCCCCACTGATCCAATATCAATGCTGGATGTTGAATGGCCCACCGTGCGTAAAGGTAATGATTCCAGGAATCTTGTCCGCCTGCAGGCACCGGAGTAATCACGGCGATGTACACGTTCACCAGGGCAACTACGGCCATGGCCATGGCGGCCGCGCTGGAATTGCGATTCCATTCGATGGGAAACCTGGGATTGCGGGCCGACATATGGCGAAGTTAATAAAAAGGGGCGGCAATCTCACGATTGCCGCCCCTTTGGGATATACCCTGCCGACGCAGGATGAAAGATTAATACGTGCTATGCACCAACATCATGTCTTGAATGCGTTTTTCAGCATGCAAGATAGCGGCCTGTTGGTTGCTTACATTTTCACGCTCAGACTTCTTGTAAATCTCCAAAATGGTGTTGTAAATGTTCTCGGTTTGAGACATGGCGTTTTCACGAACATACCCATTGTATTCTGAGTAAACGTTGATCAAACCACCGGCATTGATCACAAAATCAGGGGCATAGATAATGCCCTTGGCTTTCAATGCATCGCCATGGATTTTCTCATCTTCCAATTGGTTGTTGGCAGCTCCGGCAACAATGGCACACTTCAACTTGGGCAAAGTAACATCGTTGATGATGCCACCCAAAGCGCAAGGAGCAAAAATATCGACATCCAAACCAACCATGTCCTCACCGCTCACGATGGTAGCCCCAAATTGGGTTGCCGCCGCTTGCAAAGCAGAATCGTTGATATCAGCCACATACAATTTCACCCCCTCTTTGTGAAGGTATTCCAACAAATGCATGCCCACTTTACCGATGCCCATTACGGCAGCAGAACGACCTGCCAAGCTATCATTTCCCCAAGCCTGTTTTGCAGAAGCTTTGATACCCATGTAAGTTCCATAAGCAGTAACTGGAGAAGGATCTCCACCACCACCCATGCTTTCTGGCAATCCAACTACGTGGTCTGTTTCCATGTTCACGTATTCCATGTCGCGCGTGGTTGTTCCCACATCTTCAGCAGTGATGTATTTGCCGTTGAGGTTTTCAACAAAACGACCGAATTTACGCATCAAGGCTTCCGACTTCATGGTTTTGGGATCACCGATAATTACAGCTTTCGCACCCCCAAGGTTCAACCCAGCCACAGAGGCTTTGTAGGTCATACCGCGCGACAAACGCATCGCATCGCGAATGGCGTCTTTTTCGTGGGTGTAATGCCAGAATCGGGTACCACCCAAACCAGGGCCCAATACGGTATTGTGAATGGCAATAATTGCCTTAAGTCCAGTAGCGTGATCTTGACAAAATACGATTTGCTCGTGATTTGTAGATTCCAAGCCAGCAAATAAATCAAATGATGTTGCAGGCAAATTCTGAGTTTGAACGTCAGCCATGATAATGGGTGCAAAGATACGGAGAATTGAGTTAAAAAAATCGTTTTTATAAGTGTCAATCAGACAATTAAGATTGAGACGGAATGGGCCTTGGCGAATGTTTGGCTGCGGCCTCTGCGATGGCACGAATATGATCGGGCGTTGTACCACAGCAACCACCCACAATGTTCACCCAACCATTCTTGCACCAGTCTTCCAACACGGCGGCCATCCCCTCGGGGGTATCGTCGTATTCCCCAAATTCATTGGGCAAACCCGCATTGGGATAGCAGCTAATTGGAACCCAGGCCACGCGCGACATTTCTTCAATGAACGGACGCATTTGTGGGGCACCCAGGGCGCAATTCAGTCCCACACTCAGCAAATTCCCGTGCGAAATGGATATCCAAAACGCCTCCGCGGTTTGTCCACTCAGCGTACGACCGGAATTATCAGTGATAGTACCACTGACCATCACGGGGATATCGATTCCGCGCGCTTCTTTGATGGTATTGATGGCAAACAGGGCCGCTTTGCAGTTTAGGGTATCAAAAACGGTCTCCACCAATAGCAGGTGCACACCGGCATCGATGAGCGCATTGACTTGTTCGGTGTAGCAGTCCACGAGTTCATCGAAGGACACGGCCCGAAATCCCGGGTTGTTCACATCGGGCGATAAACTGGCCGTTTTGTTTGTAGGTCCGATAGACCCCGCCACATACCTCGGTTTTGAGGGATTGAGCGCGGTATATTCTGCGGCGGCGGCCAGCGCAAGCGCTGCCGCCGCCGCATTCAACTCCTTCACCAAATCAACCATGTGATAATCCAACATGGAAATTGCATTGGCGTTGAACGTATTTGTCTCTATGATATCGGCCCCCGCCAACAAAAATTGCTTGTGAATGTCCGAAATGATTTGTGGCTGTGTTAACACCAACAAATCATTGTTCCCCTGCAACGCATGCGGAAAATCGGCAAAACGCGGTCCGCGGTAGTCAGCCTCCGATAACTTGTGTTTTTGAATCATGGTACCCATGGCACCATCAATAATCATGATCCGCTCGCGCAGATGGTCCTGTATTTTCATTGTGTAATGTCGCTAATTTTTTGATTTAAAATGCGCGATAGCAAATCCAATGCGGTATGGGCCGACATTCGATTTTGCTGATCAATGCAATCTTCTAACTGGGCAGGGTATTTGGCTTTGGCCACCAACATCAAAGGCGAAACCGATGACCCCGAGGACTTACTCGGGTAAGAAAATTTTACAAAGTGTTGCTTGGCATCTCCTGCCTCCACCGACGGAAAATCAATGGCTTGCGACAGCCCAAAAGCGGGTGCAGTGGAATAAAAGACCACCTCCGGCTCATCGGTGTACAACGATTGAATTTCTTCCTTTTGCATCAACGTATGCGTTTTCTCAGCAAACACTTGGTCAAACGCTTTTTCCGCCACCTTGTAATCCGCCGCAGAATCACTGGGCTTAAAAATTACCAACGCCTTATATTTAAAAGCCACATAGGCCCTTCCATTCTGAAATTCCGCATAAAAATACCGGCCTTTGTCGATCCCCCCCTTAACCAAATTTCGCTTTCGCAACGATTGCAAAAACGACTTAAATCGCTCTTCAGAAGTCAATGACAGTGCAAAAAAATCACCCTCGTTCAACCCAAATGCCACAACATCAGAATACAAAGCCAAGCCGGGCTCTCCCGCATCTTTCACTTTGGCAAAAATGGGCAAATTGGCGATCGTTTTTCGCAACACCTCCACCCCTGCAGGCGGGACTTGTGTTTTGGCAAAATCGGCCCGCAACAACTTGGTTTGAACATGTAAAAACCATTGGGCGGTGGCGGGGACAACAAGCACCAACCGACTCCGTGCATTAAAGTTATACCACAGATAAACACCCACCGACAGGACCGTGAGTGCAGTTAGCCCCATGATGGTAAACGCAATCCTACGAAATCCTTTGTCTATCACAACTGCAAAGGAACTATACAGATGTCAAATCCGTAGGAATATTTAAGGTTTCCCAAAAAATAAATTTGGGTGCCTACCACCAAGGTAAACACCCAAATCAGAGGAATTCGTAATTGTGTTTGATTATTTCTTGCAGCAAGGCTTGCCCTCAGTTCCCGCAGCGCAGGCCTTCTTTACAGGGGCAGAACCAGGAGCCGCGATAGGCGCAGCAACCGCTGCAGCTGGAGCAGCCGCAGAAGCAGATGCAGATGCATCTCCATGACCGCCACACTTGTGCTCAGCAGAACCACCACAAGCCGCTTTGGGAGCCATGGCAGGGGCTGCAGCAGACGCTGAAGCCGCAGAACCTTCCTTCTTGCAGCAGGCTTTTACCTCACCATTGGCTGCACCGGCTTTGCTACATCCAGCAGCTGAACCTTCTTTTTTGCAACAGGCTTTGGTTGGCGCTACTGCCGCAGCAGGGGCTACTTGTGCCACTTCAATGGCAGGGGTGTTATTTTGGGTTTCGCCCGCAGTTTGGGCCTGAGAAGTGATTGCAAAACCAGCAATCAACAATCCAAAAGCGATGATTTTTTTCATATGATTTTCTCTATTTATACAAAGATACTATACAGACTTTACATTTACCACTTCGCAATAACGGTCTCTCCACCCACAGTTTTTTGGTCCAACTGAACCAAAATCTCCGCATCCAAAGGCAAATACAAATCGATCCGTGAACCAAATTTGATAAACCCGTATTCATCGCCCTTCGTGTAGGCTTGTCCCGGCTTTGCGTAACAAACAATGCGTCGGGCCAAGGCCCCAGCAATCTGTCTGAACAAAATTTGCTTGCCGTTTTCTTCCATCACCACGGTTGTCCTTTCGTTTTCGGTACTGCTTTTCGGATGCCAAGCCACCAAATACTTGCCCGGAAAATACTTTTGGTACAACACCGTTCCGCTAACAGGTGCACGATTCACGTGAACGTTAACGGGCGACATAAAAATGGAAATTTGCTTCCGTTGGTCTTTGAAGTATTCACCTTCTTCCACATTTTCAATCACAACCACCTTGCCATCGGCAGGGGCAATGATGAGTCCCTCACCTTGGGGCGTGTTGCGCGATGGATTGCGAAAAAACTGCACCACCATCACAAAGAACAGTAACGACAAACCCAAAAAGATTTGCGACACCAATCCTTCGCCTAGCAGCCATTGAACACCCACATTCAACAAAACCAGCACCAGCGTTGTGACAAAAATGATGGTATATCCTTCTCTGTGTAATCTCATCTTAGAAAGAACCTCTCAATTTCAAGGTACTGGCCACCTTATCCAAAGCCACGATATAAGCAGCAATACGCATATTCACACCAAACTTCTCGGCAGTTGCATAGACATTGTCAAACGCCTGCTTCATGGCACGATCTGCCCTCCGGTTTACCCGCTCTTCTGTCCAGTAGTAACCCAAACGGTTCTGCACCCACTCAAAATACGATACAGTTACACCCCCGGCATTGGCCAAAATATCGGGCACCACCAAAATGCCTTTTTCGTTCAAAATTGAATCCGCCTCTGCGGTAGTAGGACCGTTAGCGCCCTCTACAATCATTTTCGCTTTGATACGCGCCGCATTTTCTGGAGTTATTTGATCCTCCATGGCCGCTGGCACCAAAATATCACAAGGCAATTCCAACAATTCGGCATTGGTAACCTCGCTTCCGCCGGTATACCCATCCAAACTGCGGGTGGCACTGTTGGCCACATAAGCCATCGCAGCAACCACATCGATGCCTTCAGGGTTGTAATACCCACCGGTAACATCAGAAATTGCCACAATCTTCACACCCAACTGGGCGATCAATTTTGCAGAAATGCTTCCCACGTTTCCAAAACCTTGCACAACACAAGTGGTCTGGGTAGGATTTAAACCCAACTTCGCCATGGCGCTGCGGGTACTTACCATCACACCCCTGCCTGTGGCCTCTACCCGGCCCAAGCTACCACCCAAAACCAAAGGCTTACCGGTAACTACAGCGTAGGCATTATGTCCAGAAATTTTTGAAAACTCATCCACAATCCAAGCCATCTCCTGCGCGCTGGTACCCATATCAGGTGCTGGGATGTCTTTGTCAGGACCAAACACGTTGCGCATTGCCAACGTATATCCACGTGTCAAACGCTCCAACTCTCCTTTGCTCATGCTGCGAGGATCGCATTTAATACCTCCCTTAGCACCACCATAAGGCACGTTTACTACCGCACACTTCCATGTCATCCATGCAGCCAAAGCTTTCACCTCGTCCAAATGAACATCCATGCTGTATCGGATGCCGCCCTTAGAAGGACCCAAATGCACGCTGTGCACCACGCGGTAGGCTTCAAACACGCGAATGGTGCCATCGTCCATCGTCACCGGAATATTCGCTGCCACCACCTTATCGGGCACCCGCAATACGTTAGCAAATTGATCGTCCAATCCTAATTTCTCTTTCGCCTCATCGAAGCGTCTCTGCATGCTCTCAAGCGGATTGTAACTTGGAGTTCCACCGTTGTTAGGGGCTGACATAATGTATTTTGATTACGTTAAGTGAGGCAAAAATAGGACTTATCCCTTGAGTTCACTCAACACCCACCGGCAATGTTCCAAATTGTATACAAGAAGGGGGCTTTATTTTGCCAACGACCTGCGCAACAACCGCCTTATAGACAGAAGGATACCCTTCCATTTTATTTCCTTTCTAACCTGGAGGTAGTTGCACAATAAGAGGACAACAAACGAAAGATTCACCGCCATCATTCTTCTAAACTGCTGCGGTGCGACCCACATTATGCGATCCATTAGGCCCATTGATTCACGCCCATAAGACTCAATGGCCCCAGGCGAAACAAAGCCATCCATACCCTTCCAGCAAAGGATCAACACCAACAGAGACAGTCCATAACTCAGAATTAGTGCTTTAAACCGATTTTGTGCGTGCAGATAATGCCCCATGGGCGCGGAGAGACCCAAAAACAATACAGCCGGTGAGATTAAAACAAACGCTTCCTTCAACCCCCCAAACGTATCTCCGAAAATCCAGACGTAGAAGTCGGGTGGCAGCAACATCAACACTACAATGGCCGCCAAAGTACCCAACCCAGAGATGACAACATAAAGCGAGAGTAGTCGGGCAAACTTCTTTTTATACACGCCCCATCTCAACATCCGAGAATGCAAAATGGTGCCGAAGGAATTGCCAAAAATCCAAAGGGTATCGGCCATGAGCAAGGCATTGGCCAAAACACCTGCCGCGGTATTGCCAAATTCATTTGCCATCCACCATAAGGGCATTCGATACAACAAAAACAATAGAATGTGGCCGATTTGCGACATCACCCCACTGCGGAACAAGTCCGTTGGCGGATGCCATGTCCTGTTGTGATTGGAATCAGAAAAAGCTTGATGCTTCCACAGATACACCAAGGATCCCACGCAAGCCAAACCGCTGGCGTACACGAGAATCCAAAGTACCGCCGTTTCATCGAATCCGTGGATGTAATCTAGGGTTTGTCCAACAGGCACCTCCACCGCTTGTACCGCGCTCAAATCAATGGCCCTAATCCTTGGAAATAAGTAACCATGGATGGCTTCCAAGCAGAATGCGATACCCAATAGTTTAAATACTTCCAACATCACTTGTAACTTGTTACGCTGCTGCACCCAACCCTTTACTTGGTAGACATTATACTGTATGGCCAACGACCCCAAGAACAACCCCTGAAAAGACAAAAGATTGAGGTGGATGATGTGCGGATGATCAAAATTCAAAGGCAAATCGCCTTGATTGGGCAAAACATATTGAAACCAACCTACACAATAACCCAATATCAATACCAGCAACAGAAAAATCCAAGCGGTGGGTAAGATGCGTTTGGCGGGGTATTGCGATAGCACATTGGCAAGGGCGCCGCCGGCAACCAACTCACTGACCATCAACACCATTTGCAAATTCAACAGTAGAATCGACAGGCTTCCACGTCCGTAAGCCCCCATCACACGGGAGTAAACAATGACCACCACGGCTGCCAATACCGCTTTGGCCAATTGCCAACCGAAGGTTTTTATAGGTCCGCCATCGTGATCTTTCATGCCATTTCTTTCTTGGGATAAAAAGTTTCTAAAAAGCAAGCCATGGCAGCCCACCGAAAAATCTGGGCCAAAAGGGCTTCTTCTTTGGGACTTAGGTTGGCTTGGGCGATATTATTACTTGCCAGATTATGGTGAGCTGTAGCGATTTTTCGGGCGCGGGCCAGCGCCGATAGGCGCTGCCCGCGCCTCACCATACCATCCAAACAATCAGACAATATCCATTGCTCCCAAACCGCAAGTGAAGACAATGTCAACAACCCCGCCGGTACTGTAAATCCCTTTTTATCGGTTCTCCATAACACGGCATCCGGAACCAACCCCTTCATCGCCTGTCGCAAGTATCCCTTCGAATACCCATCCACCAACTTCGATGAAAGCGATCCCTCCAAACTCCATGTATCATCACCCCAAGCATTGAGCCATGCATCCGCCATGACCACATCATCGGCAAATGGATTCCGTGATTCCAAACCACAAGCCATTCCATTTCGATCCTCATACCGCAACAACTGATTCAACCGCGGACCATAATAATCAGCACGCATCAACTCATCAGCGCAACTCACGGGTGCACTGCCCTTGAAAACGCCCAACAACGACTTCAACCACTGTTTACCTGCTTGATAAAATCCAATGGGCCATTTGTCGCGCACTGGCCATAATCGTCCTCTTTCCGACCAAAAAGCAGCCTTATAATAATGTGGATAGCCGCCAAAAATCTCATCGGCACCCTGACCATTAAACAATACCTTCACCCCGGTTTCACGAACCTTTTCACACAAAGCAAAATGGGCCAAATTGTTCCATGCCACAGGAATCCTGTGAGTGGCCGAAATATATCGAGCCAAATCGTGGGCATCCAACTCAGACACATCAATGGTATGCCAAATCCCTCCCACCGATTCTACCACAGCACGCTGATAATCACTTTCGTCGGCCGCACTTCCCGGAGAAACCACCGAAAACACATGCAAATGCGCTTCCTTTCCCAACAGTTCGCGGGCCACCGCCACCAATGCGGCACTGTCGATTCCCCCACTAACAGCAAAACCCAAAGGCACATCACTGCGCAACCTGCGCCTAATGCCAAACTTCAGTTGCGCCCGCAACAAATCGCTGTATTTCTCGGGCAATTGCTTTAACCCCATGCGCGACATCCAGGCTTGATCGTCGGCGAGTTGAATATACCCCCCATCGTGCCAAGCCCTGTGTTCCACAACACCTCGATCGGTGAATTGCAACAGAAAACCCGCTTCCAACGATGTTATTTCTTGAAACAATGGCAAATTATCGCTTTCTCCATGATTCATGTGGTTGAGCAGTGCCTGTTCATTGAGAGAAACTGGCATTCCGAGCGACCCCAATACTTGAGAAAGCGCAAAATCTTCGGAAGCAAACCAAATCGAATTTTGATTTGCCGCATAATACAGAGGCTTCACACCGGTTCTGTCGCGAATCAGTGTGAGGGTTTTCTCCACGTCATCCCAAATGGCCATGGCAAAAAAACCATCCAATTCCGACAAAACGGCCATCCCCAATCGCTGCCAAAGATGGAGCAATACCTCCGTATCCGTGCCTGAGGGATAGTCCACCCCATACTTTTGAGCCAATTCTATGTAATTGTATATCTCCCCATTGTAGGTAATGGCATAGCGTTTATCCGCGGTTATCATGGGCTGTGCACCTGCATCACCCAATCCCAAAATCGACAGACGCCGATGCACCAACAAGACTGTCCCGTTGTTGGCCTCAAATTGTTGGATCCCATGTCCGTCTGGACCTCGGTGCAATAACAAATCCGAAAACTGCACACCTACTGCATGCATTTGAGCATGATTGCCACCGGCAAACTGAATTCCTCCGGCTATTCCACACATGGATCAATGAGGCTTCGGTAAGACTTCTCCAGGGTAGCCGCTACGGCCGAAGGATTGTATTTTGCCGCGGCTTCCGCCGCGATATTCGCTTTATTCCAGGCTTGCGCCTGCAAAAAGGCCTGCTCCATGGCGGAAGTCAGGGCAGATTCGTCGGCAGGATTCACGAGCAACCCATTGCGATCATCGATCATTTCGGGCACCCCGGCCACAGAGGTCGCGATCACAGGCAGACCGCAACAGTGGGCCTCAGAGATCACACAAGGGGCATTTTCCATGTCTGAAAACAACACAAAGGCATCGGCACATTGCATCTGAAAAGCTACATCTAGGGGTTCTTTCGGACCGAAGAAGGCCACGCTGGGTTGAAAAATATGCAAGAGACCGAGTCCAAATGCCGCAGTTCTGGCTTGACTCAAATACAATTCATTGGTTCCACCCACGATGCGAAATTGCATATACCAATCGGGGTGTTTTTGTTTGAGCGCCGCAAAGGCCCGAAGCATGCCCAACACATTTTTCCTGGGTTCTAGGGAAGATACATGCAGAAAGGCAAAAGGCATTTTATTGGTTTCGGGATGGACCTCAGGTTGTTTGTGATAAAACACCGAGGAATCCACCACGTTGCGGAAGAGGACAAAGGGCTTCGCCCCACCGAGGTAGGCGTGCATGGCGCGTTGTGAAGCCAAACTTACAGGCGCTGCAACCGTCACCTTTTCCCAAAGCCTGAAATAATCGCGTTGAAAAACAGCCCCCCGTTTGCCAAACCCATCAGAAACCACCTCATTAAATATCGCCCAATGCTCTGTATACCATAGCGGTACCGCACCCTTACCCTCCTTGCGAAACAAGCGATACAACGCCGGTATCACCCGGGCTATTTTATCCCCACCGTGGACGTGCACCGCAACAGGCACCCTTTCGGCGGCCACGGCCGCCTTCAGGGCTCCTCCCGCCAACCAGCGGTATAGGGTGTAGTTTACTGCCCGACAAACAATCCCACCCCAAGGTAGTTGAGGCACAGGCCGACAGTAAATTTGTACCCCCGGAATGCTCACGATGTTGGCAGGAACCGAATCTTTGCCCCACCGATATACCGGAAAATGGAAAATTCTGATGGCATTACCTGCGGGCGAAGCCCGCAGGTAATGCGACACCGCCATAGCATGCCTGGCCACAAAATTGCCCGACTGAACATCCAAACTATTTGGAAACCAACCAGCCAACCACCATATCGTTTTGCTATCGCGCACGTAACAAAAGTACACAGCCCAAAGCGTCGCATCAAATAATTGGCAATTTTTGCAAAGGATCTGTACGAAATTGAAAATTATTCAAAAAATAACTATCTTTGCAGCCCACAAAATGGCGGTTATAGCTCAGTAGGTTAGAGCACTAGCTTGTGGCGCTAGGGGTCGCCGGTTCGAGCCCGGTTAATCGCCCTCCAAAAACAAAAAAGCAGCGAATTCGCTGCTTTTTTGTTTTATCCAAAATTCAAGGAAAGCACCTCCGCGCACCCCCTGAATCTATACCCTGTTATCCGATGTACTTCAACAGCTCCGCACGCGTAGCCGCATCCGAAAACTTTCCATGAAAACTGCTCGTCACCGTGCTGCTGCTCGTATCCTTAATCCCCCTGCTGGCCACACACATGTGCTTCGCATCAATGATCACCGCTACATCCTCGGTACCCAACACCTTCTTCAATTCCTGCGCAATCTGCACCGTCATGCGCTCCTGCACCTGCGGACGTTTTGCGTAGTAATCTACAATCCGGTTCAACTTGCTCAACCCAATCACCTTGCCCCCACTGATATACGCCACATGCGCAAACCCATAAATCGGCACAAAATGATGCTCGCAAGTACTGTGAAAATGAATGTTCTTCTCCACCAACATCTCTGAGTATTTGTAAGTATTCTCAAACAATGTAGGTTCAGGTCGGTTTTTCGGATCCAACCCCTTGAAATGCTCGTTCACATACATCTTCGCCACACGCAATGGCGTACCCTGCAAACTCTCATCGGTTAAGTCCAAACCCAACACATACATAATCTCCTTGAAATGCTTGGCAATCAACTCAATCTTCAAGGCATCGTCCATCATAAAAGCATCCTCACGCAAAGGGGTCTCCCGCTTCACTGAAATGTGCGAATCGCCCATCTCCTCCCACTGCTTCAGCAGTTCGTTCGCTAGTTTTTTATCCATTGAATTCTACAAAATTACGGGGTGTTTCGTACAATCGCACACTCAAACTCATTTCCATCGGAACGCGGGCACGCAACTTTTGCCAAATCACCCAAACGATGTTCTCGGCCGTTGGATTCAATTCGCGAAACTCCTCAGTGTCTAAATTTAAATTTTTGTGATCAAATCGCTCAATCACCTCCTCGTCGATGTACTGCTTGACTAACTTCATATCAATCAGATAACCCGTTATACTGTCTACCTCGCCCTCTACACGCACCTCCAAATCGTAGTTGTGACCATGGTAATGGGCGTTGTTGCAGGGCCCAAAGAACTGCTGATTCTGCTCATCACTCCAACTCGGCACATGCAAACGATGGGCGGCATTGAAATGGGCGGTTCTGTATACGGCTACGCGGTGCGACATCTGAAATTATCCTTAGAAGTGATAGTTAAACCAAACAAATCGAAAATGGTTTGTTTATTCTACAAATCTATGATGCAATTTACGTTTGTCACAAAGGTTTCGGCCCAACGCGATCAGGTAGCCAACCAATTCAATCAAGACCTGCTGCTCAAACTAAAGCCGCCATTGGTTACCATGCATCTGTTGCGCTACGATGGACAGCACCGCGGCGATGAACTTCTGTTTGCGGTTGGCTTCGGCAAATTGACACAAAAATGGCATGGCGCCATCACCCAGCACCGATATACCGAGAAACATTGGCTGTTTCGCGACGAAGGCATCGCCCTACCCCATCCCCTAAAAATCTGGCAACACACCCACGCACTCAAACACGCAAACCATCACACCCTGGTCATCGATCGGGTAAAATTCTCAGGCAAAAACGCCCTATTCACAGTGCTATTGTGCCTCCCTATTGCGATGATGTTCCTGATGCGCAAACCCCTGTATCAACGGTGGCTCTCTGTGCGATAAATACCGTCCATCACCACCACATGAGGCAATGTCACCAGCGACAACAAAACAAAGCCCAAGCCCAACGGCATCGACTCATCCAACCGCGAGAAACTGAAGGTCGATAGCGCGTTTTGCGTTGTCCACACCGACAACACCACCCATGCCAGCAATGCCACAAATCCCAAAGGCATGAAACCCATCAGTACCCTGCCCACCGATCGATCCGTATCGCGCAAGATGTAAACCACTTGATAACGCATCGACTGTCCTGCATGCCAAAGGCAAAACACCACCACAAACCCCAATATCAAAGGAGATACCCAATACCAAACCGACACCAAAATCCATTGCAATAGGTATTGCCAACGGTGTGCGATGTTTCTGCGATTCAATATCCAAGCATAGACCAAACCAAATGTGAGCGCAATCACCAATAGCATACTAGGGCTCAATTGCCAAGCCCGATAATTTTGAACGGTTGGATCACCCAGCATCTTGGAAAACACCGCCATTGCTTCCGGCAAATGCATCAAAACCGGATATACCAGCAACCATCCGCCCCACAATAGCGATTCCGGAACAAACCATCGATCCGATAAAAAATTCGACTGACCAAAATGATGCATAGAGATAACCAGAAACAGCAGCAGGGCCAGTAACGGAAACACAAACCACAATGCGGCATAGAGCGCCATACTCCCAAGGTAATACAACAAAAACAACAGGCTGCCCCGCAAAGATTTGTTGGGCCGATAAAAAAAATCATTCCCGCCATGGGGGACCCCCACAAAAACCAACGCTACAATTGCAAAGAGCGACAAAAATGCACCCCCCGCCTCAGACTGCGAAATCGACAGCAAGATCAACAAGGCTTGCACGACCGACTGACCCCAGAAGAACCGGTGATTGACCGAGGCCAAAGATGCGTTAGCTGCCAACATATTTAATAAGAGCTTTCAAAAACCAAGATACTTGCAATTTGGAGAATATCTGAACTTCTTCCCAAAGCGATGTTCGTTCATTCAAAAATTTCAACACGTGTTGGGCGGGTTGCCGAGAAAACAACCGTTCAAAAATGGCTTTCCCCCTCTCTGGATTATCCATCAGCAATTGCAACAGTAACGCATCGTAAAACCGAAACCGCTTTTTGCGATAAATTCTCGGAAGCGCCTCCCCCTGTTGAAGTGCGGTGGCCATGGCTTTGCCATGGTCACGCATCGCCAAAAACCCATACCCTGTGGTGGGTTTCAAAGCCCCAGCCGCAACCCCTATGGGTAAAATGCGTTCAGTATTGGGGAAATGCGGCTGGGTCTGATTGAAAATCGAACTCATGGGAATGGCATCGACCTCAACCTCGAGTACTTCAACTCGCCATCGGCGGTCCACACACAATTGCCTCAACAAATCCTCGCCGTGGGCCTGGCTCAATGGATATTTATAAAATTGGGTGATTTCTATGAGTCCCTCCGTTTCCGAAATGGGTAACACATAAACAAAGCGAGTGGTTCCCATCTGTGCAATGCCAAAATCCATCAGGGTGGCCGCAGCAGGTTCCCACTGACCTTCGAGTATTTTCACACGCCAACCCACAAAAGACTGCCAAAGTTCAATGGAAGCGTTTTTTGTAGCCGCCGCAACCCCTCCGCTGTAAAAAAAATAATCCGCCAAATAGGTTGCTTTTTCGGTCTTCACCTGCACCCCGGAATTTATTTGTTCTGCGCCTGTAACCCAGTCCGTGCACCAATGCACATGCGCGTTTTTGTGCAAGGAAGATTTGATCCATTGATAAAAGATGGCACTTCGGGCATGACAGTATTGATACGGAGCAATGGGCTGAGTTTGGCCTTGAACCCACAGTGAAGACCACTGCCGATCCACAAAAGGAAAATCTTGTGTGGACTCATCCGTCCAGAAACACCATGTGCGATCGTTCAATTTGTTTGAATCGCCTTCAATGATCAACAACTGTTTGGATTCAAGCAATCCTTGTTGGTCCATCCAATAGGCCAGCCAAAGACCTGAGGCCCCTGCTCCTTGGATGATATAGGCGTATTTTTCTTGCACTACGATTCACGTACAAACCCCCAAATGCCATAATTGTTTGAGTTTCAGTTTACCGATACCCAAACCTTTAAGACAAAAATACGCAAAACGTGTTTCAAATCGTGTAAAAAATGTGGAACGATGGCCAAGAAACAACCCCAAAGGATGTCTAACTTCGTGGCATGAAGTTTTTCATCGACACCGCCAACTTGGCACAAATCAAAGAAGCAAACGACCTCGGCATTTTGGATGGGGTTACCACCAACCCGAGTTTAATGGCCAAAGAAGGCATCTTCACAGAAGAAGCCGTATTGAACCACTATAAAACCATTTGCGAAATGGTAGATGGCGATGTGAGTGCGGAAGTGATAAGCACCGATTTCGAAGGCATGGTGGCCGAAGGTGAAAAACTGGCGGCGTTGCATCCCAACATCGTGGTAAAAGTTCCCATGATCAAAGACGGCATCAAAGCCATCAAATACTTTTCTGACCGCGGCATTCGCACCAACTGCACCTTGGTTTTCAGTGCTGGACAAGCCATCTTAGCAGCCAAAGCCGGTGCAACATACTTGTCGCCCTTTGTGGGCCGTATCGACGACCAAAACTGGGAAGGGTTGGATTTGATCAAGCAAATCGCAGAGATCTATGCTGTTCAAGGATACGAAACCGAAATCTTGGCCGCGAGCGTACGTACTTCGTTGCACATTGTTCAGTGCGCACAACACGGCGCCGATGTGGTTACCTGTCCGCTTAGCGCCATTTTGGGCTTGCTAAAACACCCATTGACCGATATCGGACTGGCTCAGTTCTTGGCCGATCACGCCAAAGGCGGAAAATAACCATTGATACACTCCAATTGAACCTATGGACCGGAGCTTACTTCCGGTCCCCCTTTTTTTTGAGTTTGATTAAAAAAACAATAATTGTTGAAGAAAAATGTAAATTTGAAAACCTTGGTTTAATTTTTTTGTTTTGTTAAGAATGATCATTACCCTCAGACAGATGCAATACGTGGTTTCAGTGGCTAAGCACGGTAGCTTTTCAAAAGCGGCCGACGAATGTGCCGCAGACCAAAGCACAGTAAGTCAACAGATTAAGACTTTTGAAGACAGAATGAACATCAGCATCTTCGATAGGAGTACTTTACCCATCACCTTAACCGAAAAAGGGAAAGAGATCGTTGCCCAATGCCAAAACATCATCGACCAAGTAGACGGGATGATCGCTCCGTTCAAACGAAAAAAACCTTTGTAAACGGGATTCTATCCCACATTTTTACTGCGACGTTCCATCAGTACAATGTCGCGCCATTCCCCGCTGGGCATCTGACCGATACGCTCGCGGATGCCTACCGTCCTGAATTCATGCTTTTCGTGCAAACGAAGGCTGGCCACATTCTCGGGAAAAATCCCCGACTGTAGCATCCAAAATCCTTTCGATTCCGAATCCTCAACAATCTTCGCCATCAACGCATCGCCTATTCCCATGCCTTTTGCCTCATTGGCGAGGTAGATGCTCAACTCAGCCACACCGCGAAAAACCACCCGCGAACTTACCGGACTCAACGCCGCCCACCCCAACACACGATGGTCCTGCTGGGATTTTGCCACCCACCTGCAAACCGAAACATGTTTCACATCCCAATCTTCCCAAGTGGCTGCCGCCAAATCATAAGTGGCGTTTCCACCCGCAATACCCTGTTCGAAAATGGCCGACACCGACGCATAGTCCGCCGACACCATGGTATCCAAATAAAAGGGAATGGATGTCATACCGCCATGCCCCCAAGCATCAATATTGTTCTTTGTTATTGGGAAAATCCACCGACTTTACATCGCTGATATAATTTTCCACTGCGCCTTTCATTACTTCGTATAGATTGGCGTAGCGACGTAAAAAGCGGGGCGAAAACTCATTGGTGATTCCCAACATGTCATGCACCACCAAAACTTGTCCGTCTACCCCACTCCCAGCACCAATACCAATGACAGGGATAGTGAGGTTTTCTGCCACACGCTTAGCCAAATTCGCAGGAATTTTTTCCAAAACGATGGCAAAACAGCCCGCCTCCTCCAGCATTTTACTGTCGCGAATGAGCTTATCTGCCTCGGCATCCTCCGTGGCACGCACGGTATAAGTCCCAAATTTATATATACTCTGCGGGGTAAGTCCCAAATGGCCCATGACCGGCACACCGGCCGTTAAAATTCGTTTGATGCTCTCCAAAATCTCTTCGCCCCCTTCCATTTTGATGGCATGAGTGCCACTTTCCTTCATGATTCTGATGGTCGATGCCAGCGCTTCCTTACTGTTGCCTTGGTAGCTACCAAACGGCAAATCCACCACCACCAACGCGCGATTCACCCCCCTCACCACCGAACTGGCATGATAAATCATTTGATCCAGGGTGATGGGCAACGTGGTTTCATGTCCAGCCATCACATTCGATGCGCTATCACCCACCAAAATCACATCAATACCCGCTTGATCCACCACGCGAGCCATCGAAAAATCATAGGCCGTTAACATGGAAATCTTTTCACCTCGGGCCTTCATCTCATGAAGTACGTGGGTGGTCACCTTTTTTTCTTCTTTTTTGTGTATGCTCATGGTCGATATCCATCCCCACTTTCGATGAAATCACTGCAGGATAGTACAAAGTTCCCCGCAAAAGAACCATCTTTGTAAGAATTCAAAAACAAAAGTAGGATTATTTCTAAATGAAACAGCAATTGCAGCCTTACAAGTACCGCCTCCTTTCTTTCGCCCTGGTTTTTATCACCCTTTTTACCGCCTGTGAGAATGAAGTTTACATCAATGCCGACTACAAAGAGACCATTGTTGTTTATGGCCTACTCGATCCCCAAGACAGCATCCAATACATCAAGGTAAACAAAGCCTACCTCAACGAAAACATCGGCGCATTGGAAGCCGCCAAAATTTCAGACAGCCTCTATTTGGATTCAACACGGGTTGAGTTAAAGCGTTTATCGAACGGACAAATCATTATTTGCAATGCAGAGGCAGGTCCAACGAAAGAAACAGGCATTTTCGCCAACGACAAAAATATTTTGTGGGTGACCCGCGAGAAAATCTACCCCAACGAAGACTATGAAATCACGGTGAGCAACCCCCTCACCAAAACCAAAGCGGTTTCTGTCACCCGAACTGTGGGTGTCACCAAAATTCGATCGCCCTTCATCGACCAAACCAACGTATTCAGTGTTGGACCGGAATATTTAACCATTTCTTATGTGGCGGCTCCCAACGCGTACGCTTATGATGCCCACTTTTTGGTCAACTATGAAGAAATGGACGTGACTGACACAAACAAAAAAGTGACCAAGACGGCAGTTTGGCGCGTGGTCAACAATTATTTGGTTGGCAACAACACTTCGCCGATGCGACAGGTACCAAGACTGAGCTTCCTTCAGTTTTTGCAATCGAACATCACGGCAGCCCCCAACCTTAAGCACCGCATCAAATGGGTGGGCGTAAGCCTGTATGCCGGAAACCAAACCTTGGTGGATTACATCTCGGTGAACGAACCCAGCATTGGCATCGTGCAAAAACAAGCGGAATACACCAACATCAGCGGCGGATATGGCCTATTTGCCTCAAGGTCTACCCTAAAAGTTTGGGGAATTCCGATCGACGCCTCTTCCATCGTTTACTTGCAGAAACACGAACTCACTAAAGGATTGAATTTCGTTCGTTAAATCAGTAAAAACGACAGACCGCGGAAGGTTCTACTGCCCCATTTCTTACTTTTTGTCAGCATTTCTGCCATTACGACACCCATCAAAAGGATTTTGGGCTGTGGTACAACGATTGCTAAATCATGGCAAATAGAAATCAAACAACATGAGTAAAATAATTGGAATTGACCTAGGTACCACCAACAGCTGTGTAGCCGTTTTGGAAGGTAACGAACCCGTTGTAATTGCCAACAGTGAAGGTCGTAGAACCACTCCTTCGATTGTGGCATTTATGGACAATGGCAATGGCGAGCGCAAAGTGGGTGATTCTGCCAAACGTCAAGCCATCACAAACCCTCAACACACCATCCAGTCGATCAAACGATTCATGGGTGAAAAATATTCCAACATGTCCACCGAAATCGGGCGTGTTCCCTACGAGGTATTGAAGGGAGACAACGATACCCCAAGGGTAAAAATTGGAGACCGCAACTACACGCCCCAAGAAATCAGCGCCATGGTCCTTCAGAAAATGAAGAAAACCGCTGAGGATTATTTGGGTCAGGAAGTCACCCGTGCCGTAATTACGGTACCTGCTTACTTCAACGACGCACAACGTCAGGCCACCAAGGAAGCGGGTGAAATTGCGGGCTTAGTGGTTGAGCGCATCATCAACGAGCCCACTGCTGCCGCGTTGGCATACGGTTTGGACAAAATTGACCGCGACATTAAAATTGCCGTGTATGACTTGGGTGGCGGAACTTTCGACGTATCCGTTCTTGAGTTGGGCGATGGCATCTTTGAAGTGAAGAGCACAAATGGAGATACCCATTTGGGTGGGGACGATTTCGACCAAGTCATCATCGACTTTTTGGCCGATGAGTTTAAGCAACAAGAGAACATCGACTTGCGCAAAGACCCCATGGCCTTGCAGCGTTTGAAAGAAGCCGCCGAAAAAACAAAAATTGAACTTTCTGCCAGCACAGAAACCGACATCAACTTACCTTATGTCACCGCCGTTGACGGAGTGCCCAAGCACTTGGTGATGAAAATGAGTCGCAGCAAATTCGAACAATTGGCTGCCAGCTTAATTCAGCGCACGTTAGAGCCTTGTAAGCAAGCATTGAAAGATGCGCACATGACGGCTAGCGACATCGACGAAGTAATTTTGGTGGGTGGATCAACCCGTATCCCTGCCATTCAGAAATTGGTGGAAGAATTCTTCGGAAAAGCACCAAGCAAAGGGGTGAACCCCGACGAAGCTGTTGCCGTAGGTGCCGCAGTACAGGGTGGGGTATTAACCGGGGAAGTGAAAGATGTGGTATTGTTGGATGTAACTCCATTGAGCATGGGTATTGAAACCATGGGCGGTGTAATGACCAAAATGATTGAGTCCAACACCACCATTCCAACCAAAAAGACGGAAACTTTCTCTACCGCGATGGACAACCAACCTTCGGTTGAGATTCACATCTTGCAGGGAGAACGTCCTATGGCCGGCGACAACAAAACCATCGGTCGATTCATTCTTGACAGTATTCCTCCAGCGCCTCGCGGTGTGCCACAAATTGAGGTAACGTTCGACATCGATGCAAACGGTATTTTGAATGTTCATGCCAAAGACAAAGCCACTGGCAAGGAGCAAAAAATCCGCATTGAAGCTTCGAGCGGTTTGAGCAAGGAAGACATCGAAAAGATGAAGAAAGATGCTGAAATGAACGCGGAAGCAGATGCCAAGCGCAAGGAGGAAGCCGACAAAGTAAACGCGGCCGACGCATTGGTGTTCAGCACTGAAAAGCAGTTGACCGAGTATGGCGATAAAATTCCTGCCGAGAAGAAAGCCACCATTGAAGGGGCTTTGGGCGAATTGAAAACCGCATTGGGTGAGAAAAACTACGCTGCGATGGAAACAGCGAGTGCCGCTTTAAATGCTGCATGGCAAGCCGCAAGCCAAGACATGTACAACGCTACAGGTGGAAATCCTGAGGGCGGCGATGCAGGTGCCGGCGCTGGTGCGGGTGCAGGTGCGGGTGCGGGCGACCAAGTACAAGACGTAGATTTCGAAGAAGTAAAATAAGTTTCTCATTTGTGATAGTTAGTGAATGCACGAAGGGTGTCCCAAAAGGACACCCTTTGTGTTATTTTTGAACCTAGAATGATGACTGGCTTACACAAAAGTGCCAAAATTGCCTGGTTAATGGGCGTGTTGGTGTGCTTCAACTTGATCAGCTGCAACCAAAACGAGGAATCTACTGCAGAGCCAACGGCAACTCCGGCTAGCAACCCATACGAGAATGCCACACCGGGCGCGGAAACGGCCGCGGGCATTGCCCCACCCAAACTGAGCGACACTGCCAACATCAAAGACCCTTTGGCCAAAGACAGTCTAAGAATGCATGTTGCCTTTCAACTTGCAGCCAACGAACTGAGCGGCGCATACATAAACAACGACGCTGCCACGTATGCAAAGTTTACGATGCCTTCGATCATCAAGGCGAATGGCGGCGAAGCCACCTACAAGCAGAAATTAGACATGGTATTCAAAGACCCCGGAACGCCTTCTTATTTCAAGGTATTGTCGGGCCCGCTGCAACGCACCAAAGCCAAACTGGACGATCAAGGATACTTGCAGGGGTGGTATTGCTTGCTGCCTGTGAGAATGTATCGTACCGAGGCCGGAAAAACACTACAAGACATCAAATGGATGGGCGGACAATCCCTGGACGAGGGTAAAACCATTTATTTCATCGACATCACCAACTTACCCCCAGAAAAAATTACGCAAATCATGCCCGATTTACAGGTAGTATTGGTGAAATAACCCGTTGCCTAACCTAGTACGCGCGCCGGAGGATTTCATTGGGCTTCGATGGATTTCATAGAGCTCCGATGGTTTGAATAAAGCGCCGCGGCATTACACGGGGTAAAAAAATCATCAAAAAAAAAGGCGGCCTGCGGCCGCCTTTCTCATATCCAAAAAAAAAATTCTTACTTGGTGGTCAAACGCATCTTACGACGGGTGGTCTTCTCAACCTTCTCCTCATCCATCGCTGCAATACCCGTGATCGATTGGTCAACCAAAATACGTCCACAGTTCTCGCAATCAATGATGCGGTAGTGTGCACGAATTTCGCTATGACGCTGCGATGGAATCTTACTGAAACAGCCACCGCAGGAATTACGCATGATAGACGCAACTGCAATACCGTTACGCACATTGCCACGAATTCTGTGGTAAGCACGGTGCATGCGAGGATCCAATTTGCTGTCCGCCGCAGCGCGCTCAACCATGATTTTCTCAATCTCCTCTGCATTCTCCTTCTCAATCTCTGTCAACTCAGCCTTCTTGAATTCTAAATCTTGCTTGCGTGAGGCCAAAGCGTTTTGAGTATTGCCCAACAGCTCTTCCTTCATTTCGATTTGACGGCCAAATTCGCGGATGCGTTTCTCAGCTGACAAAATCTCCAAACCAGCAATTTCCTTCTCCTTGTTGATGGCATCGTACTCGCGGCTATTTTTGATGTTATTCAATTGGTCATCATACTTTTCAATCGAACGTTGAAAATCTTTGATGGCATTCTTCTTATTACTAATCTCATGATTCAACTCCGAAATCTCTTCGCTGATGTGAGATACACGGGTCTCCAAACCAGCGATATCATCTTCCAAATCAGCTACTTCCATGGGCAATTCGCCCAATACTGCACGAAGGTTGTCCAGGCGTGAATCGATCTGCTGCAATTTCCACAGATCCTTGAGTTTTTTATCGATGGTTACGTCCATGTTATTTTAAATAATCAATAGGGTTGGTGTTAGTTTCCGCAAAAATGGTTGCAAATTTAGAGAATTTCGTCGACAATAGCGAAGAAAACAAATCAATTGTAAATTTCTCGCTTTCGTAATGTCCGATATCGCACAGCAACAATCGCTCCTCCGCATCGAAAAATTCGTGATACTTCACATCGGAGGTTACAAAAGCATCAGCACCTGCCCGCAAAGCATCGCCAATCAAAAAACTCCCTGCACCCCCACAAATCGCTACCCGCTTCACAGTATCCACCGTGCATTTGGTATACTTCACCACGTCGGCGCCCATCCTCGATTTTACATGACGCAAAAAAGACATGGAATCCATCGCCTCCGCCAACTCACCAACTACACCGGCACCGTATTCGCTGCTCACATTTGATAGTTGCAACCAATCATGGGCAACTTCTTCGTAGGGATGTGCTTCAAGCAGAGCCTTGGTAACCCGCTCCTTTAGCCACATTGGCACCAGCACCTCCAACCTTGCCTCCGTTAACACCTCGCGCTTGCCAGCCACACCTATCGTGGGATTGGCGGATTCATTCGGACGAAAACTCCCCTCTCCTGTGTGCGAAAATGCACATTCGTCGTAATTCCCAATATTTCCTGCTCCTGCGGCAAACAGCGCCTCCTTCACCACTTCCAAATATTCCATCGGCACATAAACGCCCAACTTCATCAATACACCTCCCACGGGCCTTAACACCCCCTTCACCGACAGTCCCAACTGCTGGGCAATGCGTTCGTTCACCCCACCTTTCAACACATTGTCTAAATTGGTGTGACATGCATATATCGCAATGTCGTGCCGAATGGCCTTCACCACCGCTTTCTGCACATAATTCGCCCCAGTAAATCGCTTCAACCCGCCAAACACGATGGGGTGATGGGCAATAATGATGTCACAGCCCTTGGCGATGGCTTCATCAACCACGGCCTCCGTACTGTCTAAACACAACAACGCTTTTTTCACTTCACGCTGAGGGTCCCCCACTATCAAGCCTGAATTGTCATACGACTCTTGCAAGCGCGATGGCGCCAACTGCTCAAAAGCCGACACGATTTCATGGATTCGCAACATCATGATTCAAATTTCATGGAATTCCCCCAACTTTGCACCACTCCGTGAAAAAAGCAGTCCTAAAGCCCGGCAAAGAAGTCAGTTTACTCCGAAAGCACCCCTGGGTGTTCACCGGCGCCATCCAAGAAATCGATGAAGTGTATATCGGTGATTGGGTGCAAGTCTTCGACCACAAAGGTCGGTTGCTGGGGACCGGACAAGTGGGCGATGGTAGCATTGCAATTCGCATGGTGGCCTTTGAAGCCATAGAACCCAATACGGCCTTTTGGCAAACCAAATTGGCAAACTGCCTGGCCCTGCGCAAACTTCTGGGATTCGGACTCAAAACGCCCACCACCGCCTATCGCTTGGTTCATGGTGAGGGCGATAACCTACCCGGACTCATCATCGATATTTACAACGATTGCGCGGTGATTCAAGCCCACAGCTTGGGGATGTACAACAGCATCAACCACATCGCTGAAGCCCTGGAAAACCTGAAAGACCTCAAATTAAAAACCATTTACAACAAGAGTTTTGCTGCCATGCACGGCGCAGTGGACCCCGACGGTTTCCTGCTGGGTGATACCGCTGAAACCATCGCCAAGGAAAACAATCTATTGTTTACTGTGAATTGGGTGACTGGACAAAAAACGGGCTTTTTCTTGGACCAGCGAGATAACCGCGATCTACTGAGACAGTTTGCCAAAGACAAATCGGTGTTGAACACCTTCTGTTACACCGGCGGGTTTTCTGTTGCCGCCCTGGCGGGCGGCGCCACTAAGGTAATCAGTGCCGATATCAGTCAAACCGCCATCGACCTGGCCAACAACAACGCATCGCTCATGAAATTGCAACCCCACCAAAGTCACGAAGGATTGGTGGTAGACGTCATGAAACACCTGGGGGATGTGGAGCAACAATTCGACATCGTTGTACTCGACCCGCCAGCGTTTGCCAAAAGTTTGTCGAAAAAACATAAAGCTGTCATGGGCTACAAACGCCTCAACGCCATGGGCATGAAACGGGTATCACCCGGCGGCCTTTTGTTCACCTTCAGTTGCTCTCAAGTGGTGGATGATGTATTGTTTGCCAACACCGTCACCGCAGCGGGCATCGAGGCAGGAAGAAACTGCAGAATCCTCTATCGATTGGGACAAGGCGCCGACCATCCGGTGAATTTGTATCATCCAGAAGGACATTATCTGAAGGGATTGGTGATCCAGGTGGAGTAATTTTTCGCGACTATTGTTGCGCAAATCGATAAAACAAATACGCCACTGGCACAAAGAGCAAATTCGGCAACCAAACCGATAGCCAAGGCCATATCACCCCGGAATTGCCCAACGAAACAAAGTACTTACTGAAAAACAAGAAAAATAGGATCACAAAAATCCCAACGGCCAAGGAGAAACCAAGTCCCCCGCGCGTTTTCCGTCCAGCCACACTCACGGCAATCAATACCAAAATAAAGGTACTGAAAGGCGAGGCATATCTGCGATTGAGCTCAGTTTGCAGCAATTCCACGTTGCTCGACCCCCGCATTTTTTCTTTGGCAATCATGCCCCGCAGTTCGTTTTGGTTGAGGCTTTGAACGTCTTCTAATCGAAAAAAGAAATCCTCGGGATTAAATGGGATCAAGGTATCCAAGGTAGCGTGATATTGGATATCTTGGTTTCCATTCGATAAAAATTTCCGCTGCCAAACCATTTCCAATCGCCACTTTTTGGCCTCTGGCGACCAGCGAATAAACCGACCGAACAATGAACTTTTGAGCTGCTGCCCTTTGTATTCCTCTACGGTGATCCCCACCCCTGAACTGTCGTTGTTGTTAAAATACTCCATGTACAAAATCACGCCGGGTTTAATCTGCCGAAAAATGGTTGATTTGGCTTGAGAGTAATAGTCTCGCATGTAGGCATTTTCGAAACGCACACGGGCTTTGTCGGTGATGGGAATTACCCAAGCATTCAATACATAGCTACCCACGGCCAGCAAAGCTGCCGTGGCCATGTAGGGAAATAAAATGCGTTTGAGCGACATTCCGCCGGCCAACATGGAAATAATCTCGGTGCGAGAGGCCAACCGCGAGGTCATGTAAAGCACGGAGATAAAAATGAAAATCGGGGAGAATGTATTGAGCAAACTCGGAACGAAATTCAGGTAATACACCGTAAAAATCTCATTCACCGGAGCCGATTTCGCCAAGAAATCATCGAGCTTTTCTGCCACATCAAACACCATGATGATGATGATGAACAACCCCACCGTTACAAAGAACGTCTCCAAGAATTTCTTGGATATGTACCAGTCTAACTTTTTAATTTTCATGGGGGATGGCAACAAAAAGGCAATCTACGACAATTTGCGCGAAACAGTTTTTAGAATGCTTTGCTTCCAAATATGGAAATCCCCCTGCAGGATGCGCTGGCGGGCTTGTCGCACCAACCAAAGATAAAACCGCAAATTTTGAATACTTGCGATAATGGGTCCCATCATCTCATTGGATTGAAATAAGTGTCGAACATAAGCCTTACTGTATTCCGGTGTCAGCCAGGTATCCAAAGCAGAGAAATCCTCTGACCACTGTTTATTTTTGATATTTATGATTCCCTCAGTTGTAAATACATTGCCATTCCTACCATTGCGGGTTGGCATCACACAATCAAACATATCTACCCCCAAGGCTATGGCGTTTAACAGATTCTCTGGGGTGCCCACGCCCATCAAATAGCGGGGCTTGTCGGTAGGCAAAATATCTGTCACCAATTCAGTGATTCGGTACATATCCTCGTGAGGTTCGCCCACGCTCAATCCACCAATGGCATATCCTTTGGCGTCGTGTTTTAGTACATATTCAGCACTTTGCTTGCGCAAGTCATCATACACACTCCCCTGAACGATGGGCATCAACGCCTGCTCATGTCCGTAAATGGGCGATGTTTCATTGAATCGAGAAAAGCAACGATCAAGCCAACGATGGGTCATGTGCATCGACTTTTTGGCGTAGTCGTAATCGCAGGGATAGGGCGTGCATTCATCGAAAGCCATGATGATATCTGCACCAATGACCCGCTGAATATCCATCACCCGCTCTGGACTGAAAAGGTGCTTGGATCCATCGATGTGACTTGCAAATTTCACCCCCTCATCGGTCAGTTTTCTTGTACTCGAGAGCGAATACACTTGGTAACCCCCGCTGTCTGTAAGGACTGGACGATCCCAATTGCTAAATTCATGAATGCCACCCGCTTTTTGCAATACGTCTAGTCCGGGACGCAAATACAGGTGGTAGGTATTGCCCAGGATGATGTCCGCATTGACATCATTTTTGTTGAGCAGAAAATTGCGATGAACCCCTTTCACTGTTCCGGCTGTGCCAACGGGCATGAAAATGGGGGTTTGGATACGTCCGTGTGCGGTTTCGATCACACCGGCCCTTGCTTTGGTGAAGGGATCTTTATGTTGTAATACGAAATTCAATTCTGGGCCATCAATGAGATGCTGAACAGACGCGGGTAAATGGCCGCTAAGCTGCCAGAATAGTAGCTATTGGGCACCCTTATCAATGCGTTATTCAGTCCGTTAGACATTTTTAATTCAAGCGACAAATCCACAAATTCGAGTCGAAATTCCATCCCTGCTCCAAACTCATAGTAGTATGTATTGGCTTTCAGGGCAATAAGCGGTTTTGACTCCCCAATCACCAGGCCTTCGTTGCTCTGAAAATCGTGTGACCAGCGCACCCCACCCAACACGTACATCCGCGTGTTGTTGGGCATGCTAGAACGATATTTTAGCGTCAATGGCATATCAAACGATATGGTTTCAATTTTAATGGTTGGTCCGGGCGTATGCTGCCAGGTATATTGCACATTGCGCTGATGCAGTTGCAACATGGTCAACGTTTTAATCTCCCAATATTTCCCCATTCGATAAGCCACCGAGCCTCCAAATCCACCACCGGCTTGGGCTTGTGGACGGATACTTGAGATGGAATCGGTGCGTTGCCAAAAAACGGGATCGAGCTCCATTTTCATTTTGGCCGATGTACCGGCGAAGGCAATCCCCCAGAAAAAATGCTTACGGTAATCGCGATTATAATCGCGGGGCTGGGCCATGGAATTGCCCACCAACACAAACATCACTATGAGAAGAATTACTTTACGCATGTGTACATCGTACAAATTCCGAAGGTAAGGGGTTTAAATGTAACGGATGAAAAGCCCACAGATTTTGCTTTTGATGCAAATTCCTCTCCCTCAGGGAAAGCTGCCACACTCTGAGGCAAGTAGGTGTAGGCATTGGTACTGCGCGACAGCAATTTACCCATCAAGGGCAAAATATTCTTGAAGTAAAACCAATACAGTCGGGAAAATACAGGATTGGTGGGTTTACTGAATTCCAAGACAATCATGGGGCCACCGGGCTTCAGCACACGGTGCATTTCCGACAATCCAGCCAGTAAATTCTCGAAGTTACGCACACCGAAACTCACTGTTACTGCATCAAATTCTTGATCGCCAAAGGGCAATTTTTCTGAATCGGCTTGTTTTAATACGATGCGATTCGTGAGCTTTTTTTGGTTGAGCTTCACCTGACCAAAATCGAGCATGCCTTGGCTAATGTCCACACCCACAATGCGTGAACCCTCAATTTTCGTGAGTTCAATGGCCAAATCTGCCGTTCCCGTGGCCACATCGAGGATGTGTTTGGCACCGAATGCATTGACATTCTTTCTGACCTTCGTGCGCCATGAGTAATCGACGCCGAGCGACAAAAAATGATTTAAAAAATCGTATCGGGGAGAAATGTTGTCGAACATTTCCTCCACTTGTTGTTTTTTTGAAGCCTCGGAGGCGGGATTGGGTTTAACTTGCGTTGTCACAATAAAGTTACAAATATACGCAATTGGCACCACTCCCCTCTGAAACCCGTTGAAGTCTTTCACCGAATACGCGACAAAAAACCATGGAAATCAATACCGCAGATTACATTGGCAGCTGGCAGAAGAATGCCGATATGCCCCATACAGAATTGCCTGAATTCGCCTTCATTGGTCGGAGTAACGTAGGCAAAAGCAGCTTGATCAACATGCTCACCCAGCGCAATGGCTTGGCCAAAACAAGCTCTACTCCGGGGAAAACACAATCCATCAATTTGTTTTTATTAAACAAGCAGATTCAATTTGTGGATTTGCCCGGCTATGGATACGCCAAAGTCTCCAAGGACCAGCGAGAGGTATTTGGAAAGATGATCAAATACTACCTCCGCGACAGGGTCAATTTGTTTTGCTTGTTCGTGTTGGTGGATTTACGCATCAAACCCCAGGCCATTGACTTGAGTTTCATCAACGAATGTGGGGAGAACGGCATACCAATGGCCTTGATTGGCACCAAGGCCGACAAACTAAAAGTATCGGAATTAGCAGAGAACAAAGCCGCCATTGAACAGGCACTGTTGGAGGTGTGGGAGGAATTGCCACCGTTTTTCATCAGCAGCTCAGAGACCAAAGCAGGTCGTGAAGAAATTTGGAATTTCATCAAAGGCACCTTGCCCAATTAATGTAAAGGTCGTTTTTTGATCATACCTCCCTTTGTATCTTTCAGGGCATGTTGCACTACAAAGGCATCTGGATCGACCTGCTCAATTTCAAACAATAACTTGGTGACTTCCAAACGGGTAACCACAAAAAATAACATGCGCCCTTCTTCTCCCAACTCACCTCGTTTCCCGAACCCCTTGTCTGTTTTCAAAACAGTCACACCTCTACCAAGTTTGGAAATGATTTGATGTTTAATTTCATCCGATTTGTCTGAAACCACCATAACACCCAAGTATTCCTCTACACCATGAATCACAAAATCAATGGTTTTAGAAGCAGACAAATAGGTGAGCATTGAATACATTGCTGTTTCAATTCCAATGAGACTGGCTGCCAATAAGAACAAGGCGGCGTTAAACAGGGCAATAAAATCACCCACAGACAAACTCGTTCTTCTACTTACGGCAATCGCCAATACCTCTGTCCCATCGATTACCGCACCACCTCTAATGGTAAGCCCAATTCCCGCTCCCAAGAAAAATCCACCGAAAATAGATATCAATAATTTATCATTGGTAATGTGAGGCAAACTAAGGAAATGAACAACCAATGCCAAGGCCACGATGGCTAAAACACTCTTCACAGCAAAATCCCTCGAAATTTGATTTGCTCCGATAATCACAAAAGGAAGATTCACCAAAATAACCAACACAGACAGTTCAACATCTGTGAGCAATTCTAGCAAGAGAGAAATGCCCATCGCACCCCCGTCTAAAAAGTCATTGGGTAGAATAAACCCTTTCAAACCCACTGAAGCCATCGCTACACCGAGACAAATAAACATCAGATCAATACCCCGCCATTTTAACAGCGCCTTATCTTTGCCTTCACCTGATTTTACCATAATCAAATGTACTCTTGTCCCATTAAAAAAGCCTTTTAACGCCTTAGGATTTTTTCCATCTTCCGCCCTTTCGCCAATTCGTCGACCAATTTATCCAAGTAACGAACATTCCGGGTCAATAAATTTTCAATTTGCTCTACCCTACAACCACAAATGAGACCGGTAATTAGGTGTGCATTGGGGTTTAGTTGAGCCTGCGCAAAAAAAAGCTTCGAAGGTTACACTTCCGTCGATGAGTTCTGAGATCCTATCATCGTTAAAACCAGTCAACTACTCAATCACCTGATGCAGTTCTTCTTTGCTCCTTCCTTTTCGTTCCAACTTGGCCAAATAATGGGGATAAACCGAAGCGAATGTCATCTTCGCAATTTTTGCATTGTGCTCGGGGGTGGGTTGCATGACTTTTAAAAATATTGCGTCTGCGAATTAAAGGATTACGGTTTTGCAACAATCACCCCATTTTCGGGAACAACCACCCCTTGGCAGAGGCAATCAATTCCTGCATGGGTTGAGATTCGTGGTCGATATCGTAAGCCTTAGAAAACGCATCTACCCCTTGCTGTAAGGCCGGTGCCGTGGCCTGTCCACGCTGTTTTAGTGCCGCCACCCCACACAACCATTCCACCGCCAAAATATTCTCGATGTTCTCTATCACACGCAACAATTTCGTGGCGGCGTTGGCCCCCATGCTCACATGATCCTCCTGACCGTTCGAACTCATGATACTATCCACCGAGGCCGGCGTACACAACTGCTTGTTTTGCGAAGCCAAGGCCGCTGCGCTATACTGCGCAATCATGTATCCACTGTCTAACCCCGCTCCATCGGCCAAATAAGGCGATAAACCCCGCTGACCGCTCACCAACAGATAGGTCCTTCGCTCACTGATGCTACCGAGCTCAGACAGTGCCATCGCAGCGTAATCCAATGTCAATGCCAACGGCTGTCCGTGGAAATTGCCACCACTCAGAACCAAATTTTCTTCCTCAAATACATTGGGGTTATCGGTCACCGAATTCAACTCTGTTTCCCACACATCCAAGCAGTGATCCAAGGCATCGTACGAAGCGCCATGAACCTGAGGAATACAACGAAAGCTGTAAGGATCTTGCACTTGCTTTTTGGCTTGCTTGGCGATGGGAGAATCTTCCAAAATGGCCCGAATCTCTGCGGCCGCGGCCAACTGTCCGGCATGAGGCCTCACCCGATGAATGGGCGTTTGGAAGGGATCCATCCTACAATCGAATGCATCCACACTCAATGCGCTTACAATTGGCAGTTGCTTCACGATGTTGCGAATTCTGCGGTATGCTTCCATGGCATGGGCCAACATAAATTGGGTGCCGTTGATGAGTCCGAGGGCTTCTTTCGGACCCAATTGCAAAGGTTTCCAATTGTTTTGAGTCAGCCACTGTTCACCTGAAATCTCACCGTGTTGGGGATGGCGTAAAAAGCCTTTCCCGATGAGGGGCAACACCATTTGCGACAGCGGTGCGAGGTCGCCGGAGGCGCCGAGCGAGCCTTGCTCAGTAACCACGGGATACCACTGCTGATTATACATGGCAGAAAGTCGCTCAAAGATCTCAGGTCGGATCGCCGAATACCCCTTGCTCATGTTGAGCATTTTGAGCCACAGCATGGTACGCACCAGGTGCATATTGAGGGGATTACCCACGCCTGCGGCGTGGGTAATCAACAAATTTTCTTGCAAGGCAGATAAGTCCTGGGCCGATATTTCCACATTTTGCAATGACCCAAACCCTGTATTCACCCCATAAACGGGGGCCGTTGCTTCCGACAAATATTTCGCCAAAAAAGCCACACTCCGATCCATTCGCTCCCGCACTTCCGGGGTTAGTTCAACCGGCTGTTTCAATGCCTCCAGGGCCTCCTGCAATGTATAAAATGATTTCATGAAGTTCTATTATCGATTGACCGATGCAATCTGCCCAATGGCCTCTTCCACCGAACAATGTGTTTGTTCCCCAGTGACCAAATTTTTCAAGGCCACTTGATTGGCTTGCATTTCATCTCGACCGATGATCACCGCAAAGCCCATATTTTTATCGTTGGCATAGTCCAACTGTTTCTTCAATTTCGGCGTACCCGGGTAAAGTTCTACCTTGGATAAGCGCGCGCGGAGCGCGCGCGCAACACCGCTGCTGAACAACAAACAATCCTCGTCCATTGCACACACCAGCGTTGCCGTAGCATCTACCCCAACTCCCTCAAACAAATTGGCCGCCTCCATCGTGTCGTATATCCGATCCAAACCAAAACTAACCCCCACACCAGAAACATCCTTCAATCCAAATACCCCCGTGAGGTTGTCGTACCTACCGCCCCCGCCAATACTTCCCAACCGGAAATCGGAAGGCAAACGCCCGTCCGACCCCTCCACCTCAAACACCGCTCCCGTATAATAACTCAGCCCACGAGCCAAGGTAAAGTCCAACACCACATTCTCTGTACTTTCTACCAATCCAAAAATCGAACGCAAATCATTCAAAGCCGCAGTCAATGTATCGCACTGCATGAAAGCGGTATTGGCTGCCAATGCCAATTTGGCCTCGTTGCCTCGCTCCGATTTACTATTCCATAACCACTCCCAAGCGCCCAAAGCACGGGTTAGTCCTCGCTCCGATAACTCCTTCACTACCCCCTCGTAACCAATTTTATCGGCCTTGTCAATCACAATCATGAAAGTATTCCAATCTTCCTTGTTCCCCAAAACACCCATGAAAGCATCCAAGACACCGCGGTGATTGATTCGAATGGTCACCCCCAAATCCAAACGCGCGAAAACGGCTTGATACATTTCTATCAACTCAGCCTCCGACACCACAGAATTTGCCCCAACTACATCAATGTCGCACTGCCAAAATTCTCTGTAACGACCTTTTTGCGGACGATCGGCCCGCCAAACAGGCTGCATTTGATAACGCTTGAACGGAAATGTAATGTCGTTGCGATTCATGACCACAAACCGCGCCAACGGCACCGTTAAATCATAGCGCAACCCCCGATCAGCAATGTGGGGCGTGAGCAATTTCACCTCTTTGCTCTGCAAAATATCTTCGCCCACATTCGACAAATAATCCCCAGAATTCAGCACTTTGAACAACAATTGATCCCCCTCATTGCCGTATTTTCCCTGTAAGGTTTTCAAATTTTCCAACGAAGGCGTCTCCAAAGCCCCATAACCATGCGCAACAAACACCGATTCCATGACTGAAAGGATATATTTTCTTCGCTGCATTACAAGCGGTGAAAAATCGCGGGTTCCTGATGGCAAACTGGGCTTTTCCATGTTGCGAAGTTAACATCCAATGGCCAAAGCGATGAAACTGTTGTGAATTTTGCAAAAATTCCGTGGCATTTGGCACCAAATTTGGAATACTTTTGCCACGATGAAAAAGCACATTACCTCTCTTTTGTTTGCATTGTTGGCTATGACCCCCGCAATCTTCGGTCAAGATGCCAATCAAGACGCCCCTTCTGTTCAAGTAAAAGACATCGATAGCGCGCCCATCAACTTCAATACCACCGTTGAAAAAGGCAAAATTACTGTGGTGTCGTTCTGGGCTACTTGGTGCGGACCTTGCATCAAAGAATTACAAGCCATCGACGAGCTTTATGCCGACTGGCAATCAAAATACAATGTAAAATTGGTCGCTGTGAGCATCGACGATGCACGAAACAGCCGCAAAGTAAAACCAAAAGTATTGGCCGAAAACTGGCAATACGAAATCATCCTCGATGAAAACATGGATTTGGCGCGCGCCATGAACGTGAACAATCCGCCGATGACCTTCGTGTTCGACAAAAATGGCAAAATGGTTTATTCCCACCAAGGATATACCCCCGGTGCCGAGTCAGAACTCGAGGCTCACATCGCCGAACTGGCGAAGTGATTTATCGCATCGGAATTTCAATCAACAATACATCAGACTTCTCCAAAGCCTTGATGTCTAGCTGATCAACCTCCCAAACACCCAGCGCATCACGCCTTCCAAGGGCTTGTCCGTTGACTTCTACACTGCCTTCAATCACAAACACATAAACCCCTTGGTATTCACCATGCAGTTCGTAGCCAGCCGTTTCATCGATTTTCATCAAACGACGTACGAAGTAAGCATCCTGTTGCACTTTGATTGAATCTCCGCCTTGGGGTGTAGCCAAAAATTGCCACTGACTGTCGCGACCTGCCTCATCAAAAAAGCGCTGATCATAGCTAGGCTTTAAATTGTGCACCCGGGGAAACACCCACAATTGCAACAACTTACTCTCCTCGGTGCTGCTCGAGTTTACCTCACTGTGCATGATCCCTGTACCCGCCGTCATGTGCTGAACCTCCCCCGCTTTGATGATGGCCGTATGTCCCATAGAATCTTTGTGCTGCAGCTCACCCGATAACATAATGGTTACGATTTCCATGTTGTCGTGAGGATGCATACCAAACCCCATATTGGGGGCAATGATGTCATCATTCAACACCCGCAAAGCCCCAAAATGAATTTTTTGAGGGTCATACCAATGGGCAAAACTGAAACTAAATTTAGAATCTAACCACGCCATTTTGTTGACGCCGCGCTCCGCTGAAGGGTGAAATTTGAATTTCATAATAGTTGTTACAACAAATATAGTTCATTTAGGCAAAATCGTCAAGGACTTCTTCCGGACGAGGGATACGGGCATTGGTATCAATCAAAACGCCATCTACTCCGGCAGCAGCAGCGGCATCCAAATCGCGTTGCTTATCGCCAATGATCAGGCATTGATTGGGATCCAAATGGAATTGATGCAGCCCTTTTTCCACCATCAAACTACCGGGTTTGCGACACAAGCAACGCCCGTTGTAATCGGGATGATGGGGACAGAAATAAAAATGGGCAATGGAAAAACCGGCTTGAATGCAAAGCCCTTGAAAATATTGATGCATCGCATGCACTTCGCTTTCGGGGTAAAGCCCTTTCGCCAAGCCCCCTTGATTGGTCACCACAATGAGAACAAAGCCTGCATCATGCCAACTTTTTAGCGTTTCAACCACCCCAGGCAGCACCTGAAATTCTCCCAGCGATTGGGTATAATCGCCAGGATCATGATTGATTATGCCATCTCTATCGAGGAATAACGCTTTTCTTCCGCCCGATGATACACCCATTTTTTTCATTTACTTGCAAAATAACTTAATTTCGCTCACCGAAACACATGTCGAAGTATCTAGTTATCATCCCTACCTACAACGAAATCGAGAACATCGAGAAAATGGTCCATACGGTGATGGCGCTGGACAAAGACATTGACCTGTTGGTGGTAGACGATAATTCACCCGATGGCACAGCCGCTCAGGTGGATGCTATGATGTCTCAATACAATCAGCAGCGTGAGAAATTGCACATCCTTAAGCGCCAAGGCAAAAATGGCTTAGGCACCGCTTACATCGCCGGATTCCATTGGGCTTTGGAGCGAGGATACGAGTACATCTGCGAGATGGATTGTGACTTCTCCCACCCTGTAGACCAACTTCCCAACCTCATTGCCAAATGTGAAGCGGGTGCGGATGTTTGTGTAGGTTCACGTTATTTTGGCGGCGTGGTGAACGTCGTAAACTGGCCGATGGGTCGGGTTTTGATGAGCTATTACGCCAGTAAATACGTTAAGTTTATTACTGGATTAAACATTGCCGACACCACTGCGGGCTTTGTTTGTTACAAGCGAAAAGTGCTTGAAACCATCGGCATCGACGATATCAAATTCAGGGGGTATGCCTTTCAAATTGAAATGAAATTCCGTTCTTCCTGCAAGGGTTTTCAAATCCAAGAACACCCCATAATTTTCACAGACCGCACTGCGGGCACTTCTAAAATGAGCACAAAAATTTTCCGCGAGGCACTCTTTGGGGTCATCGAATTGAAAATTAAG
Source organism: Bacteroidota bacterium (assembly GCA_016868785.1). Lineage (GTDB taxonomy): Bacteria > Bacteroidota > Bacteroidia > NS11-12g > UBA955 > UBA955. The sequence goes on from VGFS01000006.1 coordinate 46,624, forward strand.
CGCATTTTAGGCAGGATTTAATTCGGGCGTCATGGTGAGCAATCCCATTCGCTTCCCCTTTTTCCAACACATTGCGGTCCATGTTTCGGCCATTTTTTTCATTGCCCTGGGAATCCACCTCATAGGGATCGACACACTGAGTCTTACGTCAGACGAGTGTTTCAGCATTTACCATGCTCAAATGTCGCCCAGCCTCATTCTCCACCACCTTTCTACTGGCAACAACCCGCCATTATACGAATGGATTTTGCATGATTGGATGGGTTGGTTTGGCGACAGTGCTTTGGCTGTTAGATGGCTTTCGGCGATCTTCAGCAGCATTACGACTGCCCTCATGTACATTTTGGGCACACAAATTTCTGCACAGGGCAATCTTCCTCAGCAAAAATCGGGAAATGCGCGCATCGGGTTATTGGCGGCGTTGCTCTTTTTATCAAGCAATTACACCACCTTTTTGGCGCATGAGGCCAGAACGTACAACCTCACTTTGCTGTTGGGGGTTGCGTGTACGATGCTTTTTTTAAGGGCGATACAAAAGCCACAAAATTCAACGTGGATTGCTTATGGTTTTGTGGGCGGGATCCTCTGTCTTTCCCATTTTTTTGGCGCCTGGATTTTAATGGCTCACATGGGTTATTGGTTGTGGACCGCCCATGAAAAGCGATGGGTCATGAAATCCTTGCTTTGGGTTGGTCTGGGGTTTGGTATTTCATTTGGTTGGTACATCCCAAATTTATGGCATCGGTTTGTTGATAGCGCGTCCCAGGGCACCTGGGTAAACCCAGCGCCCTGGGACGCCCCCTATTTAACCCTGTGGAAATACCTCAATACGCCTGCCGCCACAATCATTGCCATAATTTTGCTGGTATACGCAGTTGTAAAGGTTGTCGCTCAACCCACACGCACCAACAATGCTGATGTCCAAAAACAACACGCGCAACTCCTACTATGGCTTTTTGCACTGCCCTTTTTCGGACAGTGGCTGCTGAGTTTGGACCATCCCTTTTCCATTCCCATGTTTACGGAGCGATACGCCTGCATCACACTGCCCTTTTTGTGCTTGATTTTGGCGATGGCCCTGAATGGGTTGAGAGAACATTTCAAGCAGTGGTTATACTATGTTGTACTCCCTATTTTTTTATTTACAATACTCTCGGGAAAGAATTTCACCCCGCCCAATGAAGCTTGCATGAAAGAGGCGCTTCAAAAAACCGCCAAGGAATTGGAGAAATCCTCAATAGAAACAACACCCATCATCATAGAACCTTATCATGCTGCTTTTCAAGTGTTGTATTATGCCGATCACAAACGTTTTCAACAATATCACCCTGAGAACATTTACAACCACCTCGCCAACCAACTATCGCACAGCAACATCTGGATTTTAAAAACCGACAAATCCCTGGATAGCCTTGGCTTATCACAAAAAAAATCGTTGGTATACCTGCACTTTGGCAAAGAAAAATCCAACCACACAAAAAGGATTGAATCGCAATTGATGGCACTGACGAATCCAGGCGGCAAATCACGGATAGAGCACATTCAACTACCCGAATTACTGTGGGGCACCTTCGAAATCAGCCATGAAGCCGAATTTTGGCTCATTGAAAAAAATTAAACCTATATTTGCACCACTTTTCCAAATGGAAGGCGAACCCCGAAGTATAACCCAATCCAATGATGCGCGTCTACTATCAGCGTCAAAATCGTGTGCAGAAAGTGCAAACGTTGTCTCAGTTAGAGACATTGGATGGATTGGTATGGATTGACCTTCAAAATCCTTCAGCGGCTGAAATCGCCGATGTAGAAGCAAACTTCGAATTCAAGTTCCAGTCGCGGCAACAACAGTTAGAGATTGAGAGTTCATCTCGATATTTCGAAACCGATGATGAGATTATTGCCAACAGCAACTTCCTACACTTCGACCAAAAATCAGGCTTATTCCATTCCAATGCGGTGTCGTTCATTTTGCAAGACGACATCCTCTTTACCTACCGCGATGCCGATTTGAGTGCATTTTCAGACTGCGTAAAGAAAATTAAAGCTACAGGACGGCTGTTCCACACGGGAAAACAGATCATGGCTACCTTACTCGAGATGGGCGTAGATAACGACGCTGATTTGCTCGAGGGATTGGCCAAGCAAGTGGCTGGATTATCAAAAGAGTTATCGCTCACCCAAAACCCCAACGAAACCATCATTCTGGAAATCAACCGGATGCAAGAATTGACGATGGAATTGCGACAGAATGCTGTCGATAAGCAACGCGTACTCAGTGCCATTTTGAAAAGTCGGGAGTTTGAGGGCGATGATTACGAGCGATTGCGGATTGTGATTAAGGATATCAACTCACTGATCGACCATACCAATTTCAATTTCGAGCGATTGGAATATTTGCAGAATACGTTTTTGGGTTTGATCAACATTGAGCAGAACAAAATCATCAAGATTTTTACGGTGGCTTCAGTGATTTTCATGCCACCCACTCTCATTGCCAGTATTTATGGCATGAACTTCGAATTCATCGATGCTTTCAAATGGAAATACGGCTTTGCTTTCAGCATTGGCCTAATGGTACTGTCATCGCTCAGCACCTTGTATTTCTTCCGCCGCCGCAAGTGGTTGTAAAACCAAACCTCAGTTGGGTTGTTTACTCACCATGCTACAAAACCTGTCGCGGCGCGTCCTACTGTGTACCCTGCTGATCTTTGTATCAGCAACAACACCGCAGGATTGGATAGTTATTCGTACCTTGTATCGACAAGCGTTGACCAGCGAAATGGGGATTTTACCACTGGAAACCAAAACCAAGACGCATGCTGGCAGCGACGCACTCGCCAAGGCCTATTACGGCACGGCCCTCGCCCTCCGGGCTCGGGCCTCCATCTCCCCTACCAGCAAACTCTCCCTGGCCAGCCAAGCCCAACAACAACTCAATGCCGCCGTCATCCTCCAACCCAAAAATTTAGAAATACGCTTCCTCCGCTACTCCTTTGAGTATGGCACCCCCTCACTCATTAACATGAAAAAAAATATGGCGGTCGACAAACCCCTGGCCCTTCAATTCGCCAAAAACCCATCGCCCATCAAAGACATCGCCATCGCGTTTTTTACCGGTTGCGACCAACTAAGCGAAGCCGAAAAATCAGCCCTGCGCTAATTCAACAGCACCCCCATCAACCCTCTATCGCAGCAATCCCCGGCAACACCTTGCCCTCAAAATATTCCAACAAAGCCCCGCCGCCCGTGCTCACATAACTGACCTTGTCGTCGAACCCGAACTGATACACCGCCGCTGCACTGTCGCCACCACCAATCAAACTAAAAGCCCCAGCCACCGTGGCGTCCGCCACCGACTGAGCCACCGTCTTGGTGCCGCGCTCAAAAGCAGGCATTTCAAACACGCCCATCGGACCGTTCCACAAAATGGTCTTGCTGTCCAACAACACCTCCCTGAAAGTCCCACAAGCCTTCTCCCCGATATCCAACCCCATCCAACCGCTTGGAATCTGATCGCTCGCAAAATTCTGGGTGTTGGCATCCGCAGCAAACTTATCGGCAATGGTAGAATCTACGGGCAAATGAATTTTCACCCCCTTGGCTTCCGCCTTCTTCAAAATCTCTACACAAGTCTCTAACCGATCTGCCTCACACAAACTGTTGCCGATCTCTCCGCCCTGTGCCTTGTAAAACGTGTAAGCCATACCCCCACCAATGATGATGTGATCGGCCGTGTTCAACAAATTCTCTACGATCAAAATCTTATCGCTCACCTTCGCACCACCTACAATCGCGGCAAACGGACGTTGGGGCGCCTTCATCACCTGATTGGCATTGGCGACTTCCTTGGCCATCAAAAACCCGAAAGCCTTCCTCCCAGCGAAGAAATCAGCAATAATCGCTGTGCTTGCATGCGCCCGGTGAGCCGTACCAAAAGCATCGTTCACATAAAAGGTTCCCAAGGCCGCCAACTTTGCCGCAAAATCGCGATCACCCTTCTCTTCCTCCTTGTAAAAACGCAAATTCTCTAACAACAACACCTCTCCATCTTGCAAACTGCTCGACAAATGGGCCGCGTCCTCCCCAATGCAATCCGAGGCGAAACGCACATTGCTGCCCAACAGCTCAGACAAATGGGTAACCAAGTGTTTCAAAGAGTATTTTTCGGTTGGACCTTCTTTCGGACGGCCCAAGTGGCTCATCAAAATCACCGAACCCCCATCGCCCAGAATCTTCTTGATGGTTGGCAAAGCCGCCGTCATCCGAGAATCATCGGTAATCTTGTACTCGGCATCCAAAGGCACGTTAAAATCCACGCGGACCAACACGCGCTCTCCGGCAAAATCAATCGTCTCAACAGTATTCATGGTTTGATAGGTTTATTCGTTTATAACAATTTCTTTAATAAGGCACTCATCGATACTTCCGATTGTAGCAAAGCCCCCAAATCGGCAATTTGCACCCGTTTTTGCTCCATGGTGTCGCGGTAACGCACCGTTACATCCTGGTTGGCCAAACTGTCGTGATCCACCGTAATACAGAAAGGCGTACCGATGGCATCCATTCTCCTGTAACGCTTTCCGATGCTGTCTTTGTCTTCGATGTATACGTTGTAATCGATGCGCAATTCATTGTAAATCTGCTCCGCCAATTCTGGCAACCCATCCTTTTTCACCAAAGGCAAAATGGCCGCTTTTACCGGCGCGATGGCAGGGTGCAACTTCAACACTGTGCGGGTATCGCCATCTACCGACTCCTCAGCAAATGCCTCACACAAGGTAAGCAAGAACAATCGATCCAACCCAATGGATGTCTCCACCACATAGGGCACGAAACTCTCGTTGGATTCAGGGTCAAAGTAGCGCAATTTCTTGCCACTAAACTCTTCGTGTTTGCCCAAATCAAAATCGGTGCGTGAGTGAATGCCTTCCACTTCTTTGAAGCCAAACGGAAAATCGTATTCAATGTCTACCGCAGCATTGGCATAGTGCGCCAACTTCACGTGATCATGGTAACGATATTTGGCATCGGGCGTTCCCAAGGCCTTATGCCATTTCAGGCGCTGCGCTTTCCAAAACGCATAAAATTCCAATTCGGTTCCGGGCTTCACGAAAAACTGCATCTCCATCTGCTCAAACTCCTTCATCCGCATGATGAACTGCCGGGCCACAATTTCATTTCTGAAGGCTTTTCCCGTTTGTGCGATACCAAAAGGCAACTTCATCCTGCCCGTTTTCTGCACATTCAAGAAGTTCACAAAAATACCCTGGGCGGTTTCCGGACGCAGATACAAGCTGTCTTCCCCATTGTCGGTGGCGCTCATTTGTGTGCTGTACATCAAGTTAAACTGACGCACATCGGTCCAATTGTGCGATCCACTGATTGGACAAACAATCCCTTCCGCGTCAATCAAGTCTTTGATCATCGCCAGATTTCCGGTTTCCAAACCTTCTTTCAACACAGCATCGATGCGGTCAATCTGCGCTTGGTATTCCATTACCCTGGGGTTGGTGGTTCGATACATCACCGCGTCAAAAGTCTCACCAAATCGCTTGGCAGCTTTGTCGATTTCCTTGTCGATCTTCTGTCGGATTTTCTCCTGATGATCCTCCAACAGCACGTCGGCCCGATAGCGCTTATTGCTATCTTTGTTATCAATCATCGGATCGCTGAACCCGTCTACGTGACCGCTGGCTTTCCACACTTTGGGATGCATAAAGATTGCTGCATCAATCCCCACAATGTTTTGATTGAGCTGGGTCATGGATTTCCACCAGTACTGACGCAAATTGTTGCGCAATTCAACGCCATTTTGGCCGTAATCGTACACAGCGGTTAATCCACCATAAATGTCACTGGAAGGAAATACGAACCCGTATTCTTTGCAATGGGAAATGACTTTTTCGAAAATCTCAGCGTTACTCATCCTTCCCGCAAAGATAGGACATCAGAATTGGTTCTTCCACATCATACTTTCGACCGGGTGGTTGGGCTGGCCTGAGTATTTTGCGTTTTTCTTGGCGTTGTAGGGCACAAGAATCTCTCCGTCTACAGGGAAGTAGATCAACTGTCCGATCGGCATCCCGGCATACACCCTCACGGGCTTTTTCACGGAGATTTCTAAGGTCCAGTTGCCACAGAAGCCCACATCGCCTTTACCGGCGGTGGCGTGGATATCGATCCCCAACCTACCGGTACTGCTTTTGCCTTCCAAAAACGGCACATGGGCATGGGTTTCGGTATATTCAAGGGTCACACCCAAATAAAACTGATCGGGCATCAACACATAACCTTCCTCAGGGATATCAAAATGGGCGATGGTATTGTGTTTTTTGGCATCCAATTCTGCGTCTACGTATAGCGCCAAATGCTGGCCCAAATGCACATCATAACTATTGCTGCCCAAGCAATTGCGGTCGTAAGGTTCAATTTTGATTGTCCCATTTTCCATCTCATCGAGGATGCGTTGATCAGATAATATCATAATAGAAAGGCAAATATAAATAATTGCTGCGGTGAATTTTCATCTGTGGCGATCGACCTCCTCGCATCGAAACAATCCAGCGGCAGAATAAATATTTAGCGACTCACATCGTTCATGTCACCAATTTTCTTCACATAGGTAAACGACGGAATGAACAGGAAGATGTTTTTAGGTCCGATGGTCAAATCCTGTGGAACATAGGTCATTTGCGCGGTGGCATTGTCCCACACCGGCAATGTGGCGGAATAATCAAATCGATCGCCGTGTTCCCAGTAGCTCGACACACCAAACGACCAGGCGGTGGTGCGTTGTTTGTGCCCGATAATCCGAAACTGAACCGAGGTAAACAGGGTGCTGCGTTTGAGCATGGCATCCACGGGGACGGTTTCGGGGGCATAGGTCATTTTTACATCGTCGTATTTCCAGTTATCGTAGCTTGAAACAAACCGTCGATTGCGGTTATTGAACCAGGCTTCGCCCACAAAATAAAAATTGCGGGTGATGCTATACATGCCGGAGACATTGGTAACGGCAAGGCTTCCATCGGCTTCACTGGAGCGGAGCATTCCAAGTCCGAGACTCACATTATTTTGTGGACTTCCCAAGGTATACATCCCGTAAAAGGTATTGAGCCACATCATGTTATCGGCTCCGGTGAATACGCTAAATCCGGCGATATCTCCCACGGCCAAGGTATGATTTTTACGCAGGGGTATGGAATATTTGGGGGTAAGGTACATGAACAGGGGGAATGCGTAGCCGATGCCCACACCCAGCTGATCGGTAATCCCCATTTGGACATCATTGAGCAGCACATCATAGTTTTGATAATAGAAGGCGCCTTTATTGATGGGGTAAGCAGACGGGGCGAAAATGTAGCGAGAGGCGTGATGATTCACTTGGGCGAGGGAGTCTTCACGGGAAAGGACTTTTTTCGGAATCGTAGGCAGGGGTGGCAATTGGAGATTTTTCTTGCGTTTGGCGGTGTCAGTGGTGGTCACTGCGGGCTCATCATTATCGGGGGTAGCCTGAATTTGTGCCATCAGGTTGTTGCTGCTTGCCAAAAGTAGCAGGGCGAAAATCCAACGAAGCGTTTTCATGATAGTAAAGATTGGTTAGGGTAAAATTACGGGTGGCTACGGTGCGAAAATAGGACAATTGTCATGGTTAGACAGGACATTCCTTAGGGAGATGTTCCACAGGTTGGGTGGTGAGTCCAAATTATCACTCAATGGAGAGGTCCCACAGGCGGATGGTTTTATCGTCCCCGGCGCTTGCAAGCAAGCGCCGGCCCCCAGGAGAATCTTTACGGTCAGCATGATCACCCAACCACGCCAATGCATTCACGGAGTGGGTATGACCAAAATTTGGAAATTTCGATCGGTCAACCACCTTCAACAATGCATAATTCTGAGCGTCCCAGATTTTGATCGATTTGTCCATCCCACCACTGGCCAACCATCGTCCGTCACTGGGCTCCAACACCAACGCATGAATCGTAAACAAATGGGCCTTTACTTTCTCCCTCACCCCTCCATCAGACCCAAACCACCACAACAACGCATCCCGGCCACCACTCACCAATGAATCATCGTCCATCTTCGCCAAACAAAACACCGAGGGCTGATTGGCCGTTCGCACCGAAAGCACCTCGCCCAAGGCATTCAATCGCCAAACCACACCATCGCTGCCACCGATCAAACCCTCGCTCCCAATGCAACACCGAAGGCTGCGCTCACCCAATTTGAGGCGAGAAACCACTTCAAAGGCATCATCCAAAAAAACCAGTTCGCCGCTACCCAAACCCACAGCAATCCTGCCATCCATCCATCGCGATATAAAAAACACTGAACTCGTACCCAATTTCATCATTCTGGGCGATGCACCCACCCCCAACTTAAAAACCAAACCGCCTTGCGTCCCCGCCCAGATTTCGCCATCCATCCCCTCCAGCAAACAAAAAATAGGCTCCGGCAATTGCGCAAACAACCTACCCACAACCCCAGAATCACCCAACATCCCATCCAACGGCATCGACCACTTAACCACCGCACCGTCCCCGCCAGCACTCACCAACACCCCCTCCCCTTCACACCAAAAAAGTGCATAAACCCCTTGTTTATGTCCCTCTAATTTCGTATATTCTTTTACGAGTATCTTTGTAGCCATGCCCATTGAATTGCGTTGGAATTGCCATACCGGAACTTGCCTTACACTTTGGCATATTACCGAACATCGCAACCAGCTTGCGCAAATGTACAACCAAATTTGGGGCGACCAAGCCAACCCCCAAACCACCGAAAGTGCCAGTCCGCAAAAACTCGCCGCGCGCAACCTCATCGGCACCGAATTTCCCGCGCACCAACTCGTATTCTCCGAGCATGGCAAACCCCTGTTATTGCCCCACTCTGCCCATATCAACCACAGTCACGCCGGTGATTTCGCCCTGCTCGCCCACCACCCCAACCTTTCCGTGGGTGTAGACATTGAGCAAATCCGACCTCAGCTGCTGCGCATCTATCCGCGATTTTGTAACAGCCAAGAACAAATGGCGCTCGGACCCAATCCGCCCCTAGAATTGCTGCTGCTGTTTTGGTGCGCCAAAGAGGCAATGTACAAAGCGATTGGCGAAATAGGCACTGACTTCCGTTCACACCTGCAAATCACAAAGTGGCCGTTAAACAACGACCCTTTCAAAGATCCGTATGATTCTGAAGGGCAGTTGGAAGCCCAGATATCGCTTCCAGGATTTGAACAATCTTGTACATTGAATTTTAAACGCTGGGATCAATATGCCGCCGTTTGGGTGGCACTGCCCTACCCCTAGACTTCCTGGACGGCTTTCACCGAAAAACTGAATACAGACCCAGCCCCCTCGGTACTGATGACGCTGATGGTCTCTCCATGGGCTTCCACGATGTGCTTACAAATGCTCAATCCCAGTCCGCTGCCTCCTGTGGCGCGGTTTCGATGTTTGTCAACCCGAAAAAATCGCTCAAAGACCCTACCCAAATGCTCCTGCGGAATACCAATGCCGTTGTCGGCCACTTCCACTATCACCTTTGCACCGGTGTTGCTTAGCCTGAACCGGGTGTTGCCATTCTCGTGGCCGTATCGGATAGAATTATACCCCAAATTCGTGAGCACCTGCAATATTCGTTTGCGATCGCACAGCACCTGGTAATCCCCCGCAGGCGCGAAAACCTGCAAAGTGATGTTCTTTTGCTTGGCCTGCAACTCCAATGATTCCACGATTTCATTCACCAGTTGCAACATATCGAACGGTTGCTGATCCAAGACCAAAAAGCCACTTTCATACTTGGTGATGGTATCCAAATCAAGCACAATCTGCCCCAGTCGATCCGCATTTTTGTTGGCTTTCCCCAAAAAAGATTCCAACGTTTTACGGTCCAGATCAGGATCATCCAGCACCGACTCGATGTATCCTTGAATCGAAAAAATGGGCGTTTTAAGCTCGTGAGCCACATTGCCGATATAGTCTCTGCGATAATTTTCTAATCGCTGCAATTGCAACAACTCTTCCTTGCGCTTATCGAACAAGGCCTTTAATGCCGCTTCGATGTCTTCGTAAGTATGCGATACGGTCTCCTCTTCGTCGGGATTTTCATCCGAAATCATTTGCTGAAATCGCCGCAGCAATTGCTTTTCCCTGCGCAACCACAACAACCCCACCATCAAGCCCAACAGTACAGTAACAATCCATAGTATGATGAAGGCCTGAGACGACATCCCCAAAGTGGTTAGCAGCTGAATCAACAAAAAACTCATGGGTTGCAAGATACGCAAACCGAGGTTTACAAGTTGTGAAAATCGCATCAAGTTTCCGTGGTATTTTTGTCGTTCATGCATTGGCCAGATCATTCACAACCCGACGAACTTCCTCCGTATTTGGACAAACTCAACCCTGCCCAGAAGGCGGCAGCCATGCAAACGGAAGGACCTGTAATGATCATAGCCGGTGCGGGATCAGGCAAAACCCGCGTGCTTACTTTTCGCATGGCCTACCTGTTGCACAAAGGCGCTGAACCCTTCAATATTTTGGCTCTGACCTTTACCAACAAAGCCGCCAAAGAAATGCGTCATCGTATCGAGCAAGTGGCCGGCGCGCAAGCCAGAAACTTGTGGATGGGTACGTTTCACTCCGTGTTTGCCCGCATTTTACGTCAGGAAGCCGACCGACTCGGATATCCCTCCAACTTCACGATATACGACAGCGAAGACAGCAAAAACCTACTGAAGGGGATCATCAAAGAAATGAACCTCGACGATAAAATGTACAAACCGTCGATGGTCCTAGGAAGAATCAGCATGGCCAAAAACAATTTGATTGAGGCCAAGCATTATACCGACAAAGAAGACCTGATGAATCAGGACAAAGCCGCCAATCGCGCGAAGTTCTCTGAGATTTTTACCGCCTACACAAACCGGTGTTTCAAGGCCGGGGCGATGGACTTCGACGATATACTGCTCAACACCTACAAGCTGCTGAACAACCACGTGGATGTCTGCAACAAATGGCAACACAAGTTCAAATACATTATGGTGGATGAGTACCAAGACACCAACCATGTTCAGTACATGATCACCCGAAAATTGGCTGCCGTACATCAAAACATCTGTGTGGTGGGCGATGATGCGCAGAGTATTTATGCTTTCCGCGGGGCGAATATCCAAAACATCTTGAATTATGAGCGCGACTACCCGGATGTAAAAACATTCAAGCTGGAACAGAACTATCGATCTACCCAGAACATTGTCAACGCCGCCAGTTCCGTGATCAAAAACAACCAAAAGCAGCTCGAGAAAAATGTGTGGACATCCAACGACATTGGTGAGAAAATAAAGGTGGTGAGAAATGCTACCGAGGGAGAAGAAGCGCGCAGGGTGGCCGATGCCATATTCGATGACAAGATGCACTTGCATTTGCCCAACAAGGCCTTCGCCATTCTCTATCGCACCAACAGCCAAAGCCGAGCTTTTGAAGAAGCGTTGCGCCGACAAGGCATCGATTATCGCATTTATGGGGGCATGAGCTTTTACCAACGAAAGGAAGTGAAAGACCTCATTAGTTATTTGCGCTTGGTGATCAACCCCTCAGACGAAGAAGCCCTAAAGCGGGTGATCAACTACCCGGGCAGGGGCATTGGCGACACCACCATCAACCGGATCGTGGTCAAATCCTCCGAGTTGGGGGTTCCACTGTGGGATGTTGTTGCCTCGGCGGCAAGCATTCCGGAGTTAGGGGTTAGCACCGGAAAAGTGGAGAATTTCGCCATGATGATTAAGAGCTTCCAAACGATGCTCGACTCACACAATGCCTATGATTTGGCCATGCACGTGGCAAAACAGACCGGTCTTTTGAAGCTGCTGTACGATGACAAATCGGTAGAAGGCGTTTCTCGGTATGAAAACATCACGGAATTGCTCAATGGTATACAAGAATTTGTGGAGGACGACGAAAGTGAGAAAGAGAAAACCTTGGCGAATTTCCTGGAAGATGTGGCCTTGTACACCGATGATCAAAAAGACAAAGACCCAGACAGGGATTGCGTTTCCTTGATGACAATTCACGCGAGTAAAGGATTGGAATACCCCGTAGTTTTCATTGTGGGCATCGAAGAAAACTTGTTTCCAAGCCAGCTATCACTGCACAGCAGAGCGGACCTAGAGGAGGAACGACGGTTGTTTTATGTGGCCATTACCCGTGCGGAAACCAAATGCTACCTCACATTCGCAACATCCCGGTTCAAATATGGCAGTTTGGTACCCTGCGAACCGAGTAGGTTCATCGAGGAAATCGATCCACAGTACCTAGACATGAGCACGGCATCCATGAAAACCGCCTCTCCATTCAGTGGCGCCGGAGGGCCAGATTTTTCAGGGAGTGGCTACATTGGCGGACAGTATGCCAGCAGAAAAGTGGAAGACAAACCCACAAAGACAGCCAAGTTATTCAGTGCAAGCAAGCCACCCAGTCCGCCCGTCCCTCCGGCCGACCCCAACTTTGTTGAAGGGGATATCAGCGGCTTGAAAGTGGGCGATAAAGTCCAACACCAGCGATTTGGCTTTGGCGTGGTTGCCAGCATTGAGGGCGAGGCCGCGAATGCCAAGGCCATTGTGAATTTTGACCAAATGGGACAAAAAACGCTGGTTCTGAAATTTGCAAAAATGCGAATCGTTTAGATTGCGCCCCAAACGTGCACGTTTCGTTGGTTATTTCGTTTACTTTCATTATATTTGCACCCCCGTTTTGAAGAAATGGGATTAAAAAAAACACAATAAAGACATGGCAACCAAAATTAGATTGCAAAGACACGGCAGAAAGAAACGGGCTTTCTTTCACATTGTGGTAGCGGATTCGCGTTCACCAAGGGATGGTAAATTCATCGAGAAACTCGGTAGTTACAACCCCATCACCAATCCAGCTACAATCGTATTGAACGTAGACCGCGCAGCCCACTGGCTGATCGCTGGAGCACAACCCACAGACACTGCTGCGGCTCTTTTGAGCTACAAAGGTGCTTCTATGAAGAAACACTTGCAGGTGGGCGTTATTAAAGGCGCTATCAGCCAAGAAGAAGCAGACAAACGTTTTGCTGCTTGGTTGGAAGAGAAAGCCGCTCGCATCGATGCGAAGAAATCAAACTTGGCTTCTACTGCTGAAAAAGTAAAAGCAGAAGGTTTGGCACAAGAAGCAAAACGCAGAGCTGCGGTTGAAGCGAAAATTGCTGCCAAAATTGCCGAAGCGGAAGCTGCTGCTAACCCAGTAGAAGAAACTGAAGAAGTAGCCGCTGAAGAAGCTGCTGCCGACGAAGTTGCTACTGAAGAAGTTGCTGCTGAAGAAGCCGCCGATGCACCAGCCGCTGAAGAAGCTGCTGCTGAAGAAGCCGACGAAGCTCCTGCCGCTGAAGAAGCTGCTGCCGACGAAGCTCCTGCCGCTGAATAATCCCCCAACCATGAGTGTTCTGCCACCGCCCCTAACATTGGTCGGAAAGATACACGCCAAACATGGTTACGACGGACGATTATCCATCGAGTGCTCCGCCACTTCAAACAAAATCATTTCCAAAGGGAACTACCTATTTGTCATCATCGACGGAAAAGGGGTTCCCTTTTGTATTACAGATGTTAACAAGTCCCAAGATCTCATCAAACTCAAAGGCATCGACACAGAAGAAAAAGCCAAAGCCCTTATTGGCCTGTCATTCGGTGTCCCGAGCTCCAAAAAAATGTCGGTCATCCCTCAAACCAACGCCTTGGTGGGATCCCGCATTCACGACAACCCATCTGGCTTCTCTGGAGAAATTACCCAAGTAGAAACCTTGCCGCAAGGCATGATGTTTACCGTGGTGAGTCAAGACCCCACAAACCCCGTCCTTATCCCATTGGTAGAAACCTGGATCACCCAAATCGAGGAGAAAACTTCCACCATCTACATGGATTTGCCTGAAGGCTTGATTGATTTAAACGCATCCACTGCTGGAACCGAAACGGAAGATTCAGACGACCTGTCTGATGCGGAGAAGGATTGATAACGCAAAGTCTAACATCGCGGGCGAACAAGCACCGTTGAGTATTTTATAGTTCTTCGTCGCCCAGCAAATCTGGTCGCAACCGCTGCGTTCTTTCCAACGCTTGTTCGTGCTTCCATTGCGCAATTTTGGGGTGGTTGCCCGTGGTTAACACATCGGGGACACGGAATCCGTTGAAGACTTCCGGACGGGTATACAAGGGCGGTGCCAACAAATCGTCTTGAAAAGAATCACTCAGCGCGCTTTCCTCATCCCCCAAAACACCGGGCAACAAGCGAATAACCGCATCAACAACCGCAGCAGCGGCAATCTCGCCCCCGCTTAACACAAAATCTCCCAGCGAAATTTCTAAGGTCACGTACAAATCGCGCACCCGGTGATCGATTCCTTTGTAATGACCGCAGATAAGCATCAAATTTTCACCCAAACTCAATTGGTTCGCCAACCCCTGCTTCAACGGCTTTCCATCGGGCGTGAGGTAAATAATGTGATCGTAGTTTCGCTCCGATTTCAATTTTTCAATCACCACGCTCAGCGGCTCAGGCATCAACACCATGCCCGCCCCACCCCCGAAAGGCGTATCGTCGATTTGCTTGTATTTACCAATGCCGTAATCGTGCAGATTGTGCAAATGTATTTCCGCTAGGCCTTTGTCGCACCCCCGCTTGGGAATACTGTAGCCCAACAAACCCTCCAACAAACCAGGCACAGCAGAAATAATGTCGAATCGCATACTACAAAGATACCCGATGTTGATATTTATCCGTTTAATTGAAAGGGCAAATTTGGAAAGCCCCACGTTCGCACCGAATTTTGAAGGATATGTTGAATTTGCGCAGGCCTTTGGTCGTTTTTGATTTAGAAACCACCGGTGTGAGTGTCACCCACGACCGCATCGTTGAAATTTGCTTGCTGAAGGTATTCCCTGACATGCGCGAAGAGATTCGCACTTACCGCATCAATCCTGGCATTCCTATTCCCGCAGGTGCTACGGCCGTCCATGGCATTTCCAATGCCGATGTGGCCGACAAACCCTCTTTCAAATCCATGGCACCTGAATTACACGCCTACCTGCGCGATTGCGATTTTGGGGGATTTAACTCCAACAAATTCGATTTCCCCATGTTGGTGGAAGAATTTTTCCGTGCGGGCATTGAGTTTGATGTTCGCGCCTGCAAATTCATCGACGCCCAGCGTATCTATCACATGAAAGAGCCTCGCACCCTGAGCGCCGCCTATGAATTCTATTGCAGTCGCGACCTAGAAAACGCACACAGCGCCGAAGCCGATACCGTAGCCACCTGGGAAATCATCCGTGCCCAAATAAATAAATACCAAGATTTGCCACAAGAAATTGAAGGATTGCACAAACTAACCGGGCAAGATTTGTTGGCAGATTTGGCCGGCAGATTGGTATTCAACGACAAAGGAGAAGTGATTTTCAATTTCGGCAAACACAAAGGCAGAACCGTGAAAGACGTACTGCTGAACGAACCCGGCTATTACAATTGGATGATGGAGGGAGATTTTCCTCAGCAGACCAAAAATGTAATGTCGCGCATCCGCTTGAGCCTAAAATCCAATTAATCCAGCGCCAATCCCCGATGATCAACCTTGACGATATCGAGATTATCGACGATGACGAACCCATAGAGGACCCGCACAAGCGCGGGCCCCACATCGGAAAAATTCAAATCCTCCAGCAAACCGAAAACTGGGTGGCCGTCAATAAACCCCCTTACGTCCCCTCCCTGCCCGAACGCGGAAAATTTACCGCCATTTCGGTTCAAGAATGGGCCAAAAACCAATGGCCCGATGCCATCCTTTGCCATCGCATCGACCGTGAAACCTCTGGCGTACTGCTCATTGCCAAAAATCCCGAAGCCTACCGCCACTTTTCCATGCAATTCGAACACCGAAAAGTGCAGAAAATTTATCACGCCGTGGTTAATGGCCAACTCCATTTTCAAGACCTTTGGATCGACCTGCCCATCCTGGCAGAACAAGTGGGAAAAATCAAAATCGACAGAAAAAACGGAAAACCCGCCCAAACCCGATTCAAATCACTGCAGGTTTTCAGGCATTTTACCCTCATGGAATGTGAGCCCAAAACCGGCAGACTGCACCAAATTCGCGTCCACCTGCAATCACAAAATGCCTGCATCGCGGCCGATACACTCTACGGTAGCGACATCCCCATGCTTTCGTGGGTAAAACGCAAACTCCATGGTACCGATTCGCCCCTCATCCCGCGATTTGCACTTCACGCAAAAACACTGTCACTCCAAGACCTAGACGGTTCCCCGCTCGTGTTTGAAGCCCCATACGCCAAAGACATGGAAGTCATGATCAAGTTGCTCAACAAATACGACGTTTAACCCAGTGCACATCCAACGCATCGTTCAGCCAAAACATCGCCCATGAGCAACCCGTTCAAACACCCCAAACCCGAAAGCAAACCCATGGAAATTCCAGCCTTGGGTGAGCTGCGAAAAAAGGTGCATCAACAAGGCAAAACCCTGCGGGCTACCCTCAAAAAACTGAAACAAAAACCACCGCGGGACCTCGATGAACAGTTCGAGAAATTGCACAATCAAGCCTTCAAAAAAATTGACTGCCTCAACTGTGGCAACTGCTGCAAAACCACCTCACCCATGCTGTTCGAAAAAGACATCGAACGGTTGGCAGCTCGTTTCAACATGAAACCCGGTGATTTTGTGCGACATTACCTTACCATAGATTCCGACGGACTATACTGCTTTCAGCAAACGCCCTGCCCCTTTCTCGGTGATGACAACGCCTGCTCGGTGTACGAAGACCGTCCAAAAGCCTGTCGAGAATTCCCCCACACCAACCACCGCAAAATGCACACCCACCTGGCCCTGGCCCACCACAACGTCGAAATTTGTCCCGCCGTATTCGCCATCGTGGAACAACTCAAGGCCTAACCCAAAACGGCATCGCAACCGCAGAAATACTATCAACAATTTCAAACAAAACCATGACCGCGATGGGTTATATTTGCAGTTCTTTTTGAACGCTTCATGCAAAACATTCGCAACTTCTGTATCATTGCCCACATCGACCATGGAAAAAGCACCCTGGCCGACCGATTGCTCGAATACACCAACACGGTGAGTAAGCGCGACTTACAGGCACAGGTGTTAGACGACATGGACATTGAGCGCGAGCGTGGGATTACCATCAAGAGCCACGCCATTCAAATGAATTATGAGCTGGACGGACAGCACTACATTTTGAATTTGATCGACACCCCTGGGCACGTAGATTTCAGTTACGAGGTGAGCAGAAGTATTGCGGCTTGCGAAGGGGCATTGTTGATCGTAGACGCATCTCAAGGAATTGAAGCACAGACCATTAGCAATTTGTTCATGGCTTTGGAGCACGACTTGGAGATCATTCCAGTGTTAAACAAAATTGACCTCCCGGGTGCGATGCCTGAGGAAGTAAAAGACGAGATTGTGGATTTGATTGGTTGCGACAGAGACAGCATCATTCCTGCCAGTGGCAAAACGGGTCACGGCGTGCACGACATATTGAAGGCCATTGTAGCCAGGGTTCCCGCACCCAAGGGTGAAATCAACGCACCGCTGAAGGCCTTGATTTTCGACTCAGTATTTAACTCTTTCAGGGGGATTATTGCCTATTACCGCGTCATTGATGGTAAGATTAAAAAGGGGCAGCACGTAAAATTCATGAACGGGGGCAGTGAATATTATGCCGATGAAGTGGGTATTTTGAAATTGGATTTGAGTCCGCGCAACGAAGTCTGCGCGGGCGATGTAGGCTATATCATCTCAGGAATCAAAGACGCCAAAGAAGTAAAAGTGGGCGACACACTCACAGACAAAGCCCTGCCTGCAACACAGGCCATCGAAGGGTTCGAGGATGTGAAACCCATGGTATTTGCGGGCATTTATCCCGTGGATACCGAAGATTTCGAGGAATTGCGCGAAGCGATGGGCAAATTGCAACTCAACGACGCGAGCATTGTCTTTGAACCCGAAAGTTCAGCGGCATTGGGCTTCGGATTCCGTTGCGGATTCTTGGGAATGCTCCACCTGGAAATCATTCAAGAACGCCTAGAGCGCGAGTTCAGCATGACGGTCATCACCACCGTTCCCAACGTAAGCTACGTGGCTTATACCACCAAAGGGGAAATGGTATTGGTGAACAACCCCACTGATTTGCCACCGCCCGAAAAAATCGACTACGTAGAAGAACCATACATCCGTGCCAGCGTGATTACCAAGAGCGACTACGTAGGTCCGATTATGACTTTATGTCTCGACAAACGAGGCATTCTTACCAACCAAATTTATTTGACCAGCGATCGGGTTGAAATGAATTTCGAGATGCCTTTGGCAGAGATCGTGTTCGACTTCTACGATCGATTGAAATCAATATCCAAGGGCTACGCCAGCTTCGATTACTCTCCTTTGGGATACAAAGAGAGCAAATTGGTAAAGATGGACATCATGCTCAACGGAAAAGGGGTGGATGCGCTCAGTGCAATTATTCACCGCGACAATGCCCAAGATTTGGGTCGCAAAATTTGCAAGAAACTCCGTGATTTGATTCCCCGTCAACAGTTTGAAATTGCCATTCAGGCGGCTGTGGGTGCTAAAATCATCTCTCGTGAAACCTTATCTGCCATGCGCAAAGACGTTACTGCCAAGTGTTACGGTGGCGACATTTCCCGTAAGCGAAAATTGTTGGAAAAACAAAAAGCTGGTAAAAAACGCATGAAGTCGGTGGGCAATGTCGATATTCCCCAAAGCGCCTTCATGGCCGTCCTCAAATTGAACGAGTAATGTAACTTTGGGAAACTATGTTTTCCCTGGGGTATTGTGAAGAGACCATCGCCATGATGGAGTTGAGTCTGTGCGAAGGCATTGGACCTGTGGTAGGCAAGCATTTAATCCATCATTTTGGCGATGCACAACGCGTTTTTTTGGCCACCAAATCCGATTGGCAGGATCAAGCAGGAATCAACGCAAAGTTGTCGTTCCAGTTACAACTGAGCAAGGACAATGGATGTAAGGCGGCTCGCGAGCTCGCCGCCACCCACCAAAAATTGGGGATACGCGGAACGGCCATCCATCACCCCGATTATCCTTACCGACTTAAAGAACTCGCCAACGCACCACTGGTATTATACTCCAAGGGGGAGATTCCTTGGAATGGACCGAGAATTTTGGGCGTTGTGGGCACCCGAAAGCCCACACCACAGGGCGCAGCCCTTACGCGGGAGTGGGTGGAACAACTGCAGGCATTCAATGTATCCATCGTCAGTGGATTGGCCTACGGAATTGACATCTTGGCGCACAAAGCAGCCTTGCAAGCAAATATCCCCAATTGGGCGGTACTGGCCCATGGCGTTGACCACATCTACCCACCCTCTCACCAAAGCACCGCCGAAGCCATGATTGATCATGGCGGTGGACTGCTGTCTGATTTTCCCGCAAACACCAAAATGCACCCCGATTACTTCCCCAAACGCAACCGCATTGTTGCCGGGTTGTGCGATGCCCTGTTGGTGGTTGAAAGCGGCGTGAAAGGTGGCTCCATGATTACGGCCAGCATCGCCCATGGGTACAACCGAGAGATTTTTGCTGTTCCCGGCAGACCCAGCGATAGCACATCCTCAGGCTGCAATTTCCTCATCAAGCAACAAATGGCTCACCTTACGCGGGATGTAGATGATATCGCAGAAGTGATGGGATGGTCGAGGCGTGGACCCGCAAATACCCCACAAAACCATGAACGTCAGCTCACCTTGTTTGGCAACCTCAACCCCATTGAGCAACAAGTGATGCAGTGGCTGATCGCCGGCGTGCAAAAACCCGAAGAGATGCTTCAAAAAACAGAATGGTCGGCCAGCCACATTGCCATGGCACTGCTCGATTTGGAATTAAAAGGACTGGTTACGGCTCAAGCGGGAAACCTCTATACCGCAAGGTGTTAAATTACTTCTTCTTTTGTGTAGCAGCGCGCTGTTGACTCACCTTCATCGCCTCTTCCATGCGTTGCTGGAATTTCGACTTGGTGACAGGCTTTTTGCGGTTCTCAGCAATTTGCGCATGCAATTTCGCATCGTCTACAGTTCTACGAATCGCCCATTGCTGTCCGAAAGTAACCATGTTACTCACAAAGTAATACCACGTCAATCCCGCCGCGTAATCGTTCAATACACCCAAGAAAATCACAGGCATGAAGTAACCAATGTATTTCATTTGCCCGGTTACCCCAGAAAGTTGGTTGTTGAAATGGGTATAAATGAGGGTAGAAACCGTCATCAACAGGGTGAAGAAACTCACGTGATCGCCATAGAAAGGAATGTTAAAGCCCAGGCTTGGACCATCGTACTGCGACAAATCGGCGGCCCACATGAAGGCTTTCTGTCGCAATTCGAAGGCGTTGGGGAAGAACTGGAACATCGCAAACAAAATAGGCATTTGCAACAAAACTGGAATACATCCACTGAGCGGTGAAACACCTGCTTTGCGGTACATGGCCATGTTTTCTTGCTGCATTTTCTGCATATCGTTGCCATGCTTTTCCTTGATCACATCCAACTCCGGCTTCAAAATACGCATTTTGGCAGTGCTGATATACGACTTATAAACCAAGGGCAACAAGGCTGTTTTGATGATGATGGTTAACAACAAAATGATGATACCCATACTACCTATAACGCCATCGAGCATGTGGAATACAGGAATTACTACATAGCGATTTACCCAACCAAAAATGCCCCATCCCAAGGGGATAATGCGCTCAATACCGGCGTTGGCTTTACCCACCGAAGCTTCTTGCAAGGTGTAGTATTGGTTTGGGCCAAAATAGTAGTTAAATCCGTATTCTTTGAATGCTTGTCGGTCGTAATCCAAATACACCTCTGCTTGCAAATCTTTGATTTTACCAGGCTCTTTGGTCTCTTTCCACGCCACTTTGGCATCAGAGGAGAATCCAGAATCAGCCACCATGATGGCAGAGAAATATTGCTGCTTGAATCCCACCCACTCGAGGTTATTTTTGAGTTCTTCTGCGTCCGGACTTGCAACATCGAGTTTATCAGCATCCTCACCCACCATCTTGTATACAACGGTGGTGTTTTGGGTCTCCCATTTCATGTCGCGCTCCTGCTTGTGAAGCTGTGCACGCCAAAACACTTTGATTCCCGAAGTGCGAGACTTCACCATCTCATCAATTCCTTTCAGGGCAATCGCATGCTTCAAGGTATATCCTTTGTTGTCTAGGGTGTAAGTTTGATCAATGTATCGCGCAGAATCCCCCAAACGAAGGGTAACACTGCTCGGTGATTGTTTCACGACATTCCAATAAAAATCGGCGCTATTCAAAGCCCCATTGGCTGTATAAAGTTCAAAAAACCATTGGTTGTAAGCGTCAAGGTTCGACAGCAATTCCAAAGCCGAAGAATCGGAACGTTTATGCTTGTTCAGAACCACTTTTCCGATGTTGCCCCCTCTGGTTCTAATATCGACCTGCAATTGCTCGCTTTTCAGGGCGATAAACTGCGACTCCCCTTTCAACTGGCTAGCCATAATGCCCAAGGTACCTACCAAAGCAGAATCGGCAACCACAGCCGGTTTTTGTGCAACGGCGGCTTGACTGTCCAACCCGTTGTTTGCGGAAGTTTTGGCAACCTCAATTTTGGCGAGACTGTCTTGCTGATGTTGAAATGCTGTTTGCTGCTCAGGCGTTGGTGCAGTGTACCAATAATATCCGATCAGGATAAGAAAGATGAGCGAAAAGCCAATGACTGTATTACGATCCATGAATAAAGCGACAAAGTTAACGATTTTTTGCGTGGAAGCACGGAAATTTCCGAGGTAAATGGCCCGTTTACTACCCCAAAATTGAGAATGCTTAAAACTTACTTCCACCCGCACAGCAACTATTTTTCAAAACCTTTGGAGATGGCAAAACCTTTCTGTATTTTTGCGCACTGAAAATTCATGATGGCCAACGTAGGTAAAATATCTCAAATCATTGGTCCTGTGGTCGATGTAAGTTTCAACGAACCCGGATCAACCCTTCCAAAAATTTACAACTCTCTCACCGTTACGAAAGACAACGGTCAAATCTTGGTGCTCGAAGTACAGCAGCACTTAGGCGAAAACATGGTACGCGCCATTGCGATGGATGGTACCGATGGTTTGCGTCGTGGAATTGACTGCGTGGATTCTGGCGATGCAATTCGCATGCCCGTGGGTGAGTCTATCCGTGGTCGCCTACTCAACGTGGTGGGTGATGCCATTGATGGTATGCAAGAACTCACTAAAGACAACGGACGTGGTATTCACCAGCCCGCGCCTACTTTCGACAACTTGAGCACCAGTGCAGAACCTCTGTACACCGGTATCAAGGTAATCGACTTGTTGGAGCCTTACGCCAAAGGAGGTAAAATTGGATTGTTCGGTGGTGCCGGTGTAGGTAAAACCGTATTGATCATGGAACTCATCAACAACATCGCAAAAGCATACTCAGGTATGTCAGTATTTGCCGGTGTAGGTGAGCGTACCCGTGAAGGAAACGATTTGTTGCGCGAGATGATCGAATCTGGCGTTATTAAATATGGCGAAGCTTTCAAGCATAGCATGGAAAGCGGCGGATGGGACTTGAACACAGTAGACATGGAAGAGTTGAAAAACAGCCAAGCTACATTGGTGTTCGGTCAAATGAACGAGCCTCCCGGAGCGCGTGCTCGTGTTGCATTGAGCGGTCTTACCGTAGCGGAGTACTTCCGTGATGGAGATGGTTCAGGTGCGGGTAAAGACATCCTGTTCTTTATCGACAACATCTTCCGTTTCACACAAGCAGGTTCTGAGGTATCAGCGTTGTTGGGTCGTATGCCTAGCGCCGTGGGTTACCAACCAACCTTGGCAACTGAAATGGGTGCGATGCAAGAGCGTATTACTTCTACAACCCGTGGTTCTATCACATCAGTTCAGGCGGTTTATGTACCTGCAGACGATTTGACGGATCCAGCGCCAGCGACAACTTTCGCTCACTTGGATGCTACAACAGTATTGTCTCGTAAAATTGCGGAATTGGGTATTTACCCTGCGGTGGATCCTTTGGATTCTACCAGCCGTATCCTGAGCGAAGATGTATTGGGCAAAGAACATTACGGATGTGCTCAACGCGTGAAAGAGTTGTTGCAACGCTACAAAGAGTTGCAAGATATCATCGCAATCTTGGGTATGGACGAATTGAGTGAAGACGACAAATTGGTTGTACACCGCGCACGTCGCGTACAGCGTTTCTTGTCGCAACCTTTCCACGTAGCTGAACAGTTCACTGGTATCCCTGGTGTATTGGTAGACATCAAAGAAACCATCAAAGGCTTCAATATGATCATGAACGGCGAAGTGGATGAATACCCCGAAGCGGCCTTCAACTTGGTAGGTACCATCGAAGATGCTGTCGAAAAAGGTAAAAAATTGTTGGAAGACGCTAACGCCTAATTACCATGTTTGTAGAATTATTGACCCCCGATAATACCCTTTTCAGCGGCGAAGCAGAAGTAATTACACTTCCTGGTGTGAATGGTAGTTTCCAGTTGATGGAAAACCACGCGCCCTTGATTGCCAACCTGAAATCAGGCAGTATCGAGATCAAAGACAAAAACGAAACCCAAACTTTTGAAATCAAAAGTGGATTGGTGGAAGTTTTGAAAAACAAAGTGGTTGTGCTGGTATAAGTCCAACAGAAAATCGAGAAATAGTAACTTTATCAATAAGTGCAACAAAAAAGGCTCCCATTGGGAGCCTTTTTTGTTGCACTTATCCACACCAACCCTAAACAAAATCCTCACCCACTCCAACTATTTTAATCATTGCACTAATCCGAAGCACATTCAAAAAATATCGAAAATCCAATGTTTACAAGCATCTTCGATAAATTAAAAATCTAAAAAAGACAAAGTGTTAAAAAGACACTAAACACATTCCTCTTATTAACATTTATTTTGTATAACTTATTACGTTCGTAAATTCAACAAAAAATTCGGTAACTCTTAAACAAAACCCCATATTTGTATAAGTTATCACCATGAACGTTATACAAAACGATTTCGACCAACTTATCGCAGCAGAGCTCATGCCCCTGCGCAATTATGCCTTGTCCCTCACGCACAACATGGACGAGACCAAAGACTTGGTGCAGGAAACCGTACTCAAAGCCTATCGGTATCGCGCCAAATTCCAAGAAGGCACGAACCTTCGTGGCTGGCTGTACACCATCTTAAAAAATAGTTTCATTAACAATTATCGTCGCGACATGAAGCGCAATACGTTTTTGGACAGTACGGACAACAGTTACTTCATTGATCTGCCATCACACAAGATCGATAACGATGCGGAAACCAAGTTTATCCGTCGCGATTTAGACCGCGCCATCGACGACTTGGCCTTCGACCTAAGGGTAACATTCAAACTCAACACCGAAGGGTACAAATACCACGAAATTGCAGAAGAACTAAAAATTCCCATCGGTACGGTAAAAACACGCATCTTTGTAGCACGTAGAATTTTGCGTGAGCGCCTCAAGGATTACGCAGATGCCTACGGGTATCAAATTGCCTAATCCTGCATTGCGTGAACCTCCTACAAAGTCATTACACTTATATCACCCTCATTTTATTTACCATTAGTGGTCCGCTACTCTTATCATTCGATAAAAAAGTAGCTTTCTTCCGCCATTGGAAATTCTTTTTTTGGTCCATGTTGCCCAGCAGCATTGCTTATATCCTATGGGATATACTCGCAACACACACACAGGTGTGGAAATTCAACCCTGAATTCTTGCTCGGCACATTCATTGGCAACCTTCCCTTGGAAGAATACCTCTTCTTTATTGTGGTCCCTTACGCTTGTCTATTCATTTATGTCTGCCTCCAAAGTTACCTTCCCAATCTCACCCGCACATCCTATCATAAGGCCTACATAACCACAATCATTATACTCTGTTTGATAGCAATGGCAATGACACCCGGCCGTGCTTACACCTGGAGCACCTTCGGATTGCTTGGGATAACCTTTTTAATACTTTCGGCGATAAAATTCACCCATCACCTAACCTACCTGTTGGCTGCTTGGGCCATTGCCTTAATACCAATGGCGTTTGTCAACGGAATACTCACAGGAAACCCAGTCCTTATCTATGATAACACTGAAAACTTAGGTATCCGCATTGGAACCATCCCATTTGAAGATTTCTTCTACAATTTGCTGTATATGACCTGGATGATCAGTCTGTACGAATGGTATAATTTTAGGAAAGCATCAAAATCCTAAAGCCCAATCTCGGCTCCTTTCTAGCCCAAACCGCAATTCGTCAATTCCACACAGCCGTATCCTTTGCGCTCTGTTTCTTGGCATTTTTGCGCTGTTTTTTGGTTCCCGGTACGGGAATATACTTCTCAGGATATTTTTTTAAATCCAACATAACCTTTTGCAACTCAGCATTCGTCTTTACGATGTCGGTATACAATTTGTCGTCATTCAATAATTTACCTGCACTACCCTGACCCTCATTCAATCGGGTAAGCATAGCAGCCAATTTCCCACTGGACACACTCAAATTATTCAGCAACTCATCCACACGAACAGAATCTACTTGTCGGCCTACCTGATTAAAATGACCCAATCCTTCACGTAACTGCCGATCATATTCCGGCAAATTATTTGAGAAATCACCCATCCCCTTTGCAGTAGAGGCCAAACCTGGCTTAATCATATCCACCGTAGTTCTAATCTCGGCAATGGTCTGCGTCAGTTCACGCAACACAATGGGCAATTCACCAATGGCACTATTCAGGCCATCTTTATGAAAGAAATCGTTCAGTGTGGCCAAAACAGAATCAGCACTATTGGTCACGTTCACAATTCTTGTGTTTACCATATTGAATATGTCACTACTATATTCTGCCGCAAGTTCATCCTCATCTTCAGCGAATTCCTTGGAAGTACCCAACAACAACTTCAGCGTAACGCCACCGAGCAAGGCCGATTCCAATTTGATTTTAGAATCTTTGGGTATGGGCATATCGGAAGTGATTTCAATTTTGGCCACAATCATTTGTTGTTCATCCATTTTCAAGGATCGCAACATCCCAACTTTAAAGCCATTGAACATCACTTTTGTACCCACTGAAAGACCTTGGGTGTTGTTGTACCGCACGTAGAAGTCTCTACCACGGGTAAAGAAATTATCACGGCCCATCATGAAGTTGTATCCCACAAAAAAGATACAAATGGAAACAACGGCTAGGACGCCAACTTTAAATTCGTTTGAAAGACCTTTAAACACAGCAGTAATTAATTCAAAAATAGGCAAAATTCTATAAGCCATAAAAAAAAGAAAGGCCCCGCTTCCGCGGGGCCTTTCTCTATGAAATCGAAATTTATTAGTGCTTAACGACGATACGCTTTGTCACTGTTTGACCGTTGTTGGTCAAGTTCACAAAGTAGATACCTTCGCTTACGTTGGTCAAATCGATCTGAGTAGAACCGAATCCACCTTGTACGTTATCCAATTTCGCCACTACAGAACCCATAGCGTTTACAACTGTAACATCCAAAGGTTGGGTGTTGCTCAAGTTGTAACCCACAGTTACGATTCCTGAAGTTGGGTTAGGATAAACTGATACCGCATCTTCCAACTTCACGTTCTCAGTACCCATGTAGGTATTGAAGCAGTTAGGAGGATAAGCTACGAATACAGGACGAGATACAGTTACAGCTTCGTTTCCAGAAGGATCTACCAAAGAGTAGTTGATGTAGTAAACACCCGCTTCCATCACGTTTACGTTGTGACCCAACACTTTCACCAAAGGAGTCAAATCAGTGGCTGAGTAGTAGTTGTCACGAACGATCAAACCAGACATAGCCCAGAAAGGAGTTCCGATACAAACTGATACTGGAGGTGCAGTGATTGTAGGAGCAATTCTGTCTACAACTTTGATGAAACGCTGCTTGGTGGTTACGTTACCGCTACCGTCAGTTGCAGTGTAAGTTTCAACATAAGTACCCAAGGTGTAAGCGTCTACTTTACCTACTTTGGTCAAAGAAATCTGTGACTTAGCATAGTAGTTATCGGTAACTGTTACTGAACGTGAGTAGTAAGCGTTGTTTACGTCGTGGATTACAGTGTCGCTAGTATTCAACTCGATTTCAGGAGCTACGAAATCATCTACACGGTAGTTGATCACGAAACCATCTTCAACCGCTTTGTTACCTGAAGGATCTACAGCGTTGTAAGTTACAGGGTAAGTAGCACGAACGTTGGTGTTTACAGGACCGTTGAAACCAGGATTCTTAGCAACGAAGATTGAACCGTTGCAAGGGTCAATTGAATAGATATCATCAACGAATACTGAACCAATCTGTACATCGATGGTAGTACCATCAACGATTGCTTTACCCAATTTCAAGATGCTAGGCGCTTTGGTATCTTTTACAATCACCAAACGAGTGATAGAAACCGCATTCGCTTGCGCGTCTTTTACTGAGTAAGTCAACAAGTATTTACCAACTTTACCGGCCTCAACAGTTCCAGCAATTTTGATTGCAGAGGTCAAGTTACCATCGTTGGCGTCAATGGCCACAGCACCTGGCTCAGTGTAAGTATCACACTGTTCCAATACCATGGTATCGTTACCGTTCAAAGTCAACTTAGGAGCAGTTTTGTCCAAAGCTACAACCACAGTACGGAAACGGGTTACCGCTCTGTTTCCTGAAGCATCTTCCAAATCAAATTGAATGGTGTAGATACCAGGTACAGTACAATCCAAGTCAGAAATGATATCTATTCTGCTTGTCATGTCACCTTGTGTTGGATCAGAACCTTTGTAAGTTGAACTAGCAACTTCGCTGTAACAAGCGGTCTTAGTACCTGCTTTTTCAACACGTACTGTATCAGCACCTACCAAAGTGATTACTGGAGGCAAGTTGTCGTTGGCCAATTTGATCGCGTAATCTTCAAACTCACCCACAGTATTCAAACCACAAGGCGTGTTAGAGAATGCACCGTAAGATACACCTACACGCAAGCGAGTCATACCTTCGAAGCTGTTCGCCAAAGTTGGCACAGTGAATGAACCAGAAACACTTGAAGCGGCAGTAGAACCACTGCTCATAATTTCCTCACCGGCATCGTTAAAGTCACCATCGATGTTGAAATCGATCCATGCTTTGTAGTTCACGTTGTTGGCGATGGTGTTACGAGCCACTGACAAATCATAAGACGCACCGAATGTCAATTCAGCAGGTGTGTAATCTTCAGTGTTGTTGCTGTACATGTCTACACCAGAGGTAGTAGTTGCATTCAACAATTCTTTGCTACCTTTTTTCAAAGTTACGTTGTTGATTCCCACGTCAGCAGACATCAAATCTACCAAAGGAATACAGTAGTCTAATACGATTACGTATTTATTCTTGATCAATTTCTTCTCAGTAGTAGCTTTACCTGCAACGCTGTTCCAAGCACTCAAAGTAAAGGTGTAAGGACCTCCTTTTTGGAATTTAATTTCAGGGTTTTGGCTATTTTTAGAAGTACCGTTTTCGTAAGTGAACGTAGTTGGGAAAATGCTCCACTCAAAAGAGTTGGCATAATCAGTTTTGGTAGTCACCTTAATAACATCACCCAAGTTAGGACGAACGTTGCTTGCAGTGTAATCCAAGTAACCAGGAGCCGTTGGCGTATTGATCGTAATAGTACTGCAGAAAGTATCTACACCAGTACATGTCAAAGCGATCAAACATACATCGTACTGACCATCTGTGAAGAATGCACGGGTGAAATCCGTTGCTGAAGACTCAGGGTTCTGATCAACCTGCCACTCGTAGATTGGCAAACCTTGTACGTTTTTCGAAGTATTTTTGAAATCAACGCTCAAACCGTTAGCGGCTGGGTTGTAATCGGTTGTCCACTTAGCAGAAGGCTTAACTGGAGGATTCAAC
>VGFS01000007.1 GCA_016868785.1 Bacteroidota bacterium
GGCATTTAAGATTCGGCGACAAGCCAAATCCAACTCTGAAACGGGTACGATGCCTTGTTTTGCCAGTTCGGGCAGTTTGTTCAAGAATAATTCAGAGACCATGTCCATGTCGGAGCCCGCATTCAGCGACCGTTTAGCCACTGTAGACTCATCGCCCATGCCGTGATTGATGAGTTCCGCGATGCCGGTATAGTCGGTACAAACCATGCCATTAAAGCCCCATTCTTTGCGAAGCACATCGGTCAATAACCAGCGATTACAGGTGGCGGGCATGCCGTTGATGTCATTGAATGATGCCATGGCCGATCCCACTCCCTCAGCCACGCAGGCCCGATAAGGAGGGAAATAGTCGTTGTACATTTTGTACTCACTCATGTCTACGGTGTTGTAATCACGACCGGCTTCGGCCGCACCATAAAGTCCGAAATGTTTCACGCAAGCCATGATGTTTGTTGGCTGATTGAGTGTGTTTTGAATGGCACCTTGATAGCCTCGGACCATCGCCGCACCCACGGCAGATCCTAAGAAAGGGTCTTCGCCAGCGCCTTCGCTTACACGTCCCCAGCGAGGATCTCGGGCGATATCAACCATCGGAGAGAAGGTCCAGTTGAGACCATCGGTGCTCGCTTCTGCTGCTGCCACCTGCGCAGTGTTTTGGATCAAATTCATGTTCCACGTACAGCTCAATCCCAAGGGGATGGGGAAAATGGTACGATGTCCGTGTATTACGTCAAACCCAAACAACAGCGGGATGCCAAGGCGGGTTTCTTTGAGGGCTTTTTCTTGTAATTTGCGCACTGCCAAGGGCGTGAAGGTGTTGAATACACCGCCGACCAAGCCTTTTTGGATTTTGCCTTCCACGTCTTTCGACAGCACAGGGCCGGTGACGTCAAACCCCACAGTGGGCAAGTTTAACTGTCCGATTTTTTCTTCCAACGTCATTTTGGCCATCAGCGCGGAGACGTATCCGTTCATGCCAAGGGTATCGGGCAGGTGCCGTTGGTGTGTAGCATTCGGCACGCTACTTGTAGCCGAGGGCTTGATTTTCTTCGGCTTAATGTTTCCTTTTCCCGGTTGGGCCAATAGGCCAATTGGTGCAAGGATGGCCGTTAGGGCGATGGCAAACAAGCAAGTAAATCGTGGTGATGAAGAATGGGTATACATGGAAAGGTCTGTTGAATTGGAATCTAGGATTGGGATAGGGGGAAATTGCAGTTAGTTTTTAAGGTATGGCGAAGTGAAATCTAGGGTTTTGAGGCCGTGTTGGATTTCGGGGATGTTCATGAACAGGTTCCACAGCAATTGTGAGCGGTGGTTTTCGATCATGACCACGATTGGGCCTTGGTCGATGGCGAGATAACTATTGGCCACCCAATTTTCTTGGGCGCAAAAGGCGTCGCGGAAGCCATAAGGACCCCAGATCGGGTTCTCTTGGGGTTGGGTGTTTACATAGCGATTGCTGCTGCCACTGCCATTGTTGGCCGCGTTGGATCGGGTGGTGTCGTTGGCGGGAAAGAGGTTTCGCATCGACCCAACATCGAAGAAATTACGCAGGGCGGCAAGACTTTGCTCTGGCAGATAGGGCATGGCTGACAGGGCTGCGGTGGGTGAGATAACGCCCAAATCTTCGGTGGGTGAGTGTGCCGCATAGCCCAAATGGTTGTCGGAAGCGGTGAGTCCCCAGCAACCCGGACCGTAGCCTTTGAATTTCTGCGGGTTTTCTTGGCAATGCTTGTAGTTGATGAGCGAATGTGCCACGTTTTGCTTGAAATAGTTGGCGTATCGATCTTCAAGGCCTTTGGGGTTGAGTCCCAAAAAGCTATAATGCGAGAAGAACAGTGGCCCACCATAATCGAAGCCCAGGGGTAGGGTTACGTCAAGGTAGTTTTTCCCATTTTTAAAATGGTTGCTGGCGGTCCATCCTTTGTGGTAGACTTTGGGATTGATGGCAAATCGCGGGTGGGAGGCGGCCATGACGTAGGCGATGAGGCATTCGTTCCAGCCTTGAATTTTGTGGTTCATGCTCCAGCCGTTGTTGGGACTCCAATGCCAGTAAAGCGTATTTTGGTTTTGGGTATACCAGTTCCATTCGCAGTCGCTCCACAGCCAGGTGATGCGATTTCTGAGTTCGGTTTCTTTGGGCGATGTGTGATCAAAATAGGCGCGTACACACAGCAATCCTTGGAATAGGTAGGCCGATTCCACGATGTCGCCACCGTCGTCTTTTCGGGAGAAGGGGATGGTTTTGCCGGTTTCTCCATTGAGCCAGTGGGGGAAAATGCCGTGATAGTGATCGGCTTTGGCCAAGAATTTTACGGCTTTCAGCAGGTGGTTGACCACGTCGTTGCGGTTGAGCCAGCCGCGTTCTACTCCCACGATGAGCGACATAAAACCCATGCCTGATCCACCTGTGGTAACGACTTCATTGCCGTAATCGTAGGCGATGTTGCTGCGTTCGCGGGCGAGTCCGGAGGTTGGGTGGGCAAAATCCCAGAAGTATTTGATGGTCTGTTTTTGAACCGAATCCATCCAAATACTGTCTTGGATAGGGTTGGCGGAGGCTGAAGCGGAGGCTGGGGCCGGAGCTGGAGCCGAAGTCGTCGCCGGAGACGTTGCTGAAGCCGGAGCCGGACCCGAAGCAAAAGCTGAAGCCGGAGCAAAAGCACTCAACCCCGACCATAAAAGGGTGGTTAGTCCCAACAGCAACCCTTTGGGGGACAGGCCGACAATTTTGTGTTTATATAAGGTTTGGGCCATGCGAATGCTTACAGGTAAGGGGCGGTGAACTGGAGTTTTATGAGTCCGGCCTTTATTTCATTGTCGGAGGTAAAGGTTTTCCATAGCAGTTGGGAGCGGTAGTTTTCGATCATGACCACGATGGGACCTTGGTCGATGGCCAAGAAAGAGGTGGCAAACCAGCCCACGTTGAGGTTGAAAGCGTCGGTAAAGCCTTGGTTTCTCCAGATTTTATCGCCCAGTTTATAATAGAAGAAACGGGCTGCTTTCAGGGATTCGGTGGGGGTATAGGGCATGGAGCTTATCGCCGCGGTGGGGGAAATCACCCCAAGATCGTTGTTGGGTGAATGCGCGCTGTATCCAGAATTGTTGTCGGACGCTGTGAGTCCCCAGCACTGATCCGAGTAGCCGTAGTGACCCCGCGGATTGGCCTTGCAGTAGGCGTGGTTTATTTTGCTGTGGTTGGTGGTTTGGGTTTCATAGTTGGCATAGGCATCGGCCAATCCGCGGGGGTCTAGTCCCAGAAATGAGTAGTGGGAGAAGAACAGCGGTCCGCCCAGGCTTTCGCCCAGTGGCAGTTTGAAACCATAGTAGCTGTTGCCGTTTTTCATGGAGCCATTGCCGGCCCATCCTTTTTGGTAGGTGGCGAGGTCGATTGGGTGGGTGGGACTGCTGGCGGCGAGCACGTAGGTGATGAGGCACTCGTTCCAGCCGCGAACGGTCATGTTCATTTTCCATCCCAGGTTGGGACTCCAATGCCAGTACAAAGAACCGCTGTTGCCTTTGGTGTACCAATCCCATTCCACTTTTTCCCAGAGGGTGGTAGCATCGGTCCGCAGTTGAATTTCTTCGGTGGAAGATTGATCGAAATAGGCACGAGCGGTGAGCAGGCCTTGCATGAGGTAAGAGGTTTCTACCAAATCGCCACCGTTATCGTCGCTAGAAAAAGCGATCACTTTGCCATTGTTTCCGTCTAGCCAATGGGGGTAGGCCCCGTGAAAGGTTTGGGCGGTATTTTTCAGGAAGGTGGCCATTTTTTGGATGCGGGCAAGTCCTTCAGCGCGGGTGATAAAGCCGCGGTTGATGCCAGCGATGATGGACATGATTCCCATGCCAGATCCGCCGGAGGTTACGAGGTCGCCGGAGGTATTTCGCTCCCGGGCAAGGCCCGAGTTGGGATGTCCGTATTTCCAAAAGTATTGAAAGGTGTTGTATTGGATGCTATCGAGCAGGGCTTCGTCGGAAATCCGGGGAAATTTATCGGTGGTATCCATCATGCTTCCCACGGAAATGCCGACATAGGAGCCGGTGGTTGTGCCCACTTTCGATTTGAGGGCAGCGTTGATGGCCACCACATATCCGGTGCCGGTTTTTAGGTTGGATTTGGGGATGAGTTTTACCGCGCTATCGCCTTGGAAAAACTGGTAGTTCAGGGCGATGGGGTCGTACCCTTTCTCTTTCACGGCGATGTTTTCTTTGGCCGATTGGGTGTCGAGCGCATTAGAAAAATAGAGCGTAAAGGTTGAATTCAAGGGGATGCCGTTCGATTTGCCGCTGGTGGGTGCATTATTGATGTGGAACACGGTAAGCATGATACCGTTGGGTTTGGGGGCTGGCGGTGGCGGATCGTCTTGGCAGGAGGAGGCCGAAAAGCCCAAAAATGGGGTGGTTATTATCAGGGCGGCGGAACGCAAAAAGCTCATCATTTTTAAAGAGTCCAAATTACGAAAACTCCTTAGTTTTATGGTGTTACGGGGCGATTTTTTTCTAAAAAAAGGCGGGCCCATTCAAACTTGAATGGGCCCGCACATCGAAAAGGGTAAATGGGATATTACTTACCGGCTTTTTCCAAGTCGTACAACGCTTTCACGTCGGCATCAGCCAACGCTTTGCTGTAGATACGGAACTCGTCCAAACCACCGTCGTAGTTTTTCATCCAAGCATCAGGCGCTCCACCTGGCAAGCTTTGCTTATAGCAACCGAAAACGAATTTGGTCGCATTCTTGAACGCCAAGTTACCCAAGGGAGCACCGCCCTTGGTTGGATCGTCTTGGTATTTGTCGGTTACGTTCGCAGGGTAGTTCATTTTGTTACCATCGATGTAAACCGCCAACTTTGAACTAGCCGCATCGTAAGAACAAACTACATGGTGCCAAGCATCGTTACCAATGA
Organism: Bacteroidota bacterium; assembly: GCA_016868785.1. Lineage (GTDB taxonomy): Bacteria > Bacteroidota > Bacteroidia > NS11-12g > UBA955 > UBA955. The sequence goes on from VGFS01000007.1 coordinate 4,909, forward strand.
CAATGCGGTTAGGTCCACCCAAATCGGTCCACTGCTCTTTCCAAGCGGTAGCGTTCCAGTTGTTCACAGTGAACTTGATGCGGATGGAATCGTTACCAACAGCGCCAGACTCTTGCAAGATGAACATGTTACCAATCCAGTTAGAATCGTTCAACAATTGGAACCAAGACTCAGCACCATCGGTGTGGGCTTTGGTTTTTACCCAAGAAGAAATGGTCACTGACTTCAAGCCGCTGATGGCAGAACTCACGCCGCTGTATACAACATAACCGTTGCTAGCACCGCTCCAAGCTTGACCTTTGGCACCTGCTACGAAGCTTGTACCTGAAGCGGTCCCGCCAGTGATGTTGCCTTTGGCATCATTTACGTTGTTTTCGAATGAGAATTTCGCTACCAAGTTAGCTGCAGCTACTTCGTCTGAGGCGGTGTAACCACCGGTGTTGTTGTCGTCGTCTGGAGTGTCATCGCCACATGAAGTCACGGTGAATGTCAAGGCAAAAGCCGCGAAAAGCACTGCCAATGGGAATAATTTGATTTTTTTCATAGATATTTCTGATTAGGTTTTGTTTTTAATAGCCAGGGTTTTGGGTCATTTTACCTCCGGAGAGGTCGATTTGACGCTGGGGTATTGGGTACAAGTCATGCACCCCATCGATATAGTTTTTGCCAGTAGCGCGCATCACCGCACCGGCTCGGCCTTGTCGTCTTAGATCAAAAACACGGTCGTGCTCCATGGCCAATTCCACAAATCGCTCTTTCCATATGGCATCGCGGATGTCGGACTGCGAAGCGGCCGTGGAATTGGGCAATCCGGCCCGGTTTCTCACCAAATTCAGGGATTTGAGGGCGTCGGTGGTTTTGCCATTTTCATTGGCGGCTTCGGCATGGATTAACAGGATATCGGCATACCGCAGAACCCGCAAGTTTTTGTTGGCAAACCAGTCGTCTTTTCCCCAGCTTTCCATGGTTTTCGATACATAACTCTTGTAGTTGTATCGGGCGTTGGGCGCGGTTTGAGGGCATTCGTAACCATCCCACAACACATCGCCGCGAGAAAAATAGGTGGCCCCTTTTCTTAAGTCGCCCGATTCAAAAGCATCCACCAAGGTTTGGGTGGGTGTATTGAAACCCCAGCCCAATCCACCCGCACCGCGGGGGGCTTGCACCACGAAATATCCTTCTAGGGCTTTGGCAGGGGCTGTTCCTTTGCAGTTGATTTCCCAAATAGATTCCGAGCAAAATTCTCCCACCTCACGGAACAATTTGCTGTAATCGGCGTACAAACTGTAGGTTCCGCTGTTGATGAGTTCGGCGCAGAGCGATTCTGCTTTGCCATAGCGCTTGCGGTACAACGACGATTTGGCCAACAAGGCTTTGGCAGCACCCGCGCTAACCCTTCCTGCTTGGTCCGATAAATAACTGGCTGGCAAAACTGTGGCCGCAAATTCTAGGTCGGCATCGATGAAATCGTAAACTTGATCGGCGGTTGCGCGGTAGTTCAACGCTGCAATTTCGGCTTCTGTGGTTGGCACTTTCGGAATCAAGGGCACTCCCCCGAAACTGCGAACCAGGTTCCAGTAAAAATAGGCGCGCAAAAACCGGGATTCGCCCATGAGTCGTTCGCGCAAACTGCTGTTGATATCCAATTTGGGCAACATATCGATGGCTTTGTTCGCCCTGGCGATGCCTTCAAAATTTGATTCCCAAACTTCTCCAAAACTGAGCGAGGTTGCACTCCAACTCAATTTTTCGAATTGGTCTTTGTCGGTGCCAGTATCGCCCGGATCGCTGCCTTTATCTCCTTCGTCTGAGGCGATGGAGGTCATGCCGAGCCAAGAGAAGCTGTGTTGCTGCCAATCGTACAATTTGCTATATACGGCGGTCACAAGTTCTTGGGCCGCATTGGCGGTAGAGTTGAAGTAGTCATCGGGGGTTTGAACCCGGGGTGTTTCGTCCAAGAAACTTTTGCGACATCCCGTGAAGGCGATGCCCAACGAGGCGAGGGCCAATGTACCGATGGCGATGGTTTTCGCGGTTTTCAATGGGGTCATTTTGCGTTGGAATTTCATGGGTTAGAATTGAATGGACAAACCGGTGAGGAAAGTTGATGAAGTAGGGTAGATGTCGAGTTCTATGCCTGCGTCGGCCGGACCTCCGGGTAATTCAGCACTGAATCCGCTGAATTTTTTCCAGGTGAGGGCGTTTTGTGCGGTGATAAAGAATCGGTATCCCTGAACTTTTGATTTTTTGGCGATGCGGGCGGGCAAGTTGTAGCCCAAAGTGAAGTTGTTTAGGCGCAGATAGCTTCCGCTTTCCACAAAGTAATCGGTGGGTTTGGGAACGCCATTGAAGGCCCGTGGATTGGTATTGCTGGGCTTGGCGGGTGTCCAACGCACATCGGCCACAGATTTTTCTACGTTGTAATTACCCCCGTAGCGGACGGTTTTCTTGCCGTTGAATACTTTGTTACCGAAGTTGCCGAGGATATCGAGGTTCAGATCCCATTGTTTGTATTTGAAGTTTCCGTTGATACCCATGTAGCATTTGGGTTGGTAAGAGCCTACGTAAATTCGGTCGAGGTCGTTGAGTTTGCCATCGCCATTTTGGTCCACGATGCGGAAATCGCCCGGTTGTGCGCCCAAGAAATGCGGGGCGGCATCGATTTCGGCCTCGGTTTGGAAAATGCCGTTGGTTTCGTATACCCAGAAGCTGCCGATGGGCTGTCCGGCCGCCACCCTAGTGGCAAATTCGCCGTTGCGCAAGCTGCCGAAATTGGTGGGTAGACCGCTGCCCAATCCCAACACTTTGTTTTGGTTGAAGGTGGCATTGGCACCGATGCTGTAGTTGAATGGGCCTTTGCTGTTTTTGTTGTATCGCACCGAAACCTCCAAACCGCGGTTCAAGATATCGGCGGCATTGGTGAGCATGGAATTGTTGTTGTCGCCCAACCCGCCAGGCAAGGGTATGTTGAATAGGGCGCCGAGGGTTTTTTTGTTGTAAAAATCGATGACTCCGGCGATGTGTCCGTTGATGGCTTCGAAGTCGATCCCCAAATCAATTTCTTCTGTGGTTTCCCATTTCAAGTTGGGGTCTTTGATCTCTGCGATGGTAGAGCCCATGGATACTTGATTACCGAAAACGGCACTTAGGCCTGTGCTCAACAGTGTCACGAATTCTGATGGGTTGATGCGGTCGTTGCCCACACGGCCCCAGCTTCCACGCACTTTCAGCATGTTGATGCTGCGCACATTTTTCATGAAGTTTTCGTTGCTCACCATCCAGCCCAGACCCACCGAAGGGAAATTACCCCAGCGATTTTGGGTGGGGAATTTTGAAGATCCATCGCGTCTGAAAGAGGCGTTTAACAGGTATTTTCCTTGGTAATTGTAGCTTACGCGGCTCAGGAAAGATTCGCGGCGACCGTAATCAGCGATGGGGCGTTGGTAGTTGATGGTGCCCAAAACGGCGTCGCGGCCGGTGTTCAAGTAGCGGTATTGCTGCGCAAACGGAACGCCATCGAGTTTAAAGGATTGCTCAAAACCATCGTAGCGCTCAGCGGTATGGCCTGCCAAAATGGAAAGGTGGTGTCCTTTTTTCAATGAAGGCGTATAGGTCAGCGTGTTGTCCCAAATCCACCGATATTTTTCCATCTCACTTTGGGTGAGGGTGGTGGTGTCGTATTTCTGCGTGGCAGAAACCCGATATTTTTGCTGATAGTTGGCGCCTCTACTGTTGTCGTAATCGAGTCCAAAAGCGCTGCGGAAACTCAGGTTCTTTTTCAGTTTTAGGTCGCCATAGAAATTGCTCATGAAGCGGTTGCCCCAGGTTTTGTCATCGGTGAGTTCGAGTTTGGCCAAGGGGTTGCCCACATCCGATAGTGGGGTGAATCCGTAGGTGCCATCGGGGTTTTTGGCGTTGTAAATGGGGGCGGCGTTATAGGCGTCGGTGAATAAACTGAATGGTTTGTTGTTGGAATTCCAGCGCGTGATGCCAATGTTGTTGCCGAATTTGAGTCGGTCCGATACCCGATATTCATTGTTTGATCGAATCGATACCCGCTCATAGCTATTGTCGTTCAGAATCCCATTTTCGTTGAAGTAGTTTACCGAGAACAGGTAGGAGGTTGCTTCGGTGCCGCCGGAGATGCTCAGGTTGTGGTTGTTCATGTTTCCGGGGCGTGTGAGTGTGGCGTACCAATCGGTTTCGCCTGTGATATCGCTGGGCAGTACGGCGAATGTGCCGGCGGCCTCGTTGGAATATTTTGAGAAGGTGCCAGGGCGGGCCATGGCGATTTTGTTCGACATCAATTTAACCCCGGCATAACCGTCGTAACTGAGTTTGGGTTTCCCCGATCCTCCGCGTTTGGTGGTGATGAGTATGACCCCATTGGATGCGCGAACCCCGTAAATGGCGGTGGAAGAGGCATCTTTAAGCACATCGATGGTGAGGATGTCTGCGGTGTTGATGTTGCGAATGTCATCGGTAATCACACCATCTACTACGTACAAAGGTTCTGCACCACCAATGACCGACCCCGTTCCACGAATCCTCACAGTAGGCGCTGATCCTGGGGCGCCAGAGTTGGTGATTTGAACACCGGCCATTTTGGATTGGAGGGCTTGAGAGGCCGTGAGCACGGGCTGCTGCATGATTTCAGCGCCTTTGATCGACGACACGGCTCCAGTTATGTCCTTTTTCTTGGCAGTGGCATATCCGATAACCACGGCTTGTTCCATGGGTTTCTCGATGCTGTCTTGGGTGGATTTGGTGTCGTTATTGGCCGAAATTTGGGCTTGGCTAAATCCCAAGGTTGCGGCGGTTATACCAATCAAGAGTAGGTGTTTTTTCATCGATGAAGCGGTTCTGTTGTTTCAAATTACACCATGGATGCCCCACAGTGGGACGCAATTTATATAATTGTCAATTATACAACATCTAAAATTTGAAAAAAATTCTGAAATTTAGAACGGGTTTAAATAATTGTTTTTTGTAGATTTGGCAACATGGTAAAATCCGCATTTCGATTGTATAGCATTGCGTTGGCAGGTTTGGTGATGCCGCTGTTGTATGGTCAGGTGCCAACGGTGGGACAGTATCCGCATCCGGTGTTAAAAAATCCGCAACTGGTTATTTTTTCGGAAGAAAATCGACCAGATTTTGAGGGTTGGACATCCATCGTGCAGAAGTTGGGCAAGTATGGGGTAGACAGTCGGTGGGTGGTTTACAGTGTGTTGAACGACGATTTGGGGATGACGCATTACCGGGTTCGACACTACTACAAGTCTGTGCCTGTGCAATTGTCAATGGGGATTTTGCACACCAAACAAGGACAGTTGGTTTCATTGAATGGTGATTTTGTGTCGGAGAATCAATTTGCAGGCCGGGTAGTGTTGACGCAAGAGCAAGCACGAGCGAAGGCGTTGCAATTTTTACCAGCGGAAAAATACTATTGGCAAGATCCAGCGCAGAATGAGGCGTTGCAATTGGCTACGGGGGTGAAAGACACTACCTATTTTCCGGAGGGTAGTTTGAGTTATTGTCCGAAAGACTTCAATTTATCGGGCACCCATCGTTTGGGATATCGGTTCGATGTTTTGGCGAGTGAGCCATTGGCGGGCAAAACGATATGGGTGGATGCAGAAACGGGGGAGGTATTGGCCAGCAGTGATTTGATCTTGCACACCGATGTAAAGGCGACGGCTGTGACGAAATACAGTGGTACGAAATCGATTACGGTAGACAGTTTATCGGCGAGTTCTTATCGCTTGCGCGAATCGGGCAGGGGCAAAGGCATTGAAACGTACGACTTGAAAAAGGGGACAACCTACAGCTCGGCGGTTGATTTTACGGATGTAGACAAAACTTGGAACAATGTGAATGCGGCGAAAGATGAGGTGGCTACGGACGCGCATTGGGGTGCGGAAATGACTTACGATTATTTTAGTACGGAGCACAGTCGCAATAGTTTTGACAACAACGGAGCAAAGATTTTGAGTTATATCCATTACAGCAGCAATTACAACAATGCATTTTGGAATGGCAGTGTGATGACCTATGGCGATGGTGATGGCTCGCGATTTACGCCTTTAACGGCATTGGATGTTTGCGGGCATGAGATTGCGCATGCGGTAACGACCAATACGGCCAATTTGGTGTATTCCTATGAGAGTGGGGCGCTGAACGAGAGTTTTAGCGATGTTTTCGGTCAATCGATTGAGATTTGGGCGAGACCGACCCAGTGGAATTGGAAAATAGGGGAGGATATTACGCCCAGCGGCAATGGCATTCGTAATATGGCGGATCCGAGTGCAACGGGTTATAATCAGCCCAAGTTTTACAAGGGGAACAAATGGTATACAGGAACGGGCGACAACGGTGGGGTTCATTATAATAGTGGTGTACAGAATTATTGGTATTATTTGTTGGTTCAGGGAGCGAGCGGCACCAATGAAAAGGGGTGGAATTTTTCGATTGGTTCACTGGGGTTGGCCAAAGCCAGTAAAATTGCTTACCGCAATTTGAGTGTGTATTTGACCAGCAGCTCACAGTATGCCGATGCGCGCACGTTTAGTATTTTGTCGACCGCGGATTTGTACGGTCAGTGTAGCAACGAAGTGGTTCAAGTAACGAATGCTTGGTGGGTGTGTGGTGTTGGAAACAAGTATGATTCAGGATACGTGAAGGCTGATTTTACAGGAGATACCCTGTCGTGCAGAACGGGCGTGGCGATGAAGTTTTTAAATCGGTCAGACAATAATAAAAGCAGTTTGTGGTCGTTCGGAGATGGCAACACCAGCGTGGCAACCAACCCAACCAATGCCTACGGTGCTTATGGCAAATATTCTGTGAAGTTGGTGGTGGAGTCTTGTTTTAAGGGTTTCAAAGATTCGATAACCAAGGTGCAGTATGTAAAGGTGGATAGCACTTACGACATCTGCAAGGCGTTTTTATTGCCAAAAACGGGGAGCGACAGTGCCATTGGGTGCAGGGGTTTTGTTTACGATGATGGGGGCGAGGGGAATTACGGCGGGAACAAGGTGGTGCGGTTTGATTTGAAGTTGCCGGGGGCGGATAGTGTGAGGTATCGCTTCAGGTTATTAGACTATGAGAGCGGTTATGATTCGGTGGTGGTTTATAAAAACAGTGTATCGGGTGCGAATCGATTGGGGAAATTTACAGGGAATGTGTTGCCATTTGCGGGAGCATGGATTGCGGAGGCGGCCAATCGGTTGATTTTTATTCAGTACTCTGACCCGATGTTGGAGGGGAAAGGATTTAAGGTAGAATATGAGGGGGTGTTTAACCCGGTGTTGGCGAGTTTGGGTAAGGATACGGTGATTTGCTCGGGAAGGGCGGTGAATTTGGTTGCGGCCGCCGCAGGCGGCCGCAACTCTGGCTATTCATACAGCTGGACAGGCCCCGGCCTGTCTGGTGGTGGCAATGCCAAGCTGGTGACGCCCGCCGCCACGCAACAATATTCTGTGGCGGTTTGGGAGGGATGTGCCCTTACACCCACCACCGTTACAAAAACGGTCTATGTGAAACCCCCGTTGGCGGTGAAAATTTCACAGTCTGATACAGCCGTTTGTATCGGACAAACCATGTACCTCACTGCCAAAGCATCGGGTGGCGATACCGCTGGCTATACCTATCTGTGGTCGAATGGTTTGGGAACTTCGGCCCTGGCAAACATAATACTCGCCGATACCCTTCAGGTTTCTGTGACGGTTTCTGATGGCTGCTCGGTGGTCTCTGCCAAGGACTCTGCGCGTTTGGATACCTACCTGCCCTTGATTATGTCGGTGTCGAACGATACCACCGTCTGCGTAGGTCAATATGTGGATCTGTTGGCAACGATTTATGGCGGAAACCGATTGCATGGTGGCGGGGCCTATGTGTTGGATTGGAGCAACGGCGTAAAAGCTGGTTCTATCCATGTGATTCCAAGCACCACCACTAAGTATTATGTGGAGGGCAGTGAAGGCTGTTCGCCCAACGTATTGGACTCAGTGTTGGTTACGGTAAGAAACCCCTTGTATTTGAGTCCGATCGCCGATACCACCCTTTGTCACGGACAAACCTATTCGGTTCAATTGATTGATACCGGCGGATTGGCATCGTCGAGGAAGATCGTTTGGGACAGTACATCGCTCAGTGGAAACAACGTGGTGGTTAACCCCATGACGGTAGGCACGACCAACTATCGGGTGCATGTGGAGGACGGTTGCACGGTGGAAAATGACACCATTCAATTTGCAGTTACGCGGAGATCGCCTTTGTCGGGTAGCCTTGCTTTGAGCGATACAATATTGTGCTTAGGCGATGTTACGGATGTGCTGATGTCGGCCAGCGGCGGAAGAACGTCTACATTGACTTGGCAACTGGATGGTGTGTCAACAACGCAGACGGTGCAAACCGATAATCCGTTGGCAACCAAAGTTTATACCTTGTTGGTAGAGGATGGATGTTCGATTCCTTTTGTGGATACCATTGGTGTGATTGTGTCGGGGGCCAAAATTAATTTGAGTTTGGCGACTTTTGACTCGGTGATTTGCGCTGGGGGAACGTATGCCTTTTTCGATGTGAAGGGTACCGGAGGATTTGCGCCATTGGGGTATTTGTGGGATGATCCCGCGAAGCAAACCACCGCGAAAGCTTCAGGTTTGGGCAAGGGAAAATATACTTTGAGGGTGGTAGATGCGCAGGGTTGTAAGGATTCATTGGTATTGATGGTTCAGGAATTTGTATCGCCCATGAAGTCATTGAAAGACACGGTGATTTCGCGGGGAAGCATGGCCCGATTGTATGCCCGTAACGGACAACAATGGCGGTGGTCGCCCAAGACATTCATGATGGGCAGTGATACTTTGTGGCAGGTGTTGGTACGACCAACAGACAGTCTGCAATACCATTTGTTGGCCTTGGACAGCAATGGTTGTTTGTTCAGGGATTCGATGTGGGTGAGGGTGGTAGATCCCGAGGTGTTGAGGATTCCGAACATCATCACACCGAATGGCGATGGCGACAATGATTTTTGGGATTTGTATGAGTTGTTTGAGTACGATCAACGCAGGGTGAATATTTACAATCGCGCTGGGGAGTTGGTGTATTCAACTGGGGCTTACAAGAACAAATGGGACGGGAAGGATAACCAGGGTGTTGACTTGCCGGTAGGGGTTTATTTCTACCATTTGAAGCACAATGTAACGGGCGAGGAGCATCGTGGTTTTGTGCAAATTATGCGCTGATGACGGGATACGATGGGATTTACGGAGGCGTATTATGAGTTCTTTATTGGCTTAACCACCAACAACAACAAAACATGGTTTGATGCGCATCGCGGCGACTACGAACGGGATGTGAAGGCGTTGTTTCAGGAATTTGTTGGGTCTGTATTGCAAAAAGTGACGGCGATGGATTCGCGATTTGGGGGTTTGCAGCCCAAGGATTGTATTTTTCGCATCAACAAGGATATTCGATTTTCCAAAGACAAAGCACCGTATAAATTGCATTGTTCTGCAGCCGTTCAGTTGGGCGGACGTAAGCAGATGTCGGCCGGAGGCATGTACATCGAATTCGGTCCTGAATTGTGTGCGATTTATTCGGGGGTGTATTTACCGGAGAAGGAGGAGTTGCGTCGGATTCGGGAGCGCATTGCGGCTGATCCTGAGCGGTTTGAGCGGGTGATCGGGGCAGCTGATTTTGTTGGGGTTTTTGGTGAGGTTTTGGGAGAAAAAAACAAGCGCATTGACGCAGATTTGATGGCGGCCGCGCAGCGGCAGCCGTTGATTTTAAATAAGCAGTTTTATGTGCGTCATTTGATAGAGCCGGAGGATACGATGCGTGCAGATTTCGATGAGTATGTCTTGGGCATTTGGGAGGCGAGTCGGGACTACAATGCCTTCATCGGTGGATTTTGACGTGTATTATCGTCTTGCATTGAAATCAATCAGATAAACCCCTAACTTTGTTGGGCAAAACGCAGATTACGGATGGCAATTGAAATCAAAGTGCCCGCACCGGGGGAATCGGTGAGTGAAGTAACTATCGCCAATTGGTTGGTAAAAGAGGGTGATTGGGTAGAAATGGATGCCCCCTTGGCTGAATTCGAGAGCGATAAAGCCACCTTTGAGGTAAACGCTGAAAAAGCGGGTGTGGTAGAGAAGCTCATCGGAAACATTGGAGATACCATCGCCATCAATACCGTCATTGCAGTGATTAATACGGATGCTGAGCGTTCTGCCGCGGCTGCGCCGGCGGCAGAACCCGTGAAAGCAGCTGAAGCTGCCCCCGTAGTGGCAAAAACAGAGGCACCCAAAGAAACGGCTGCCAAGCCCGAATCGGCCTCTGTGGCTCAAGACAGTGATTGGTCGCTGGTTTCTCCAGTAGCTGCTCAACTCTTGCAACAATATAACATTTCCCCCAGCCAAGTTAAAGGTACCGGTGCGGGCGGACGTGTAACCAAAGTAGATGCCCTTGAAGCCATTGTTGCTTTGGGTGGTGTTGCGGTTCAATCTGCCGGTGGATCTCGCGCAGAACGCCGCGAAAAAATGTCAAATTTGCGCAAAACCGTGAGCCGTAGATTGGTGGCGGTGAAAAATGAAACGGCCATGTTGACCACCTTCAATGAGGTGAACATGAAGTCCATCATGGATTTGCGTGCCCAGTATAAAAAGAAATTCGAGGAAACTCACGGCGTGGGTCTTGGATTCATGAGCTTCTTTACCCGCGCTTGCTGCATCGCCCTTGGCGAATGGAAAGCAGTCAACGCTAGCATCGAAGGGGATGAAATCGTTTACCACGACTACTGCGATATTTCTATCGCTGTGAGTGCACCCAAAGGTTTGGTGGTTCCCGTGATTCGTAGCGCCGAGAAACTATCACTCGACGAAATCGAAAAAGAAGTTAAGCGATTGGCAACCCGTGCCCGCGACAACAAATTGGGATTGGATGAAATGACTGGTGGTACATTCACCATCACAAACGGCGGTGTTTTCGGATCTATGATGAGTACGCCCATCATCAATGCACCCCAGAGCGGTATCCTTGGGATGCACAACATCGTTGAACGCCCCGTGGTTGAAAACGGTCAGATCGTAATTCGCCCCATGATGTACTTGGCGTTGAGCTATGATCACCGCATCATCGACGGTCGCGAAAGCGTGAGTTTCTTGGTTCGCGTGAAGCAGTTGTTGGAGAATCCAGAGATGATGTTCGACGGTAAAAAGCCCGAAGAACGCGTTTTGGGATTGTAACCCATTCTCGGGCGAGTAGGTCGCCTGAAATTTTCTCGACAGAAATTCTTTGTACTCGGTGCGATTACACCAAACTTGTTTCTAGGATGCAATGATGCACTTGCTCGTGCTCGATTTCATGTCGCACCCGCTCTTTGATGGCTTCTTGGTCGCTAGGGTTGAGTGTTCGATCCAACATCAGGTGTGCAGTCATGGCATTCCGGGTCGTACTCAAAGCCCAAATGTGAAGGTGGTCGATGCTTTTTACCCCCGGTATACTTAAAATCCTCGCCTCAACCAGAGAAATGTCGATGCCCGCTGGCACGCCATCCAGACTCAATCTCAAACTTTGCTTGAACAGGTTCAATGTGCCGAACAAAATCACCATACAAACCAGTATGCCTAGTATGGGGTCGACCATCGAAATCCCAGTAAAACTAATGAGTAAGCCACCAATCAGCACCGCCAAACTCACGCCCGCATCGGCTGCCATGTGAAGGTAAGCGGCCCGAGAGTTGAGCTCGTTATTTTTCATGAAGAGCAAGGCCGTTGCCGTGTTGATGATAATACCAATGCCCGCCACCCAGCTCACGGTGCTGCCCGAAGTGGGTTGGGGATCTATGAAACGCGTATAAGCCTCATGGCCCATGGAACTTATCGCAATGAAGAGTAAAATGCAGTTGGCCAACGACGCCAAGATGGTGGCCTTGGAAAATCCATAGGTATACACTTTGGTGGGTTGCTTGGCCGCCATTTTGAAAGCGAACAAACTGATGATCAATCCCGCCACATCGCCCAGATTGTGCCAAGCATCGGCAAGTAGACTTAAGCTGTTGATTTTAAAGCCATAGCCGAATTCGACGAATACAAACACCAGATTGAGCAGGATGCCAGCGACAAAGCGTGGGCCCATGTTGTCTTGGGGGGCACTGTGACTGTGGTTATGCATAAAAAGTGCAAATTACTGAATTAGTACCGGTTTGCATTGCATCAAGCCGGGCACCATATAGATTTTTCCTGATTGTAACTCAGTGCAGCGAAAACGCGTGCGCATTTTTTCTAGTTTCTTGAATTTGCGACCGTCTTGTGTTTCAAAAGCCAAGCCCAGAGGAATTTCCTCTACCAAAACCCATTCCGAGTTGAGGTCGTATTTGCGGAGCGTTCTCACCAATTGTGCGTCTGTGCAACTGCTGGCTTTGGGGTTTTTGAGGTATTTGTTTAAGGCCATGTGTACATCTTGGGGCAACAGGTTTTGCGTTACGATGGGTGAACTGACCAGTTGGAATTCTCTTTTCCATTCGATGCCATGCGGCGGTACGCGCGGACCTGATTTTTCAAAGTTAAGCAGGTGGGCCACCTCGTGCATGAAGGTGATGAGAAAGGCGAAGGGGTTTAAGTCGCGGTTGATCGAAATGCGGTGGCTGTCTTCGGTGGTGGGTGGACGATAATCGCCCAGTTTGGTTAGGCGGGGATTTTTGATTCTTAGCTGGATTTTGTGTTTCTCCATCAAATCCGCGGCATACAACTCACTGCCCTCGGGTAGGTATTTTCGAAGGATGGGTATGAGTTGTTCTTTTTTCACGACAACCGATTACGACAGTTTTTTCAAGGCGCGTTCAGCCACTTCCAATCCAATAGATAAAGAACTGGTGGCCGCGGGCGATGGCGCATTTAACACGTGAATGAACGAAGGTGATTCTTGGATGTAGAAGTCGTCGATAAGTCCGCCATCTTTGTCGCAAGCCTGAGCTCGAACGCCTGCACCAGCCGGTTCTAGATCGTCTTCGGTGATGCTGGGCACCAGCTGTTGTAGTGCTTTAACGAAAGCCGGTTTAAAAAATGAGCGGTGGTATTCTCCCAATCCCGTTTTCCAGTATTTGCCCGCAACTTTTCGGAATCCGCCAAATGAAATGCTCTCCCAAAACTCATTCCATTTGAAGTCGGTCTTTTTGTATCCCTCCCGCTGAAAGGCGAAAACGGCGTTTGGACCTGCCTCGATTTCTCCGCTGATTCTGCGGGTAAAGTGCACACCCAAAAATGGGAAGTTGGGATCGGGCACAGGATAGATTAAGTTCTTAACCAGGTGGGCTTTTTCGGGTTTGATGCTGTAATACTCTCCGCGAAATGGAATGATTTTCATGTTGAGTTTTTCCCCAGCCATGGCAGCCACTTTGTCGCAGTATAGCCCTGCACAATTGATCACCATGTTGGCTTCGAATCGCTCGGTGGCGGTATGGACAATTGCGCCATGATTACCCGGAACGATTGCTTCAATCTTTACAGAGGTTTGGATGCTTCCGTTGGGATGGTTTTGGATTTTTTCGGCGAGTTTGGTAGCAACGGCTTTGTAGTCTACGATGCCTGTTTGGGGGACGAAAACGCCTTTGATGCCGCTGCAATGGGGTTCGTATTGCTTGATTTCTTCCTGGTTCAGGAATCGCAATCCCGAGAGTCCATTTTGTATGCCCCGCTGATAAAGGGCTTCTAGACCAGCGATTTCTTCGGGCTTGATGGCTACAATGATTTTACCGCAGAGGTCGTAATCGATGTTTTCGGCCTTACAAAAATCCAACAGCATGTCGTATCCGCGAAGACAGTTTTGCGCTTTTAAACTGCCGGGTTTGTAATAGATGCCTGAGTGAATGACACCGCTGTTGTTGCCTGTTTGGTGTTTGGCCACGCGATCTTCTTTTTCGAGGATGGTTACAGTGAGTTGCTCATTTAGCTTGAGCAATTGATAAGCCGTTGACAAACCAACGATGCCGCCTCCGATAATCAGTACATCTATTTTCATGAATCCGTTTTACAAAGTTAAGCACTGCCACCCATCAATGGCAAGTTTAATAACTGTTGACCTATTCCACAGTGGAGGCAATTTTTCACCGAGCAGTAATTGTGATGTTGGCCCAATATGGCTTGACTTCGTTGGGCGTTGTAGTTGGAAAATTCCAAGGGTGAGAGCTGTTTGATGACGTGATTGTTTTCGGCTGGGAGTTGCGAAAGTAAATTCATGGCCAGATCGCAAAGCTGTGGTTTGTGGGTTTCAAGTCCGAAAGCGAAAAGAAAGGGTACTACGGCATTGATTATTACCTGTTGGGCGTGGACTTTTCCGTTGGCGCTGTTGTGGTGGGCAGCGGGTTGACCCAAGAAGAAGTGGGTTTGCCAATAGGGGTCGGGCACTACGGTGAAATGGTCTATCCATGCTTGGATGGGCCATTGCGTAGTCGAGAAAAATGGCAGCAGTTCAGCATCGCATCGAAATAAAAATTCACTGAGTTGTGCCATGCGAATTTGTGGGAGTGCATTGGGTCTAATTTGTCGCGTATTCCAGGGAAGATGGCAGGGCTCAAACCCGTGTTTGGTCTGCAAAAATTGGTATCGCTGCATGAGGTCTTGGGTGAAGTCATCCGGTGCGACATTGATTTCATCTTGCAACCAATTCGATTGTCCAAACAGATAAGCCAGCAGGGTTTTCGGGTTGCGATTGCGCAGGATGAACGACTTGTGCAGGTGCTGTGATAGTTGTTGGCTTGCTGCTGCGTTTCCTTTACCCATCCAGGCGGTGAGCAGCAGTTCTAATGCAGTATACCACCAGTCGCCGTGGTGTTGTTGGTGTATGGTTAGTATGCGGGATGTTTTTTCATGAATGCGTTTGGTGAGGGCTCGTTGCAGCTGGTCTTCCCGGGCCGATTCGTTGCACAGCGATATGAGGGGTGCACACGGAAGGCTGTGAGTTTGCTCCCAATCTGGGATTTCGTGTTTGTTGATGCGATGTTTGATGGATAGGCACTCTAGGGGTTGTCCATTTTCAAGGCAGCAGGGTTTATTGTTGTCGAAGACCACATGCAAAACGGTTTGGTTGTAGCGGGGGTCTTTGTGGTGTTTGTGGGCATACCAATCGGAGGCTTTGCTGTGAATTTCGATGGCGCCATGCAGCATAACTCCATCGATGGCGATTTGTGCATGCAGGAAATCCGGTCCGTTTTGATTGTTCCAATCGCCGCGATGCAGAATCTGCAGGTTTTTGCCCGAATCCGTTTTCAGGTGAAGGGGGTAAAATGCCTGGTGGGCCCAAATCTTTTGCAGTCCGATCTCTTTCACGGTGCAAAGATGTGTCAGTTCTTAGAGGCAATCAAACCGGGGGCAGCCAATTGGCGAAATTTGCAAATCCTTCTTCTGCATTGGTAAAAATTGCAACGGGAATCCCAAATTCATGGCGGATGCGTTAATTTTGTCCATTCAGTCATGAGTATCAACAAACTATCCATCGTGATTCCTGCCTACAACGAGGCCAAGACCATTCACCATATTTTGAATAAGGTAGCTGAGGTTCAATTGATCCATGGGATCCAGAAGGAAGTGATCGTTGTGAATGATTGCAGCAGCGATGATACAGCTTCGGCATTGCGCGCGTATGCACAGGCACACCCCGACATGGGTTTGCAATTGTTTGATCACCCGGTAAATAAGGGTAAGGGGGCGGCGTTGCATACGGGCATTGCCCAGGCAACAGGTGATGTGTTGGTCATTCAAGACGCTGATTTGGAGTATGACCCCAACGAGTTCAATATTTTGTTGAAGCCCATCACCGATGGCTTTGCGGATGTTGTATTCGGGAGTCGATTTATGGGCGGAAAACCCCACCGGATTTTGTTTTTCTGGCACAGTATCGGCAACAAGTTTTTGACTTTTTTGAGTAATATGCTGACGAATTTGAATCTGACCGACATGGAAACTTGCTACAAAATGTTCCGCACGGAGATGGTTCAGTCGTTGAAGTTGCAGGAGAAGCGCTTTGGCTTTGAGCCCGAGGTTACCGCCAAGATTGCCAAGGTGCCGGGGGTGAGAATTTATGAGGTGGGTATCAGTTATTACGGTAGAACCTTTGAGGAGGGAAAGAAAATTGGCTGGAAAGATGGTTTTAGGGCCATTTATTGCATTTTGAAATACAATTACAAGAAAGCGATCAAATATCTGCTGATGTTGATATTGTCAGGTGTCATCGCACTTGGGGCTTACGTGGGTTTGATGGCTTGGGCCATGGTTTGATTTTGTAACGTTTGATGAATTAAACGATGATCCAACAACTCCGAAAATATCAGTGGGTTATCGTGCTGTTGGTTGCCGCAGTGGGTGGGGGTTTGTGCATGGATGTGGGTCACGAATGGGGCGATGATTTTGCGATGTATTTGAATCAAGCCCAATGTTGGATCCGAGGAGGCATGGATGCGTTGTACGCCACGAATAAGGGCTGCATGGATGCTTCGGATGGTTTGTTGGGGCCGTATCTGTATCCCCAAGGGTTTCCGCTGTTCTTGAGTTTTTTTATGCGGTTGTTTGGCTTAATGGGGATTCAAGGGCTGCCGCTTTTGTATTGTTTGAAATGGGCAAATTATGGCGTTTTCTTGTTGGTTTTGTTGGCCTATTTGCGTTTGTTGAATGGGGTATTCGAAGGGCATTGGGGCAAAATTTTCTTGGGGTTTGTGTTGATAGCATGGCACCCAAAAATTTGGGAGGCCGCAGATCGATTGAATTCAGACTTGTGGTTTACTGGGCTGGTGATCTTGTTTTTCTACACGTTGGTAACGCCCTTCAAAGGATGGTTGTCTAAAGCACTTACGTTATCGTTGTTCGTGTTTGTGGCCTCGGCATCGCGGAGCAATGGTGTTTTTTTGATTGCCGCTTGGTTTGTTTGGGAGTGGGTGGATTTTAGGAAAACTGGAAAGACGGAAAACCGGGTGGTGTCTTTGATGATGGGCACGATGGCGGGTTTGTTTGCATTGTATGCCGATGCTGGTAATGGGTCGAACCATTGGCAACTGTTGAAGGAAATCAAAGCAGAGACCATCCTAAAGAACCTTGGTGTGTATTTGGAGATGGCGGGCAGTTATCCTTTTTGGCATGTTGCTACGTTGATGAAGATGTTTGTGCAACCATTGCTTTGGTTGTGTCTATTGATATTTTGGCTTTTGGTGGTTGTGGGCTTCAAGCGTTTGAGTCCGGTTAAATGGGCCATGGGTGTGTTTGTGTTGTTGAATTTTGGATTGTACGTTGTTTGGCCTTCGGTACAAGGAATGCGGTTTCTGTTTCCGCTGTTGCCGTTGTTGATGGTCTTTTTGATTGCCGGTTTAACGGAAGCGTGGAACCTGTATTTGTCAACGATTTTACACCGATGGGATTGGTTGCCACGGACATTGAAATTTTCTCGAACTTGGGTGATGTTGTTGGCTGGATTTGTGCTGATTCAAGGGATAATGACCTCCATTTTTTACTCGAAACTGGATACAAACCAAGCTTTTTCAAATGAAATGCAAGGGGTGTATGATTTTGTAGCGCATAAAGTGTCGTTGGGTGAGAAGGTGTCTTTTCACAAACCGAGACTTTTGCGCTTGGTTACGGGCGTTGAAACGTATAGAATTGCCACGGACTATGGTAAAGAAACCATGGGGAAAGACGAGATGAATGGGGGAGATACGAATGGGGGAGATACGAATGGCGGGATGAGTGATGCGCGTGTTTCGGGATATGCAACGGCCTTGTCGAAGTTAAAGGGTAGCAAGATCGATTATTGGGTGTTGTCCAAGGAGCAATTAGCGCGCAAGCAAAAACCGGCGTTGCCCATTGCTTACGAAAACAAAAAATTTGTGATTTATCGGGTTGAGGGGGACTAGGGTTTGTCCGAAAATTCAGGTTCGGCCAAGGCGTAATGGCTTAACGGGTTGCCTCAAGTGGATTAAGTTTTTGAAACATCCTAGAAATTTCTCGGAGGGATAGGGATTCGATTTTGCCCAAGTTTCCTGCCAGGATGAGCGTGTTACAACTCCATGTACAAGCATTGAATCCGCGTTCGTTGGAGAGTGCCATCCAGTGGATTCCTCCGTCGAAGGAAACGTCGGTTCCGGAGGTACCTGTACAAATGGATATGGTGATGGATTTTTTGCGATGGGTTGTGTTGAAAAAATCGGCGGGTTGCTTGCCAAAGGCGTCGTAAAACGATTGGCAACGATTGCGAGAATCACCAAAAAAGAGGTTGAATACGGTGTCTTTGTTGATAGGGGCACTGATGCAAACGCCGCTGCGGTATCCGCGGGGTGGGGTAGCGGCAGGGTACCAATGGCCCTGGATATTGTGGGTGTAGGCTGCGATGGCGCCGCTTGAATCGCCTTGGAAGTTGGGTTGGGCATAATTGCCACCTACGGCAATGCCTTTTTGGGTTTGGTAGGTTGTGAGTCCATAGCAGCCCCAGGCGGGACCTCCTTTTAGGTGGAGGGTTTGTTTGGGCAGTTCTTGGATTTTCCAGGCATCCACGTTCCAATGGTATTTCGAAGGATCCGTGGGATGTGGGATTGGGGTTTCTGGTTGGGGGGTTGTGCTGCTTGAGGCGGGTGGGATTGAAATAGATGCTGTATCAGCGGATGGGTCAGGGTTAGCCGTGTTTGAATGGGAAGGGTTCGTGTTGGAAGGTTTTGTGCTGGAAGGGGTGGAATGGACCGTTGGGGCTTTTGGCGCTTGGTATTGTATCTGTACCAAATGGAATTGGGGGTTGAGTCCGCCGCCGGCGAAGCCGGCGGTGATTGCAAATTTTTGCTTCTTGCGGTTGGCTTTTGTATCAATGATCGAAAGGGAAGTGCCACTGGCTGCAAAAAATGATTCGAGACTGTCGGATGGGATGTTCCAATCTCCTGCAGGAATTTCAATCCAAGAGCTGCCGTAATCGTTGGTGAAAATTGCTTTGAAATGTCCATTCAATGGATCGCCCAAAATGATGCCAACACCGGTACGGGGGTCGATTTCGATGACATCGAGAAATATCCCGGGTGTTTCATCGTGATACACAGTTTCCCAATGATGGCCCCCGTCGGTGGTCTTGATGACTACGGCACTATCGGCAATGCTTATGGCCACTGCGGTGTATTGGTCGAGTGCCCAAATATCCCGAAAGTCCTTGCCTGGATAGGGACTCATGCAAGTATCGAATCGCAGTTCATGGGAGGCATCGAACTTGCCTCGTAGCAGGGTACTTTGGTTGCCGCTGGCCCATACCGTATTGTTGGTGGTAACGGTTAAACCGCGCAGGTGGGGTGGTTTTGAATGGTTTTGGTTTGAACCATAAATTTCCGTGATAAGGAGGCTCTGGGTTATGGGAATTAGATGAATAAACAGTCTCCTTTTTTGGTAAATGAAGGAATTGAGCATTGACATAAAAATGACAGAGTGTAAAAACAATCGATTAACAAAAGTTTAAGTGCTTGATATTATGGAAAGTATTCATGACATTCGGTGTAAAATTACAACTGCCTATGGAAGAAACCTCTACAAAAATTTTATTTACATCAGACAGTATCCAACATCAAAAAACACTTGGCGACGCAATGATTTCGGTAGCGCGCCGGTTCAAAGGCGAACTGCTGTGGTTAGAAACAGCGGATAACGCGGGACTCACGAACGCCCTTGTGGATGATCTCAAGAAGCGTGCGTACCGAGAATTGACAATCGTGAAAAAATCCGGTGATTTTTGGTCGATTGCGGCAAAAACATCCAAAGAGTTGAAGGTGGAGATGACTGTGATTGCTGCGGCATCCAAATCTGGCAGTATGCTGGGTGGGGGAATGTCGGGCTGCATCAGTAAATTCGAAACTCCAGTGATTTACCTGAATCCTAATTCGGTTTGGGTAGAACCTCAGAACATTTTGATGGTGTTGGATTCCACTTCGGAGTCTCGACAGAAATTTTACCGCGTTTCCATACTTGCCAGAGCCTTTTTTGCGAAAGTACATGTATTTGCTGTTTCCGATAAAAAGGACAATGAGACTGTACGTTACCTTCATGCCTATTCATCCCAAGCATTCAATTACATGGTAAAACATGGAGTGTCTGTAACGGAGTTGGATGTTGCGGCTGGGGGGGACATGAAAGAGGCAATTTTTTCTGCGCTGTCAACTTTGAATGATTGTTGGGTAGCCATCATGAACGAGACCGATGGTACAAGATTCATGAAGACAAGCCCTTTCCAGCACTTGTGTAACGATACAAAAGGACCTTTGATGGCCTGTGCTGTTCAAGAAGTGGTTGGAATGGGTGGTTCTGGTTATTGAGCTGTTGATGAAATGAAGCATTGAAAGGGAGGCGCCGCAGGCGTCTCCCTTTCGTGTTTTAAGGCCCTGTCTATTTTTTCTGTCTGTGGAATAAATGTTTCGCAGATACGGGTGGTTATGGCGAAATTGCACCATTATGACGGTATCGGTAAGGACCATGGCAGAATACATTGCCGCAGGCGAAACACCCGAGATTTTGTTTTGGGTAGGGTGTGCAGGGAGTTACGACGAGCGCGCGCAGCGCGTGAGTCGTGCATTTTCAAACATCCTCGAAAAAGCAAGGGTGAAGTTTGCCATTCTGGGCATGGAAGAAGGTTGTACCGGCGATCCAGCAAAACGGGCCGGCAATGAGTTCTTGTTTCAAATGCAAGCGATGCAAAACATCGAAGTCATGAATGGCTACGGAGTAAATCGCATCGTAACTGCCTGTCCCCACTGTTTCAATACCTTAAAAAACGAATACCCCAACTTGGGCGGGAATTATGAAGTGGTTCACCACACCCAGCTCATCAACGAACTCCTTTCAAGCGGTCGGTTGGCCATTGAAGGGGGTGCATTTCAAGGCAAGAAAATCACCTATCACGATAGCTGCTACCTGGGACGTGCCAATGGGATTTACGAAGCCCCTCGCCGGGTGATGGAAAAATTGGATGTGGATTTGGTGGAAATGAAACGATGCAAAACCAATGGTTTTTGTTGTGGTGCCGGTGGTGCGCAAATGTTCAAAGAAGCGGAAAAAGGCAACCAAGAAGTCAATGTGAATCGCACGGAAGAAGCGCTGCAAACTGGTGCTGAAATCATCGCGGTAAACTGCCCATTCTGCAATACCATGATGCGCGATGGCACCAAACACTTCGAAAAGGAAGACCAAGTATCGGTTCTGGATATCGCTGAAATCGTGAACGTTTCACTCAAGGCGTAATCTCTATCTATGGATTTTCGCCACGTATTGCCCCAAATGCCCGATTCAGCCCGTATCTGGTTGTTCGGCGCACAGCGTTTGATGTCGGCCCAAGAAACCCAATTCTTGAAAGAGGAAATGTCGCAATTTGTTGCTGGATGGCAAGCCCATGGAAAAGATTTACTGGCAAATTTTGAATTGCTCGGCGAGGCCATCCTCGTGGTTGCTGTAGATGAATCCAAAGAGCCACCATCGGGTTGCAGTATCGACAAAGTATTTCATTTGCTAAAAACGCAAAACGAAAAATACCAGTTAGATTTTTTCCAACGGACCCTGATTTGGGCATGGGTTCAGCACGACCTTCGCATCTATACAGCAGCGTTGTTACTGGATGCATTGAAGGAACAGTCTATCGATTTCGATACACCCGTTGTTGACATGCTCACGCCCACCTTGGGAGATTTGCGCGCAAAAGGCCTCATTCCATTGTCGGGCAGTTGGGTATCCAAAAAATTACACAGAGATTTACAAAGTACATGAAAGACAAACGCATACTCATTTTATTTCTTACCATATTCATCGACCTGTTGGGCTTTGGTATTGTTATTCCCATTTTACCCAATTTGGCCAAGACCTTGGCGGTAACCTCGGGTATGCCTTTCAATCCGGATGTAGCGGTGGGGGTGGTCGCGGGGTCTTTTTCGATTATACAGTTTTTGTTTGCCCCAATTTTTGGGGCTTGGTCTGATCGCATTGGTCGAAGGCCTATAATATTAATGAGTGTGTTCGCCAACGTGATTGGCTATTACCTGTTTGGGATCAGCGCCAATTTTAGTTTCTTGTTGTTCTCTCGTGTGATTTCCGGTTTTGGCAGCGCCAACATTTCGGCAGCACAGGCTTACATTGCTGATATTACAACGCCGGCAGATCGTGCCAAGCGCATGGGGATCATTGGGGCTGCATTCGGACTGGGTTTTGTTTTTGGTCCGCCTATCGGCGGATGGCTCTATCACCATGGCGGCGCACAAGGGCTTCAATGGGTGGGTTTCTTTACCGCTGGGTTGTGTGTGTTGAATTTCTTGTTGGCGTGGTTCCTTTTGCCCGAGAGTTTGCAGACTAAAGTGGTGGAGAAACGCAAGGTATCGGCCACTTTCAAAGGTTTGGTAACTGTCTGGCGTATTGATATTATCGGGGAATTGTTTTTGATTAATTTTTTATATATCGCGGCTTTCAGCATGATGCAGGTGAATGCTAGCGTGCTTTGGAAAGAGAAATATGGACTGACTGAGTATGGCATTGGCAACATCTTTGGATTCATTGGAATTTGCAGTGCCATTGTGCAGGGTGGACTGATTGGCAAGTTTCAGAAAAAGTGGGGCGTGAGAAAAATGTTGTTGATGGGATGTCCCATCGTTGCCGTGGGATTGAGCATTATTCCTATTGCCAACGACACCCAAACATTCTATGTAGTGCAAACCATCGCCATTTTGTTTCTTGCATTTGGAAATGGTCTGATGATGCCGGCGATCAATTCTTTGGTGAGTTTAAACTCACCGGCTGAATCGCAAGGGCAAATGTTGGGTATGTTGCAAAGTTTGGGCTCATTGGCCCGCGCATTCGGTCCTATTGTTGCTGGGGGATTGTATCATTACTACTACGGATTGCCCTACTTTAGTGGAGGTGTATTGATGATGATGGCATTGATTGTGGCAATTTTATTATCCAAACGATTGAAAAATACCGAAGAAGACGCCATCGATAGGGGTTGATCCATTCGAGGGTTTAATACAACCATGACTTCAAAGACCGGCCATAGCAACGCGTTGAAAGTGGTTCATTTGAACGCTTCATCGGCGGGGGGTGCATTTGTAGCGGCCCAGCGGTTGAGTCGGGCACTGGACCAGTTACCGAATGTAGAGAGTTCGCATTGGGTGTTTGAGGGCGGGGCGGGCGATTTTCAATTGTGGGCCGATGGTTGGGTGAAAAAGCAGTGGGCCTTTGGTTTACATGCGTTGGAAAAATTGGATTTCCTGAGATTTGAGCGGGAAAAATCTGTCAGATTTGCGTTTAGTCACGGCAAAACCGGAGTGCATGTTTCTGCTTGGCAATCGATCGTTGAAGCCGATGTGATTCATTTGCATTGGATAAATAAGGGATTTGTCAGTTTGCCGGGCCTGCGACAATTGTTGGCCTTGAACAAGCGCGTGGTGTGGACTTGTCACGATATGTGGCCATTTACGGGTGGCTGTTACCACCCACGGGGCTGCAATCATTTTGAGGCATCTTGTGGAAACTGCCATTACTTGAAATCTCCATCGGTTGGGGATTTGTCGCGCCGCGTCTTCAGCGCCAAGCATGATTTGTATGCCGCTGTTGGACAAAATCTCTCGTTTGTTACACCCAGTCAGTGGTTGAAAGATCAGGCGCTGAAGAGCGGCGCGCTTACAAATTTTTTGAGAGGGTCAATTTCTGTGATTCCCAATCCCATCGATACCGATTATTTTTATCCCGGCAGTTTGGATGATTCAGGAATAGAGGGCAAACCTTTTACTTTGATGTTTGCTGCTGCCAACCTGGGCAATGCCGCCAAGGGGTTTGCTGAATTTCGTTGGGTGTGTAATGAACTTGTGGCAAGGGGGTTTTCTCAAGTACAGGCGTTAATCGTGGGAGAGAATAGAATTGGTGAACTGGGGTTGAACTGTAAGTATCGCGAATTGGGTTTTATCAAAGACGCAGAGCAAATGCGAGAAGCCTATTGGCAAACGGATGTTTACGTGACCACTTCTCACGAAGAAAATTTGCCAACCACCATCATGGAAAGTTTGAGTTGCGGGGTGCCTGTGGCGGCTTTTGCAGTGGGTGGAATTCCCGAAATGGTGGTTGCAGAGGGGGAGTACCAAACCGGATTTTTGGTGCCAAAATCGGAGGTGGGGTTGGTAACGACAGACATCTTTTTGGATCAGCTGGTTCAGGAACTGTCTGAGTACATTGTGGCTCCTGAATCCAGGGTGCATCGAATCAAACAAAACTGCAGAGCGTTCGCCTTGCAAAACTACAGTGCAAATCAAATTGCACTCGCCTACGAGCAAGTGTATCGCGCATAGCGCTCAGCAATCTCATAGTCAACATTGAATAAAACAAAAAAGCCATACCCTAAGGCATGGCTCTCTTGCTGTTGGATTATTTTGGCTATCAATCCACGTTATCGTGCAAATGGCGATTCGGTTTTACCGTTAAATCGCGCGCATTCATTGGGTCTTCCTCGCCGATGGTGATTTTACTCACCAATTGGCTTTGGCTTGGAGGTGCTGCTTCCAAATTAATGCCTTTGCGCATGTACGCTGGAACTTCGATGTCGTTGTCGAGCAGTGACTCCCGGTCTCTGCGACCGTTTTCCATGCGGGTGTCGCGGAAAATTTGCGACATCGGATCATCGCTCCAATCATCGGCTGGGGCTTCAAAAGCACGGGGAGAGACGTTCACAGGGTTCATCGCCTCGGTTTGGTCCCAGTCAACACCGTTGTGCACCATTTTTCCCAATTCGTCATTCGAATCTTGTCCAAACGAAGTAGGGACATGATTGATCACAGAGGGTTGTTGTGGTGGGGTGTTGAATAAGTTGGGCTGAACCACCTTGCCTGTATTGTTTGGGGTTACCCCGTAAGCATTGGTGTTTTGTCCGTAAGGATTGTTGTTCCCCTGAAATCCAAGCCCGCTATTCATTGCGGGAGGATTCTGACTGTACGGATTGTGCGAAATTGAGGGTTGGGGCGCAGCCTCTACTTGGGGCATATTGGCCTCCATTTGCAAGCGAACCTCGAATCCGGTGGCAATTACGGTAATGGCAATTTCCTCACCGAGGCTTTCGTCTTTGGTGATACCCATTTTAAGGTGGGCGGTATGACCCGCTTCTTCTTGCAAGAATTTCTTCACTTTGGAAATTTCACTCATCACGGGTTCCTTGTGGCCGTAAGCGAAATTCACTAACAAGTGTTGGGCACCTCTTATGCGTGTGCTATCGAGAAGGGGACTGTCGAGCGCCATACGTACGGCATTTTCAGCGCGGTTTTCACCGGCGGCAAATCCTGTTCCCATGATTGCACGTCCACTGTCTTTCATGGCCGTTTGCACGTCCATGAAATCCACGTTGATCTGACCGGGCTTGGTGATGATTTCTGCGATACCACGGGCTGCGGTGCAGAGAATGTCATCGGCTTTTGAGAATGCTTGGGTGATGGTTAGATCGCCATACATGTCCACGATGCGGTCGTTGCAGATGGTTAACAGGGCATCCACGTGTGGACGCAATTTCTCCAGTCCTTCTTGGGCTTGTCCGATACGCTGTGGACCTTCGTCTTCGAAGGGCAGGGTAACGATTCCCACTGTAAGGATGCTCAATTCTTTGGCAATTTTCGCAATCACGGGAGCGGCACCGGTTCCTGTACCACCACCCATTCCGGCGGTGATGAAAACCATTTTGGTGTTGTCTTCCATGATTTGACGAATCTGTTGCATGTTTTCCATGGCCGCCTTTTCTCCCATGTCGGGCATCGAACCGGCACCCAACCCTTCGGTGAGTTGTACGCCAAGTTGAAGTCGGTTGGGAATGGGGCTGCTATTTAATGCTTGAGAGTCTGTATTACAGATATAGAAGTCAACGCCTTCGATGCCATGACGGAACATGTGATTTACGGCGTTACTGCCGCCACCACCTACCCCGATGACTTTGATGAGGTTGCCTCTGCGTACGTTTACTGCGGGTTCAAATACTGACATAATTGGTTCTATTATTCAAACTCACTCGTGAAAATCTTCGCCTTCTTTCATCCAGTCGTTGATGCCTTTGAACAAGCCGTTTTTGCTGCCCAACCAAGAGCCGGTGAACAGGCCAAATCCGCCTTTTTTGCCTTCTGGTGTATCGCTGATTTCGATTTGTCTATTGCTCATTGGTACTTCGGCTACAATTTCGTCCAAGAAAGGATCGCTCACGCGTGCAACGGGCTCCTCTTTGTTGATGATTTCGTTGTTGAATTCGATGTGCTGATGCTTTTGAGCCAATTCAAAACCTTTCAATACCAAGCCAATGCTCGTGGCGTACATGGGGTTGCGTACTTCGTCGATCATGCCTTTTGCCAAACGCTGTCCGGGCGAGCCAATATGCACTTCCAAGCCAATGAAGTAGTTGAACAATTGGGTGATATCTTTCATAGAAGAACCACCACCTGTGAGTACAATACCTCCAGCCAATTTGTTTCGGATGCCTGATACCACGATTTCGAAATCTACTTTTTGGATGATGTCTTCAACGCGGGCACGAATGACCTGTGAAATGGCATACAAAGAGATTTCTTTGGGCGCGCGACCGGGTAATCCAGGAACCACCACCACCTCGTTTTTCATGGCTTCGGTGGGGTAGCAGCTGCCGTAATTGACTTTCACAAATTCGGCTTGGTCCTTTAAAATACCAAAGGCTTCTTGCAAATCTTTGGTGATTCGGTCGCCACCGATGGGGATAATGGCGGTATGCCTGATGGCGCCATCGTCAAAAATACAGATGTCGGTGGTACCACCTCCGATATCGACCAATGCGACACCGGCTTCCATTTCGGGTTCGCTGAGAACGGCGGCGGCGGATGCCACGGGCTCTACTATGAGGTCGGCGATTTCGAGTCCAGCGCGACGTACGGCCATGAAAATGGTTTTTGCGGCAGATGTTTCACCAGTAATGATGTGGTAGTTGCATTCCACACGAACACCCACACGACCTACGGGGTCTTTGATCCCTTCTTCACCGTCGATGCGATATTCTTGAGGTAAAACGTGGAGGATTTCAAGTCCGGGCGACAAAGCCAAGTTCTCCATTTCTGCTTCGAGTTTGTTGAGTTCGTCTTCGGTGATTTCAACATCCCATTGTTTGCGGCTGAGGGTGCCACGGTGCTGCAAGCTTTTAATGTGGTGACCTGCGATGCCTACAAACACGGTTTTGATGCTGACTTGACTTTGTTTGATAGCTTCTTCCACGGCCGTTTGGATGGCGGTAACTGCTTTGGCCACGTTGGCGACCATTCCGCGTGATACGCCACCTTGGCTGGGTGCTTTTCCCATGCCCAAAACGTTGATTTTGCCGTTTTCAGCCATTTGACCAACAATCGCACACACTTTGGTGGTTCCGATGTCGAGTCCTACGATGATATTATTATTGATAGCCATATTTTTTTGTAATTGTGCTAGGGTTATTTTGGGGTTTCTGCGCGATTATCTACTGTTGTTTTTATTGGACTTTTCTTCTTTGATTTGTATACTTTCTTGACCACTGCGGGTTCCTACTACCTGATTGAGGTTAGAAATGTCTACACTTTTATAGCGATCCCAGCCGGTGCTTTTCAGGCCTTGATCGTAGAAAAGACGCAGGTTTCCGAACTTTTCGGGTAGGTTGGCGCCGTTGCCTACAACAATGCTATGTTTTCCAACGCGGGGAATCAAAATCACATCGCGGTAATTATCTACATACAGTTGTTGAAATTGCATGTTCCACAGCGAATCTGCGGCGATAAACTTGGCCACAGAGAGTAAGTTTCTGGCGGTTTCTCCGGCAATAATTTTACCAGAGGCCATCTGATTTCTTACGTTGCCGTTGGCCACCAAAACATCGCAAAATTTGGGTGTGCTGTTGGGGATCATGACGCCTTGGGTATCGAGATAAAATTCTTCTCCTTGGGTGTTGTTTACCAATACGATGGGGGTACGTTCTTCAATTTTTACTTTGAGTACGCCATCGAGGGCGATGTATACCTCGGCTTTTTTAACTGCGGGGATTTTGTTTAGTCGTGCTTCCAGTTTTTGGATATTGAGGTCGGAGGCGCTTCTTCCGGTGGGGTTGCCAATCACAGACTGTATGGAATCGGCGAGGATGGTGTTGTTGAGGAAAAGGGCTTTCCCTTGGGGGAGTATGGTGATCTCCATGGATTCCACAAGGCGATTTTTGGCAGTCTTGGAGATGGCCGACCAAAAGATGGATACGGCTACCAGTAAGACCAACAACATGGCCACCATCCATTGTCGTTTATTGAATGCGGGTTTCCAGTTCATGATATAAGGTTTGAATGGGTTGAACGATGCGGTCGATATCGCCGGCACCGAGGATCAGCAATACTTCGGCAGGATTTTCTGACAGCTGCGTTAAGATGCTGTTGGGGTTAACCAGCGCTTTGTTGGGGTTACTTACCAAGCTCAACAGCCAGGTGCTATCGACGCCAGGGATAGGGAGTTCGCGCGCAGGATAAATTTCCATGAGGTAGAGTTGGTCAAGGGCCGATAAGCTGCTGGCAAATCCTTGGGCAAAGTCTTGGGTTCTGCTAAACAGGTGGGGTTGAAAGATGCCGGTGATTTTTTTGTTTGGGTACAGGGTTTTTACTGAACCGATGATGGCGTTGAGCTCTTCGGGGTGATGGGCATAGTCATCAATCACCACGTATTGACTTGTTTTATGGATGTATTCAAACCGTCGCTTGGCTCCTTTGTATGTGGCGATGCCTTGCTGCAGTTGGTTGATGGGGAGTCCGAGGAAGGCATGACAAACCCCCAGTGCGGCCAGTGCGTTTTGCACGTTGTGATGGCCGGGAAGTCCGCATCGGAATTCAGCCACCTCGTGTTGGTTTAACTTGTATTGGAAACAAAAATCTCCTTGGTCGATGTGCACTTGTTGGGCTTGCACAGCGGAGGTGGATTGGAGTCCGTAGGAATAGGTGAGGACGTGATCGGGGGTTTGGAGCGACAGCGATTCATGGATCATGAGGGCGGCGCCGTGGGGTTTTGGGGTTGAGGGCAAGGGTTTCTCGGCGCCGCCCCAAGTGCGAATGAGTTTTGTGAAATCCGCGAAGGCTTGTGTGAATGCTTCGGGGGTTCCATAAATGTCGAGGTGGTCTGGGTCCATCGCGGTGATGATGGCCAAATCAGGGTTCAGGCGATGGAAGCTGCGGTCGAATTCATCGGCTTCCAGCACGATGATTTCTCCCCCAACGGGTGGGTTGATGCCATCGGTTTTGCGGAAGTAGTTGCTGCCGAAATTGGAGGATATGCCTCCGAGGAAGGCGGTGAAGTTGATATTGCAGGTATTGAGCAGGTGGGCTATCAGGGTAGAAGTGGTGGTTTTCCCGTGGGTACCGGCCACCGCAATGGAGAATCCATTGCGGGCAATGCTGCCCAATACCTCGCTGCGCTTCAGTATGGTGGCCTGTTGTTCCTGCAACCAAACCCACTGGGGGTGGTTTTTGGGAATGGCCGGGGTAAGAATAAACAGGGTCTTGTGCAACTGGGTGGTTACCCGTTGCGGCAAAGCCGCAACGGTATCATCGAATAAAATCTCCGCGCCCTCGGCCACAAGGGCCTCGGTCAGCGGTGTTGATGTCTTGTCATACCCCATCACAGGCATGCCGATCTGCAGCAAATACCGCGCAATGGCACTCATGCCAATACCACCAATGCCCAAGAAATAGGCCTGCTCAAAATCCGTTATCCGCGCTTCTGTAGGCATTCTTCCAACTTGTTTACAATGGTTTCTGTAGCCATGGGTCTGGCCATGACCGTCAATTTTTCTTGCATTTCTGCTCTTTTTTTCGTATCTTCTAGCAACGACATCGCAGCTGAAATCAACCGCTCAGGGGCTTCTTTATCGCTCACCAACAACGCTGCGCCCATGTCGCTCAATACCCGCGCATTCTGGGTTTGATGGTCGTCGGTTACATTCGGAGAAGGCACCAAAACGGAAGGTCTGCCCACCACCGCAATTTCTGAAATGGATATCGCCCCGGCCCGAGAAATGACCACGTCGCTCGCCAAATAAGCCTCGTCCATGTCGTAAATGAACGCCGCGTGATATAAGCCCGGTGATCCGGCATCGCCGTAAATCGATGGATTGGCGGTGATGACTGCTTGGATTTTGTCGCTGTGCGACTTTGCAAACGGCAACCCCATCTGCCAAATGACCTGAATCCCGGCTTTGGCTAGGGTGAGCAAATCTGCGAACACCGACTCGTTGATGGTCCTGGCGCCCAAACTTCCGCCTGTGATGAAAACCACCGGCATCTGCGGGTTTAGTCCAAACATGGCCCGTGCGGCTGTACGGTTTGCCTCGTTGTCTTTGCCCGGCATATCAATGATGTTTTGCCTCACGGGATTTCCCGTAAAACTCCATTTGCCCGAGGGGAAGAATTTGTCCATCTGCGGAAACCCACAACACACATGGGCCGCTTTGCCTGCCACCAAACGGTTTGTGAGTCCGGCAAATCCGTTCTGCTCTTGCAATAGGGTGGTGTAGCCGTTTCGGGCCGACATAAAACAAATGGGCAAACTGGCGTATCCACCTGTGCCGATGACGGCGGTAGGATTGAACTGCTTTAACAATTTTTTTGCCTTCCAAAAGCTTTGTAAGGTCTTCAGGGCAACCACCACGTTCCTCAATGTAATGGAGCGTTTCAGTCCTTCGATGGGCATCCCCACGATGTTGAATCCTTCTATGGGTACTTTCTCCATTTCCATTTTGCCCAAAGCGCCCACAAACAAAAATTCTGCGTTGGGGTATCGCTTTTGCAGGGCTTTTGCAATGGCCACTGCGGGGAATATATGTCCGCCCGTACCCCCTCCAGAAAGGATGAAGCGATGCGAGGCGTTATGGTTGTCAGCAGTTCCCATGGTTTATGCGATGTTGGCGTGCAACGCCTCGGCTTGCTGTTGTTTTTCCTCTTCGATATACTTTGAAATGCCCAGGATGATGCCGAAGCCAATGCTGTTCATGAATAAGCTGGTACCACCCATACTCACCAGCGGAATGGTAAGGCCGGTAACGGGCAACATGCCCACGGCAACGCCCATGTTCACGAATGCTTGTAGGCTCATGGAAAGGCCTAATCCCATGGCCACTAGCGCGCCGAAGGCGCGCGGACTCTCCACCACAATTTTCAAACATCGATAGACCAAAATCAGAAAGCAGCCCGTTACAATCAATCCACCCAACAACCCATATTCTTCCACGATGATGGCATAGATAAAATCGGAATAGGGGTGTGGTAAGTAATTGCGCTGGGTGCTATTGCCCGGCCCTTTTCCAAATACTCCGCCCGTTGCCACGGCAATTTTCGATTGCAATTGCTGGTAGTTGCCCTGACCGTCGTCTTTCCCCATGAACGTCTCGATACGCTTTTTCCATGTGGGAATACGGTTGCCCTCCATGCCATCGGTGTTGATGTTGAGCAAAACCACCACCAATAAACTGATGAGCCCAAGGCCCGAGAGCGACAAATACATCATATACTTGAAGTTTACCCGGCCAATGAACATCAGCAGTCCTGCCGTTAAAAACACGACCAAAGAGGTACTCAAATTCTCTGGTGCAATCAACCCAACGACTATAAGGATGTAGACCAGTGTTACCCAAAATACTTTCGGACTGTCGATCTCCTCTTGGTTCTTGCTAAGATACCGTGAAATGTACATCACCAAGAATAGCTTGGCCATATCTGAGGGTTGAAACGTTATGCCCAATCCTGGAATGGGAATAACCCGGGTAGCGTTGTTGATTTCTGAACCGATGACTAAGGTAAGTATCAACAGCCCAATAGAAATCCACAAGAAAATTTGGCTTATCCGCGAGTAATAAGAAAATGGGATCAGGTGGGTGAGGTACAACAAGCCTAAGCCAATCAGTAAGAATCCCGTGTGTCGCAAAAAATACCATTCGGTGTTCCCGCCCTGCTTGGAATAAGCCAAGGTACCGGTGGCGCTGTAAACGGCCAAAATGCCGATCAACGACAGGATAATGATTACAAACCAAATCCATTTGTCGCCTTTGAAACGGGAGGTGAACTGCGTATTCATGCGGTGTTTTGTTTTTATAAGTGTCTTACGGCTTCTTTGAACTGACGGCCACGGTCTTCGTAGCTATCGAACAAATCGAAACTGGCGCAAGCGGGTGAGAGCAATACTACATCGCCCTGATCGGCCATTTTTGAGGCCACATGAACCGCTTCTTTGGCGGAACTTGTGTTGATGATGAGGTCAACATCGGCCTGAAATGCTTGGTGAATCTTGATGTTGTCTAAGCCCAAGCAAATGATCATTTTGACTTTGCTTTTCACCAAGTTCTTCAAATCTGCGTAGTTGTTGCCTTTGTCTACCCCGCCAGCAATCCAAATAACAGGTCGGTCCATGCTCTCCAAGGCATACCAAGCTGAGTTAACATTGGTGGCTTTGGAGTCGTTGATGTAGTCAATGCCGCCCACTTTTTGGACGAATTCTAGGCGGTGCTCAGCGTTTTGGAAGTTGGTGAAGCTTTCGCGGATGCTGTCCTTGCGGACGTCCATCAAGCTTGCCGCTACCGAAGCAGCCATGCTGTTGTAGGCATTGTGTTGCCCACGAAGTGTGAATTCTTGCATATCGAGAGTGAATGTTTCTTTGGTTAAAATGTGAAGGATATTGTCTTTGCCATAGGCTCCTTCCGTTAGGGTTGTTTGTAAACTGAATGGGATGGCTTTAGCCAAGAATGGATTGCGCAACATGGCCTCTTGTGTGAGGGAGTCGTCGGCACAGTAAATGAAATATTCCGAAGCTTCTTGGTTGCGGGTGATGCGCATTTTGGCATCGGCATAGGCTTCTACATTATATTCGTATCGGTCCAAGTGGTCCGGGGTGATGTTGCAGAGAATGGCGATGTGACTGCGATAGGTATCGATCCGGTCTAGCTGAAAACTGCTCATCTCCACCACGTAGTAGTCGAACTGTTCTTGTGCCACCTGTCGGGCCAATGAGCGACCGATATTTCCCGCCAATCCCACATTCAATCCCGCTTGTTTCAGCAGGTGGTAGATGAGCAGGGTGGTGGTGGTTTTGCCATTGGTGCCGGTGATGCTGATCATTTTGGCTTGGGTGTAGCGATAGCCAAATTCGAGTTCGTCAATCACTTCGATGCCTTTTTCGAGTGCAGCAGCAACCATGGGCGCTTTGTCTGGAATGCCCGGACTTTTGATGATTAAGTCGGCGGAAAGTATTTTGTCTTTGCTGTGTTGTTCTTGTTCCCAGGCGATGTTGTGTAGGTTGAGTTCATCTTGGTATTTCTGGGCGATTTTTCCTTTGTCGGATACAAATACATCCCAGTTTTGGGCGCAGCCCAAAACTGCGGCACCTGTACCGCTTTCGCCTGCTCCCAATATGACCAATCGCTTTCTCAACGCAGTTTAATCAATGCCAACGTAGCCAAAACCAAGACAATGGTGATCAACCAGAAACGCAGGGTAATCTTGCTTTCGGAGAGGTTCTTTTTTTGAAAATGGTGGTGCAAAGGCGACATCAAGAAAATTCTTCTGCCTTCGCCAAAGCGTTTTTTGGTGTATTTGAAATAGCTTACCTGTAAGATCACAGACCCGCTTTCCGCCAAGAATACCCCGCACAATATGGGGAGTAATAATTCCATTTTGATTATGATTGCTACGGCTGCTACCGCGCCACCTAGGGCCATCGAACCGGTATCGCCCATGAATACTTGAGCTGGATAGCCGTTGTACCACAAAAAGCCCAAGCAAGCACCAATAACTGCGGCCAAGAAGATGACCACTTCTCCTGAGTTGGGGACGTAAATGATGTTCAAATAATTGGCTATTTTGATGTTACCCGCTGCATAGGCCAAGATGCCCAAACCCAAACCCACAATGGCGGTTGTGCCCGCTGCCAAGCCATCGATTCCATCTGTAAGGTTTACCGCATTGGTAACGGCCATTACAATGAAAATGATGATCGGTACATAGATGATCCAAGCGTTGTGAGCCCCTGGGATCAGTTCAGAGTAATTCAAGATGTTCTTGGTGATGGGTAAGTTGGTGGTCAACGCCAAATGGTTGCTGCTGTGCGTGTGATCGATGGTGATAGCAATGAGCACACCCAACATCAGCTGTCCAATCAACTTAGTGGTAGCTTTCATGCCCTCCTTGTCTTTTTTAAACACCTTGATGTAATCGTCAATCCCGCCGATAACCCCCATCCAAATGGTGCTGATTATCATCACAATCACATAGATGTTGTCGAGCCGGGCCAACAATAGCGTGGGGACAATAATGCTTAAAATGATGATGATGCCGCCCATGGTGGGAGTACCTTTCTTTTGCATTTGGCCTTCCAGACCCAATTCGCGGATGGTTTCGCCAATTTGCTGGCGTTGTAGCCATCCGATGATGCTTTTGCCGGCGATCAGCGCCAACAGCAAGCTCAGGATACCTGCCAATGAGGCCCGGAATGAAATGTACTTGAACACGCCGGCGCCGGCGAAGCCCATTTTGTCGAGGTGTTCAAACAAATAGTATAACATGGCTTTGGTTTTATTCGATGAGTTTAAAAGTTTCGCTTAAAATGATTTTATCGTCGAAAGGATGCTTCACCCCCTGAATGTCTTGGTAGGTTTCATGTCCTTTCCCGGCCACGAGGATGATATCGCCGGGCTGTGCCATGAGCACCGCGGTTTTGATAGCTTCCTTGCGGTCCATGATTTTGACAATCCGTTTGTAGTTCTGCGGGTCTACACCCGCCTCCATTTGGTTAAGGATTTCTTGAGGATCTTCAAATCGGGGGTTGTCTGAGGTCAACAAGGCCTTGTTGCTCATTTCCGCCGCCAATTTGGCCATTTCGGGTCGTTTGGCTTGGTCTCGATTTCCGCCACAACCAACCACGGTGATCAAGTTTACACTGTTTTTACGGATGTCGTTGATGGTGTGCAACACGTTTTTTAGCGCATCAGGGGTGTGGGCATAATCCACGATGGCGGTGATTCTGTTGGGTCCACGCAGTACCTCGAAGCGTCCGTTTACTTTGCCTAAGGCACTCATTTGAATGGGTAGCTCGGCGTCGCCTTCGGTGAGCAAGAAGGCCGTGGCATATACTGCGCACAAATTGTAAGCATTAAAACCACCAATCAGGGGCGTCCAAAACTCGGTTTGGTTCAATTGCAGCTGCATTCCGGTGAAATCGTGCTCTGAAACCCTTACGGTGAAATCGGCCGGTTGCTTCATCGCGTAGGTGTAGCGCATGGCTTTGGTGTTTTGCAACATCACCATGCCATTGCGGTCGTCTTTGTTGGTGACCGCCACCGCCGATGAGGGCAACTCATCGAAAAATTGCTTTTTTGCTTTAATATAATTGTCGAACGTTTTGTGGTAGTCGAGGTGGTCGTGGGTGATATTCGTGAATACCCCGGCAGCGAAAGGAACACCGGCAATTCTGCGCTGGTCTACCGCATGAGAACTTACCTCCATGAAGCAGTATTCGCAACCGGCATCGGCCATTTGGGCCAGCAATCCGTGGAGCGCCACGATGTTGGGTGTGGTGTGGGTGCTCGGGATGATTTGCTTACCAATCCGGTTTTCTACCGTGGAAATCAATCCGCACAAATGCCCCCGCAAGGTGAATAAATCGAACAGCAAAGTGCTTACACTGGTTTTTCCGTTGGTGCCGGTAGTGCCTACAATGGTGATGTTTTCCGCTTTTCTGTCGTAAAAATTCAAGCAAATTTCGCCAAGGGCCTTCGCGGTATTCTCAACGTGTACATAGCAAACCGCTTCATTCAACTGCTTGGGCAACTCTTCGCACAAAATCACCGACGCACCCGCTTCAATACAGGCATCGATGAAATTGTGACCGTCAACGGTTGTGCCTTTCATCGCGGCATAGAGGTCGCCTGACTGCACCATACGGCTATCGATCTGAAGTCCGCCAACCTGTGCATCAGCAGCGCCGAACAGCGTGGCCGATTCCAGGGTAGAGACGAGTTGTTGGAGCGATTTCATGGCTTAGTAGGGTTTGAGGATGAGAACGACTTCATTGTTGGCGCCGATTTTGGTGTTGGGTGCTGGGGCTTGATCGCTCACTCGGCCATATCCGCTGTAGCTGGCTTTTAATCCAAGGTCGCTCAGTAGTTTGAGCGCGTCGCGCAATCCCATGCCACTTAAATCGGGGAGGGTGTTTTCTTTGATTTTGACGGGTTTTAGTTTAACCGAATGTGCCTCTTTGCTGGGGTCGATGTACTGGCCGGGGAACAGGACTTGCTCATTCTTGGTTTGACTGTCTTGCAGCATCTGCGAACTAATGCCGATTTCGTTGAGTACCCATTTAGTTTTGGCAGCGTCGCCTTTCAGAATGCCCGGAACTTGGGGCAAGCTGGCTGTTTGTGGCGTTGGCTGAACCCTGATGTGCGTGCTGTAAATGCGGTCGCTGATGTTTTTGAAGATAGGCGCCGCAATTTGCGAGCCCGAATAACGACCGCTTCTGGGGTTGTTGACCACTACCACAATGGTGTATTGGGGGTTATTGGCGGGGAAGAATCCAGCAAATGAGGCTTGGAATTGTCGGTTGTTTTCTTGGTTGTACCCCGATTTGCCCTGTGAAAGCCAAGCGGTACCGGTTTTTCCCGCAATCTTGTAATTGTCGGTCTTGATGCCATTGGCCGTACCATTGTCTACCACTTGCACCAACATTTGGGTGAGGGTGGCGGCGGTTTTGGGACTAACGGCTTTTTCGTTGATGACTTGCGGTTCGATTTTGGACAGGGTTTGTCCTTCGTGCCTAATTTCTTTCACCATGTAGGGTTGCATCATTTTGCCTTGATTGGCGATGGTGTTGTACAACATCAACGTTTGCATTGGTGATATTTTGCTGCTGTAGCCGATGCTCAATGAAGGCAAGCTGGTGCCCGACCATCCTGATTGATTTGGGGTGGCGATGCTGGGGCTGCTGCTCGATGGGATGTCGAATTTGGGCTTGATGTGCAACCCGAGGTCCGAGGCGTGCTGGGTAAATTTCTTTGGGTCTTTCTTGTAATGTTGCATCACAAATTTGCTGGTGCCAACATTGGAAGAGTATTGCAAGCATTCACTCAACGTGTAGTAGCGCTTTTTGGGTTTTACCGCGTCTTCCAGTTTCATGTCGTACCATTTCCACTTGCCCCAAGAATTGTCAACGGTATCGGTGGTGCTTATTTTGCCGTCTTCCAGTAGGGCGATAGCCGACAACAGTTTGAATGTGGATCCAGGTTCGGTGAACTCACTCACGGCGTAGTTTTGGGCTTCGTAATACTGTCCGTCTTCACCGCGTTTAAGGTTCGACATGGCTTTGATGGCGCCCGTTTTGCTCTCCATGACAATCACGCAGCCGTGGTCGGCCGATTCGGCTTCCAGTCCTTTTTGCAATGCATATTGTGCAATGTCTTGAATGCGCACATCCAGTGTGGTGACGATGTCTTTTCCGTTCACAGCACTCCGGTTGTTTCCCACTTGAATGGGTCTCCAGGTTTGGCCGCTCATGCGTTGTTGCATTTGGCTGCCGTTTTTGCCGCGTAGCATGGTGTCGAACGCGCCTTCCAATCCCACCGCGGTTTTGTCTTTGATGTATCCGATGGTTCGTTTGGCAAGTTCACCCATGAAGTACATGCGTTTGCCTTTTTCTTCGTACCAGATGCCCCCTTCGAATTTTCCAAGTCGGGCGATGGGCCAAGTTTTGATGGCTTTCACCTGTTCAAAGCCGATGTCTTTGGCGATTTTTAGGTAACGGGTGCGTTTGTCGCGGTGCTTCAACAAGTGTTCTTTCCAGTCGCTGGCGTTGCGTTCTGGGAACATCTGCGACATCATGAGGCTGAAACTGTCGATTTTGCCCACGAATACTTTGGTGGTAAGTCCATCGGCCCGAAGGTCGAAAATGACATCGTATTTGGGTACGGATGTGGCGAGTAGGTTACCGTCGTCGGCGTAAATGTTGCCCCGCAACGCTTCAATTTCCACAACGCGGGTATTTTTGGCACTCAATTCTTTCCGGAATTTGTCGTCGGTGCCCAATTGCAATTTTACCGCGGTGATAATAATAGAAACGGCAAAGACAAATAGCAGGGCAAAAACGATATAGGCCCTAACCAAAATGACTTTTCGGGAGTTGACTTTAGTCTTGCTCATGGGGTTTTGTCAGTTTGATGGGCGGGGTGGTAATTTCTTTCAAGCCGCTGCCTTCAAGGCGTTTGCTGAGTTCGCTTTGTTTGGAGGCGTTGGTGGTTTGGCTTTCTAGGCTGATGCGTTCGCTGTGGAGTTCTTTGAGATCTTTGATGAGTTGCTCCTTTTTGCGGATGGCTTTGTTGGCGTGGTGCGAGTTGTAGATGTAGAACAACATCAGGGCGAATCCCACTAGGGCAAATTTTACCCAGCTCCACAAAGGAATGGGCGCGTCTTGTTGGGACGTTGATTCTTCCGGTGTGGGGTTGTCCATCACCGTCTGGGGGTCGATGTCGGTATTTAAGAATGGGTTCTCTATCATGTGTTGCGTACTCCTATTCTCATTTTTGCACTGCGTGCGCGTTTGTTTTTTTCAATTTCTTCAACATCTGGGATGATGGCGCTATTGGGTTGTGCATCAAAGGGTTTGCTGATGTTGCCATACAGGTCTGTATGTCGCTCCCCTTTGAGATTTCCGGTTTGAAACAGGTGTTTTACCAAGCGATCTTCCAAGGAGTGATACGAGATGACCACCAATTTTCCGCCGGGTTTGATGATGTGTTCTGCATCTTGGAGCAGGGTTTCCAAAACGCCCATTTCTTTGTTTACGGCGATGCGCAGGGCTTGGAAAACTTGGCTTAAATATTTGGCGGGGGTTTTGCCGGGCGTGCACGGGGCGATGGCCGATTTAAACCCTTGGATGGTGCTGAGGTCTTTGCTTCCGCGTGAGCGGGTGATAACTTCTACGAGTCTGCGCGCGTTGGGGATTTCGCCATACTGTTTGAATACATGCAGCAATTCCGATTCTGCCCCATTTTGAACCAGGTGGGCGGCTGAGATGGGGTTTTGGTTCGACATGCGCATATCGAGCGGACCGTCGAGCCGGTGGGCAAACCCTCTTTCACCCACATCGATTTGGTGGGAGGAGATGCCGAGATCGGCCAGGAGGCCATCAATGGGTAGGGCTTTGAGGTATTCTAGGTAAGGTTTTGTGAATTGGAAGTTGTGGTTGACCAAAGTGAAACGGGGGTCGTTGGGAACGCGCGACAGGGTATCTTCGTCTTGGTCGAAGGCAATGAGTTTGCCTTTTGGCGATAATTTGTTGAGGATGGCGAGACTGTGACCACCACCGCCGAAGGTGACATCCACATAGGTACCGTCTGGGTTGGTAACCAGGGCATCCACGCTGGGGTGAAGAAGGACGGGGTCGTGGTAGTCGTACATACGCAAACAGTTGGCCAACGGCCCGATGCGCTACTTAACCTTGGTTGCGTTGTTGGTGAAACAATTGCGCCAACTGAGACATTTCTGTGGCATCAACATTGAGTTCAGATTCGTAAACGGCTTGATCCCACAATTCAATTTTGTTTCCATTGGCCACCAAGATTACCTCTGCAGTTAGCTCGGCGTATTCTAGGAGTTTTTTGGGAATCAAAATGCGCTGTGCGCCATCAATCTGAACCAAGTTGGCACCGTTGGTGAAGATTCGTTTGAACCGACGGATATCGGGACTCATGAAATCATCCACGGAGTTCAGTTTGGCGGTTTCATCCAGCCAATCTTCCTTGGTGTAGAGCACCAGACACTTCTCGAATCCGCGGTTCACCACAAGCGTATTGCCAACCGCTTCGGGGAACTGAGCCCGAAGTTTCGACGGAATGGAAAGTCTTCCTTTCTCGTCCAGTTTGCAATTAAACTCTCCAATGAATGCGGTCATTCTGTGTTGGTTTTTTCTGTCTGCTAAATAAATATGCAATTTCCCACAATTTCCCATAATCTCCCCTTTTTAACCACTTGTTTTCCACATTGCGCCACTAAAGGGGTATTTGTTATAAAAATTCGTCGGAATTCCACGATTTAGACGCAACAAATATAGATTGAAATCCATGAAAAACAAGGGTTTTACTGGTTGTGGGAGAAAGTGGAGTAATTTTTTCCTGGATTGGGTTGTTTTGGGTAGGTGTGGGGGAATTGTATCTTTGATACATGCAAAAGGGCATTTTGGGGTTGGCGATTGGACTTTGGGTGTTGGGGTTATCCACACTTGGGGGACAGAATTTGTCGGCCTTGCCCGCCCCCATCCAACCAAAATTGTGGGGATTGGGGGTGAATGTCCGACATTTCGGCTGGGATTTCGGATTCGTCAAACAGCAGTCGGAACGAGGCCATTTGGGTACGCAAGCTTTGTGGTTGGGTGTCATGAAAGATCCCAGGGAGATGAAGGTGATCAATCAGCGTTTGCCTGGCAGTTCGGCATTTGCGATTGAGCGTGTCACCCACAATGCGTTGCTGCGATATCAATGGGGAAAGAGTTTGGTTTTGAGTGAGCGGAATGACCGTGGCGATGTGGGGGTTCGGTTGAATGCGTCGGTAGATATTCCGTTGAACTATGCCTGGCCTACTTATATATGGTTGTACGAACCTGCGCCCTTAACCGATGGATATACCGCCGTGGCCTATGATCCTTCCATTCACGATGTGGGTTTGATTGGGGGAACGGCCGCTTATGGCAAGGGGTTCTCGGATGGAGAATTTATACCTGGGCTGGGAGGTTTGGTGGCGATGCAGGCCGAGTGGGGCAGCTATCGAAACGTTTCGAATACCCTCACGCTGGGGTTTGGCGTGGATCGATTTGCCAGAAAATTGCCTTTGTGGTATCGTTCAGAAATGAATCGAAACTTCTTCCCAAGTGTATTTGTTACCTTTGCAGTAGGATTTGAGTACGGCAACCGCTTGTAAGTCATTTCCTGCCCTTAATTGAATTACTGTTGTGATAGAATTACCCATCGTATCGAAAGAAAAGCGCACGCCAAAACCCAGTTGGTTAAAGATTGAATTGCCCACTGGCGAAAACTATACCCGCGTAAAACGCATCGTGAAGGAGCACAAGCTGCACACCATCTGTGAAGACGGTCGCTGTCCAAACATGGGCGAATGCTGGGGAGAAGGCACGGCAACTTTCATGATTTTGGGCAATGTGTGTACCCGCAGCTGTAGTTTTTGTGCAGTGGCTACCGGACGTCCGAACGAATACGACATGAACGAGCCCGAGCGCGTGGCGGAAGCGGTGAAATTGATGGGGGTGAAGCATTGTGTGATTACCTCGGTGAATCGCGATGAATTGAAAGACAAAGGGGCAACTGTGTGGGCCGAAACGGTGAAGGCGGTGAAAGCCCTGAATCCCGAAACCACCATTGAAACGTTGATTCCTGATTTTAAGGCCCAATGGGATTTGCTCTACATGGTGTTGGATGCCGGTGCTGAAGTGACATCGCACAACATGGAAACAGTAGAAAGGTTGTATCGGATGGTAAGGCCTCAAGCCAAGTATGCCCGCAGTTTGGAGCAGACCAAGTGCACCCACGAATACGGACGCAGAACCAAGTCTGGGGCGATGTTGGGATTGGGGGAAACCGACGATGAAGTGAAGCAATTGATGGAAGATTTGCGGGAAAATGGGTGTGATGTGTTAACGCTCGGACAGTACCTGCAGCCCACGAAAATGCACCTGGAGGTGAAAGAATACGTACATCCCGATAAGTTCAAGCACTGGGAGGAATTGGGCTTGCAAATGGGCTTCCGATTCGTAGAAAGCGGTCCGATGGTGAGAAGTTCTTACCACGCTGAAAAGCACGTATTGTAATTTTCTGAAACGTCCTGCCTGCTGTGTTGTTTAAGAATCTTGAAAAAATGGACGTTTGTGCGATTTTCTTTTATGTAAATCGACCATACGAATTGGAAAAGTAACGATACATTGTTTAATTTGTAAAATACCTAAAATCGATATTTAGATCTTATGAGAATAAAACCAATCATCACGCTCACAGCTTCTGCTACATTGGTAGCGGGGATGTCGTTGTTTGTTGCGATGTTGCCCGTGGGGATGCCAGTTTCTTTGACTACGGAAGAGAAGCATGGGGAAGAGGAATCCATTGAAGGGGCCATTCGTTCGATGTACAGCATGCGTTTGAATGAGGCCACAGGAACCATCGAGCCAGAGTGGTTTGAGCAAGCCATGTCTCAGGCCGATGCGATGCAATTGAATCGTCGTGCCAACAAGCCTTTGAAGTGGGAAAGCATGGGTCCTGATAACGTAGGCGGTCGCTTGCGTGCCTTTTTGATCCACAAGGATTCAAGCAACGTATGGTTTGCCGGTAGTGTGAGTGGTGGATTGTTCCGTTCTTTCACCAAAGGTCAGAGCTGGACGCCCATCAACGATAAGCAAGAGAATTTGAGTGTGACCTGCATCGCACAAAACGCGGCCACCGGAACCATTTTCTACGGCACCGGTGAAGGTGGGTTTGTGAATTTGTCGGGCACCCGCAACGGTTCACCTGCCTTTTTGGGTGGTGGATTGTACAAGAGCACGAACGCCAGAGGGGTTGCCTTTACCAAGATGGCCAACACCACCGCTGCAAGTTTTATGCAATGCAACAGCATGGTGGCGCACCCTACGGCCGACAAAATTTACGTGTCTACCGAGGATGGTATTTATGAGTTCACCAATGACGGAGCCAACCAAAAGAAGATCTCTGTAGGTTCCATCAAAGAATTGAAAATGGATAAAAATGGTGTTTTGTGGGCGTCTACCAACTCAGGTTCTGTGCTGAAGATGGATGCTGCAGGTGCCATGAAGCCTGTGAACGGAACGATTAGCACCGGAGGTCGTACTTCCATTGCGATCTCTCCCCAAGATCCCAACTACGTATACTTGATGGGGGCTTCAAATACAGGTTCTTTCAGTGGTTTGTTTAGAACCACCGACGGTGGTACTACCTGGAACCGTTTGATGAGTTACAGCTCTGTGACCGATATTTTCGGTTCCAACCGTCAAGGTTGGTACGACAACGTAGTGAGTGTTGACCCAACCAACAAGGATAAAGTGTACATGGGTGGCGTTGATTTGGCTACTTGGGATGTGGTAAATGGTTACCGCGAGACCGCGGGTACTTTTGATGCTCCTTGGAACACCAACTATGTTCATGCCGATAAACACATGATTGCATGGGATATGTCTACGACGCCTCCGGCTATCATCGTAGGTTCTGATGGTGGTTTGCATAGAAGTTTTGATGGTAGGATCTGGACCCCCATTTCTCGTGGTTTTGTTACTTTGCAATTGTACAATGTTGCGGCCAACGAATTGGGTCACATGACTGGTGGTGCGCAAGACAATGGTACTCAGTTGTTGAACTTTAGTGGTAACTCCTTTGGCGGTAAGCCTTCGAAGACGGCCATTCAAATATACGGTGGTGATGGATTTGATGTGGAATTCTCGCGTTTCAGTCCCAAAACGGTATTTGTATCTACCTATTATGGTACTGTGGCTCGTTCTGCCAACAGCGGTCAGTCAACATCAACCTTCTTCGACGACCGTCAGCCTGGTACTGCTCAATCTGATTTTAATACTACTTTCTGTTTGTGGGAGTCTGGACCAAAAACATCGCGTTTGTTCTTGGCGAAGAATGCTGAAGTGTGGATGGCGAACAACCCAACCGATTTTGCTGAAACCGTTAGTTGGTATTTGGTGGGTAAAAACTTGGGTACAGATCGTATCATCGAAATGGACTACACCGCGGATGGTGATCATTTGTTCTTGTGTAAGTCGGGCCGTTTAACCCGTATTGATAACATCAACGCGGCCACATTTACGTTGGCTGCCAATCCTACTGTGTTGCAGGTACCTGCGCCTATCGTTCAAAAAACAATTACCCCTTCGGGTTTGTCGGGCCGCACCATCACCTCGGTGAATGTTGACCAGATGGACGGTGAGCACGTGGTAATCACTTTGGGTGGTTACGGTAACACCACATATGTATACGAAACGTTCAACGGTTTGGCGGATGCGCCAACTTGGAAAAACATCACCGGCAATTTGCCTTCGATGCCTGTTTACGATGCGGTGATTGACGTGGACGACAACAAACGCATCATTTTGGGTACAGACTTTGGTGTTTGGTACACTGAGGATGGCGGAAGCACGTGGGTAGAAGGAAACGACGGTATGGCACGTGTGCCTGTATTTGAAATTCGTGGTTACGAGTGGAGACCTTGGGAGGGTATGACGATGTACGTAGGTACACACGGTCGTGGTTTCTTCCGCAGTCGCACGTTGTTGACTTCAACTAAAAATGTAAAAGACAACACTTCTTTGAAGGTGGTTGTATATCCTAACCCAACTACAGACAAAGCCACGGTAACGGTTCAATCCAAGGTGAAAGAGGCGGCGGTATTGCGTGTAGTAAACTTGCAGGGCAAGGTGGTGATGGAAAAAGCGGTAGAGATGACTGTGGGTGAGAACAATTTCGACATCAATCTGGGCAACATGCCCAAGGGGTATTACTTCGCTACGGTGAAGGGCAATGCCAACCAAGGTACAGTGAAAATTTGCGTACAATAACGATTGATTTTTGATTCCTAACTAAGTGAGGGGCCGGCTTTGCCGGCCTCTTTTTTTTATAGGCGGCCTTCAAAAACGAAGGTGGCTGCGCCGATGAGGTAGATGTTTTCAAACCGGCCGTTTTGCGCAGCAAAACGGACATGCAACTGGCCGCCAGCGGTGTTTACCGATACCTGTTGAAGGGTGTTGGAGATTTGGTTTTGTGCGCGTTGGTTTTGTGCGCATTGGTTTGTGTACGCGATGGCGGCCGCAGTTACCCCCGTGCCGCAACTCAAGGTTTCGTTTTCCACG
This sequence comes from Bacteroidota bacterium, assembly GCA_016868785.1. Taxonomy (GTDB): domain Bacteria; phylum Bacteroidota; class Bacteroidia; order NS11-12g; family UBA955; genus UBA955. Next base: position 49,839 of record VGFS01000007.1, read on the forward strand.
CCACGCTCGTAGGTGCGCATCGCAATAGAGCCTTCACCCAGGATTTTTACCACATTCACATTGATTCCGGCAGGAGCGTATCGCTCACTGTAACGAACCCCCCTGGCCCACGGAATTAAATCGATGTTGCTTAAATCGCCGTCCTCAAACTGGATATAATGCGGAGAACCGGTGTTCAATTCCCATTGGTCAACGCCCAACGCGTGGATTTTCTCCACGGGATTCATCGATAACCCAATTTCACTCCCTGCCAATTTCCAAGCCTGATGTACGCCATCCGGGGCCCAAAATTTCACGGTCTTTTCGGCGTTGAAAGGGACACTTGTTTCTTGGGTTTCTGCAATCGCATCGCCCAATCCCAATGAAAAGGCCCACGAAGCAATGCATCGACCGCCGTTTCCGCACATCGAACTCAACCCGCCATCGCTGTTGAAATAAACCATCTCAAAATCAAAGCCTTCTTTGGGTTGCAACAGCATCAGTCCGTCGGCTCCGATTCCAAACTGCCTGTGACAAATGTGTGCTACCAGCGCTTTTTCCGAAGAAAACCCACGGGGCACTTGGGATGCAACATAGGCTGCCCACGCACCAAGTCGGTTGTCGATCAGCACAAAATCATTTCCAGTTCCCTGGTATTTTACAAAGGGTATTGTCATCGGTTGCGTAGTGTGTTTAACAGGGCGGCATTGGTAACGGGTGTTAGGCTTTGTTTGACGCCCATCGGAGCTGTCTGCGGATAGAAATAGTATTGGTCGCCGAGCTGCAGGTACAATTGTTTGTTGAGTTCAAAGAGCAAAATATCGGTACTGCCCGCATTCCAAAGGGTGACGGCGGTTTGGTTTCCGATACTTGAAATAATGGTTACATGAGGTGGTCCAAACCCTGACTGTACGAGTGAAAAAATATACTCCTTACTCGTCGATGTCTTTGCTTTGTTCTTGGCTTTGGCGAGAGTCCCGCCGGAATTGGGTTTGCTCACGTTGTCTGAGGCATCGCTGGTGTTATCGTTCAGTGAAACCGTATCCGCTGTTCTGTTTTCCATCACCCCGCGGTTTTTCATCTCCACGGGTGCGGAACTCATTTTCTTGTTAGGGGCGATGTTATCCGCAATCACAATTGGGGTGAGCGTCATTTTCCCCATGAAAATATTGGCGGGGATATCGTCGTTGGGATTGGCCTCCTTTGTTTTGGTATCGTTGCGATTCTCCTCTGATTTTGCCACGCGTTTTGTCTTGCTGTCATCAGGGGGTAGTGCCAGGTCGACGGCGTCTTGTTCCCCCAAGGCGTTGAAGTCGTCTTCGTAGGGCGGGTTTTCAGCTTCAGCTTGTGCAAGGGCTGGTGGCACGCCAAAATTTTGTTCTTCGTTCAACACAACCGCCGTGGAATCTGCTGCAATCTGCGCGGATGGTTCTTCGTTTTTTGCGATTGATTTTGATTCCAGGGTGCGAGAAGCACTTTTGTAGTTGATTACTAGGCCCACGAGTAACACGACCACAGTAGCGGCAATGGACCACCACAATCCTGAGCGAGTGGATTCGTTTTGTTCGTCTTCGGTGATGCGGTTGGCGATAAAATCTTTGAGTTCGGCAGCGCCTTCTCGGCGGATACCCTCAATCATGAATTGTTGAAACTGAATATGTTCCCACAGCGCCAAATCTTGTTGGGCCTCTGTTTCAAAAGTGATTCGTTCAGCATCGCTCATTTCCCCGTTCAGGTAAGCTTCGATTTTAGGGTCGTTGATTTCCATGTCTTAGGGTTTGTTGAGGTAAAAATCCGAGGCGTTATATTTCTGTTTGATGATGGTTTCCAAGCCTTTCAAACATTGGTGTTTCTTGGCTTTAGCGACAGATGCGCTGGCAAGACCGTTCGCTTTGGCGATGGTATTCATGTCGAACCCATCGAAATAAAACATCATCAAAATGTTTCGACATTTGTCTTGCAGCAAGTCGAGGGCTTTTTGTACGATGCTGTAGTCCATCCGCTGCGCCGGATCTACGGAGTCGGCCACTTCTTTGCCGGTGATATAATCCTCACTTTTGGTGCGCTTGCGTTTGTCGAGCTGTTTCAACCACAAATTCTTGGCGATGGCAAACAGGTAGGTCGTCAGTTTGGCAGACAGTTCAAACTGGGGTTTGCGCACATTCTGCCACAATGCCACGAGCGTATCTTGCAGGAGGTCTTTGGCATCGTCGTCGTTGCCCGAATGGTTAAAAACGTGGTTGGCAATCATTTCTTCATGGGCTTTGTACAATTCAATCAAAATTTCCCGGTCTCCTTCGCGGATGCGGTCAATGATTCTGCGGTCTGACAGGCTAGCTTTGTACATTGCGCGGGCGCTTAATACGCGTTCATCGAAAAAGGTAAACGCTTTGTCTTACAAATTAAACGAACTCGGTTGGTTATGCGTTAAAATTCGGTACAAATTTTGATTCAAGCACACACATGAAACAGTTATTAGACAAACACAAAATTTTGACCCTCGTATTGGCTGGTGTTGCCGGTGGCGTTGCCAGTTTGGGTGGTTACATGGTTGTGGCCTCTAATCAAGCCACTTCCATTGAGGCGAAGCAGAATGCTTCTGGACAGATGGCCCGATACGCCAGTTTGAACAGCAGTCCGGCGTTTGATTTTACGGGTGTGAGTGAAATTGCCAATCCGGCGGTGGTTCACATCAAATCCACCATTTCGGGTGGTAGCATGGGTGATGGTTCACGTCAGCAACAAATGCCCATGGATCCCTTTGAATTTTTTCGCGGTGGTCCGGGCATGGAGTTCCAGCAGCAAGGTCCGAGGCAGAGCAGTGGTTCTGGGGTGATTTTGAGCGATGATGGATACGTTGTCACCAACAACCACGTGGTGGAGGGTGCTTCGAAGATTGAGGTGGTGCTGAACGACAAGCGCACTTACGTGGCGGAGTTGGTGGGCACGGACCCCAATACGGATATCGCTTTGTTGCGCATCGCAGAGAAAGATTTGCCCTTTTTAAAATTGGGAAATTCTGATGAAGTGAAGGTGGGTCAGTGGGTGGTAGCTGTTGGGAATCCATTCAATTTGAACAGCACGGTAACGTTGGGGATTGTGAGTGCGATGGGACGAAACATCGATTTGATTCGCAGCAAGGGAAATAAATACGCCATTGAGAATTTCATCCAGACCGATGCGGCCATCAATCCCGGCAATTCGGGCGGGGCTTTGGTGAATACGGGTGGCGAGCTCATTGGAATCAACACCGCCATAGCGTCTGAGACGGGCAGTTATGCGGGATATGGCTTTGCGGTGCCTGTGAATTTGGTGAAAAAGGTGGTGAACGATATCATGAAGTATGGCAAGGTACAGCGTGCGTTGCTGGGTGTATCAATCCAAGAAATCAGTCAGGAATTGGCCGATGCGCAGGGTTTGAAAGATTTGAAGGGGGTATATGTGGCCGAGGTGGTGGAAAATGGTGCGGGAGAAAAAGCGGGCATCAAGAAGGGCGATGTGATTTTGAAAGTGGCGGGCATTGAGGTAAATGCGTCATCGCGATTGCAAGAAGAGGTGGGCAAATACGGTCCTGGCGATAAAGTAATGATCACCATCCGACGGAAAAATGCGGAAATGGAATTGGAGGCTACGTTGTTAAATGCTGAGGGCAAAACCAAATTGGAGGTTGCGGAAGCGGAAGTTTCAGATGCGTATCAGGGGATGAAGATGGACAATGTAACCCGCGAGCAGAAGGTGGCGTTGGGGGTGAAGTCGGGTGTGAAGGTGAGTGCTGTCGACAAAGGATTGTTCAAGGAGGCGGGGATTCCGGTGGGTTTTGTGATTACGCACATCAACAATGAGCCAGTGTATTCTGCCAAGGGTGCGGTGAGTTTGTTGAAATCACTGTCTGGGGCGATTACGATTGAGGGGTATACGGCGGATAAGAAAGAGCGTGTGTTTGCGGTGAAGTTGCCGCGGAAAGATTGATGATTTGATATCATGTTAAGCAAAATGGGTCGGCTTTGCCGGCCCATTTTTGTTTAAAAATCTTCGGAAATATTGGGTGTGAAGCCGGAGTTCCAGCCATTGTCTTCCACGAAAGGACTGCTGCTGTTCATTTTGCTCTGAACGGTTACACTTTGTGGTTGATAGAAATTGAAATCGCCACCCTTGTTTTCCAACATCATACGGTCTTGGGGATCTAAGTCTACAAACTTGGAAAACTGACCCACAAATTTGGCAAACGCAGAACCCGTTTCTCCGTGGCGGTTCTTTCCAATGATGATTTCTGTAAGTCCGGCAATGTCACTTCCTGGCGCCGCTTCCGCTTGCGGTCCGGGTTCGTTCATGCCCATCTTTTGGTAGTACCCGTCGCGGTACAAGAACATGACCATATCCGCATCTTGCTCAATGGATCCTGATTCCCGCAAATCGGATAGTTGGGGACGTTTGTTGCCGCGTTTTTCAACTTCTCGACTCAATTGTGCCAAGGCGATTACGGGGATGGCCAATTCTTTCGCCAAGCCTTTCAAAGCCCTTGAAATGAAGGCAATTTCTTGCTCTCGGTTTCCTTGTCCTTTGGTATCGTGGCGCAATAACTGTAGGTAATCGACCACTACCAAGTCCAAACCGCTCTGAGAGTGTATTCTACGACATTTCGCTGTGAGGTCAAAAATACTCAGCTGCGGGGTATCGTCGATGTATATGCCAGCGTTGGACAAATGCACCGTTTTGTCGTGCAGACGCTGCCACTCCTGTTCGGTAAGGTTGCTTTTTTTAATTTTATCTGATTCGATTTCTGCTTCACCGCTAATCAAGCGATTGACCAGCTGAACATCGGCCATCTCTAACGAGAAAATCATGGCTTTCTTGCCAAAATCTAAGGCGGCATTTCGCATCAAACTCAGCGCGAACGCCGTTTTACCCATCGCCGGACGGGCTGCCAAAATGACCAAATCGGAAGGTTGCCATCCACTGGTGATTCGGTCCAAATCGCTGAAGCCTGTGGCTACACCGGTGATGCCTGAATTATCGGTAGACTGACGTTGTTCCAACTCTTTCAACGCTTGTTGCACTAGGGCATTGATGTCGCGAAAACTTCGTTTCAATCCCGCGTTTTTGATTTCGTACAATTTTCGTTCGCACTCATCTAGCATTTCAAAAGAATCTTTGGCATCGTCGTAGGCGTCCAACGAAATTTCTCCAGAAACGCGAATGAGCTCGCGCTGCACAAATTTTTGTGTCAAAATCCGGGCGTGGTATTCCAAATTGGCCGCTGAAGACACCTTGCTGGTAAGACTTGCCAGATAGTAGGCCCCACCCACAATGTCTAGCTCTCCAGCATTGCGCAATTCATTGGCTACGGTGAGCAAATCCACGGCACCGCCTTCGGTGTACAATTTCCTGATGGCACCATAAATTTTTCCATTTTCTGGGGCGTAGAAGTGGCCTTCGGTCAGAATTTCCACCACCGCGTGAATTTTGTCACGCTCCAGCATCATGGCACCCAACACGGCTTCCTCCAACTCACGGGCATTTGGAGGCATGCGACCGCTAGCATCGGGACCGATGATTTTGGGTACTTGGCTTTTCCTGCGTGTGCTTTTGATGTTGGAGTTGTCGTCCATAGGACCTACAAAGTAAAATCAAATCGACATAGTTTTTTCAAATTGGGCGGACAAAACTTGTAAACATTTTTGAGTGGGGAAAAGGGTTGTAATCGCGTCAAATTGTCAGACAATTAAGGTCCAACAAAATGGGTATGATATGTGTTATATCTAAGAAAACATACAGTATGGGGGCTTGTTTGTTTTTGGTGAATTAAATGCCACTTACAGCCCATACATTTGTAATTAAGCAGAGCAATCATGGAAGCAAAATTTTCACAACGGGTTAAGGAGGTAATTCAATACAGCAGGGAAGAGGCCATTCGCTTGGGCCACGACTACATCGGATGCGAGCACTTATTGTTGGGCATCATCCGCGAGGGCGAGGGCAAGGCCATTCAGACCATCAAGTTGCTGGATATTGATGCATTGCGATTGAAAAAGAGCATTGAGGATGCCATTCGGACCACCGCCACCAAAACCACCAATTTGGGCAATATTCCATTGACCAAGCAGGCGGAAAAGGCGTTGAAGATTACCTATTTGGAGGCGAAAATCTTCAAGACGGACCTCATTGGTACCGAGCATTTGTTGCTGTCGATTTTGCGCGATGAGGACAATGTGGCCTCCAAAATTTTGAACCAATATGGGGTGAATTACGATGTGTTTAAGTCGGCGTTGGAAGAGGGGGTCGACAATCCACAAATTCGCAGTGAATCTGAGAGCGAAGAGAATGAAACCCCGGAAGATTTTTATCATGAAGAACAAAAAGCGGCGGAGGCTCGAAAAGGCGGAAAGGCCAAAACGAAAACCCCGGTGCTCGACAATTTCGGCAGGGATTTGACCAAAGCTGCGGAAGAAGGCAAGTTGGATCCCATTGTGGGTCGTGAAAAAGAAATTGAGCGGGTAAGTCAGGTATTGAGTCGCCGCAAAAAGAACAACCCCGTGTTGATAGGGGAGCCTGGCGTAGGAAAAACAGCCATCGCCGAGGGGTTGGCATTGCGCATCATTCAAAGAAAAGTGAGTCGCGTGTTGTTCAATAAACGCGTGGTGAATTTGGATATTGCTTCCATGGTTGCGGGAACCAAGTACCGCGGTCAGTTTGAAGAGCGAATGAAGGCCTTGATGATGGAGTTGGAGAAAGCCGATGATGTAATTTTGTTCATCGATGAGATCCATACCATCGTGGGTGCTGGGGGCGCCAGCGGATCGTTGGATGCTTCAAATATGTTTAAACCGGCGTTGGCCCGCGGAGAAATCCAATGCATCGGTGCCACCACGTTGGATGAATATCGCCAATACATCGAAAAAGACGGCGCCTTGGAACGTCGATTCCAAATGGTGTTGATTGAGCCTGCATCGCCAGAGGAAACTGTTGAAATCTTGCACAACATTTCCAACAAATACGAAGAGCACCACAGCGTGAAATACACCCCTGAGGCCATCAAAGCGTGCGTGGATTTGAGTGTGCGATACATGAGCGATCGACATCTGCCAGATAAGGCCATTGATATTTTGGACGAAGCGGGTGCTCGTGTGCACATTGGCAACATCAATGTTCCCAATGATATTTTAGAGCTTGAATCGCAGATTGAAGGCATCAAAGTAGAGAAGAACAAGGTGGTGAAAAGCCAGAATTTTGAGGAAGCCGCCAAATTGCGCGATACCGAAAAGCGTTTGCTCGAAGATTTGGAGACGGCCAAAGCCCGTTGGGAAGCCCAAACGGCCACTGAGAAATTCATGGTTACGGAAGATGATATCGCGGCGGTGATTTCGATGATTACCGGCATCCCCGTGAAACGAATGGGTGAAGATGAATCGCTCCGACTGCTGGCCATGGCCGATACTTTGCGCAAGCGTGTGGTGGGTCAGGACAAAGCCATCGAAAAGTTGACCAAAACCATCCAACGGACCCGGGCAGGCTTCAAAGAGCCCAATCGTCCCATTGGTTCATTTATTTTCTTAGGTCCTACCGGCGTGGGAAAAACCGAACTTGCCAAATCGTTGAGTGAGTTTTTGTTTGATGCCGACGATGCGATGATTCGCATTGATATGAGCGAGTTCATGGAAAAATTTGCCGTGAGCCGATTGGTGGGGGCCCCTCCAGGTTATGTGGGGTATGAAGAAGGTGGTATGCTGACCGAAAAAGTGCGTCGCAAACCCTATTCTGTGATCTTGTTCGATGAGGTGGAAAAGGCGCATCCCGATGTGTTCAATTTGTTGTTGCAGGTGTTGGATGAGGGACAGATGACCGATTCTATGGGACGGAAAATCGACTTCAGAAATACGGTGATTATCATGACATCGAACATTGGATCAAGGCAGTTGAAGGAGTTCGGCACAGGGGTGGGTTTTGGAACCCAGACCAAAGAAGTGAACCGGGAGCGCGACAGCAAGCAGGTGATAGAAGCCCAGTTGCGCAAGTTCTTCTCACCCGAGTTTTTGAACCGAATTGATGATGTGGTTGTCTTTAATTCTTTGGAGAAAGAGCAAATCATCAAGATTTTGGACGTGCGCATGGCGAAAATGTTGAAGCGCATTGGCGATATCGGTTACAAAGTGAATTTGAGCGATGCGGCGAAGACCTTCTTGGCCGATAAGGGATTTGATGCTGACTTCGGTGCGAGACCATTACAGCGTGCTTTGCAGAAATATCTGGAAGAGCCATTGGCAGAGCAAGTACTTCAGGGTAACTTGAAAGAAGGCGATGCCCTGTTGGTGGATCACGCTGAAGGGGCGGAGGAGTTGAACTTTACCCCTGTGAAGGCCATTGCGTCAGCTGCCGAAGTGCCCGCATTGGAAGAAGGCAAAACCGAAGAGGTTGCTGCAGCGCCAAAGAAACCGAGGGCAACCAAAGCCAAGACTGATAAGAAATCGGACGAGAATTAAAAAAACCGTCGGATATCCATGAATCGCAGACGATAGTACTGCGAACTCAAAACATCGTATCGAATGCCGCCGCTGGTGGCTGAATGAATGAAGTAAATTTCGGTGGAGGTAACCTCAGTGATGATGCCTACGTGGCCCATGACGCGCCTGCTGAGACTGTGGCCCTTAAAGCAAATAACATCACCTGGTCTGGCATGAGCCAACGGTACATGAACCCCTGCGTTGTGAAATAGGGATGAACTCGCCGGTGTGCGAATGCCCAAAGTGCTGTTGTAGCAATAGCCCACGAAGCCACTGCAATCGAACCCCGCGGGTGTTTTGCCGCCGCCGCGGTAATGTGTGCCCAAATGCTTTCCTGCTTCCCGCAACAGCGAGTTGATGGCCACCAAATCGGCATTGTCGTCACCTACCAACGAGTCGGTTTGTGCCGATAACAGGTTGGTGGTCAAGAGAATGACGGCAAGAACGATTTGTTTGATCACGGCGAGTGTTTTGGGTGTTGCGTTTAAGATTATGGATGATTTGTGTTGGGGTTATGGCAAGTAAGTGAGCATTTTCTTGTAACGCTCGGTGTAAGTTTGTCCGGTTTTTCCTCCTTTTTCTGCCCAACGTTTTTTCATGTTGGCCACTCGGTTTCCTGGATCGGGGTGGGTACTGAGAAACTCAGGAATGTTCACTTGGTGCTTCTCTTTTTGGATTTTCTCGAAGAATCCGGCGGCACCTACGGGGTTGTAGCTGGTCTGATATAGCCAATCTACAGAACAATTGTCGGCCTCGGTTTCAGCATCTCTCCCAAAGCTCAATTGAGCCAGGCTCGTAGCCACTTGTAGCAGTTGGGCTTTGTTGGTTCCAAAAATGAGTTCCAACAGCAAATTGGCACCAAACTCCCGGGTCATGGCATCGGTTGAATGTCTTTTCTCGGCATGCGCCATCTCATGTCCCATTACGCCGGCCAATTGGTCTTCGCTTTCAAGGTATTTCATCAAGCCGGTGTACACGTAAATGTATCCCCCCGGTGTGCAGAACGCATTTTGAATGGTGTCGTTATGAATAATTCTCACGCGCCATGGGAAATCGCTGTTGTGCACCAACAAATTGGTGTTGAGGATGGTGTCGCGAACGCCGTAAATGTATCGGTACAAGGAGGCATTTTTGGCGGAATCCATCACCACTGCGGCCGAACCCGTTTCAAAACTACTGGCTACTTGCTGTCCTAAGGCTACGTCTTGTTCTACTGGGAAAATATTCACTTTCCCCAACCAATTCGAGCAACTAGACAGGGTGAAAAGTCCCAAAATGGAGGCTGTAATCAAAGAAATTCGTTTGTTCATGGCTTTTTCGCGTATCCCCCTTTAGCCAAAAATAATGCCAAAATGCCCGTGGACCGGAAATCTCCTAGCCCAATGGTTAAAATGGGTAACCGATGCCTATGGCGATGGCTGTTTCATCGAGCAAATACCTGCCCATGCTGCCCGAGACTTGTTTGGTCATCACCCATCGCTGGTCTGTGGGTTTGCTTGGGTCGCGGATGGGAAGTCCCCAATCGATGCGAAACAGGAATACGCTTAAATCGAAACGAAATCCAATGCCGGTATTTACCGCCACTTCAGACAAAAAGGTATTTCGATTGATGACGCCATATCCGTTGGTGGAGCCCGCAGCGCTGAGGTTCCAAATGTTACCAGCGTCTAAGAACAGGGCGCTTTCTATGAAGTGTTTGATCAGGGTAAACCGATATTCTAGGTTGGCTTCGAGCAAGAATTCTCCACTTCTATCGATGATGGATCCGGAACTTCTTGGGGTGTTTCCCGGTCCGATGCCTCGAGGTCGCCACCCCCTCAAACTGTTACTGCCCCCTATGAAATATCGTTTATCGTAAGGAATTACATTGCTGTTCCAATACGGCAGCGCCATTCCGAAGTTGGCCCTGAAAGCGATGCTGTTCAATTCGTCGATGTTTTGATGGATGCGAATTTCCGATTCCATTTTGGCATACTGGAAATAATTCACCCCCAGAAACTGGTAGGAACTATCAGGATTGTAGTTGGGCTGAAACAAATAGCGGGCAAGTCGGTGCCAGTTGCCGGATGTTTCAAATCCTACCCGACCAAAAAAGTACGTTTGTCCGGGTTTGTGTCGGTTGTTGGTATAAATGGCCCCCAATTTGGCTGCGGTAATGAATTGGTCAGTAAATACCCGCTTTACAAAATCTTGGTCGAGTTGTGGCAATCGCGGCAAGAACGAAGGGTTGATTTCGTTTCGGTTGAAGCTGAGTTCTAGGGGGGTATAATACCAACTGAAATTGGGTCTGATGAATTGCAAAGATACCGAGGCAGGCAGGGCGCTTCGCTTGAAATTGGGGTTGTTTTCTGCCTGATAACTCAACGAGAAGACGGTGTTTTTTCGCTGGTAAGGGTTTTTCAATTTGAACTTCTCCAAAATGGTAAAGTTGGGCAGCGAAAGGGTCATGTTGAAACCCTGCTGCAATCCGTACTGAAAATTGCCCAAATCGCCGCGTTTGAAGATGGCTTCATACGAAGTGATGGAGCTGATTTTCAAACTTTCACCATTTCCCAGGGCGTTTCGGTTGTTGAACGACATGATGCCAGCCAAACCGAACGAGCGTTGGCTTTGTGTTTGGAAGTTGGTACCCGAACTACCTTGGGGCGAATAAAGGGCTTGGGGCTCTATTTGGGTATAAATGCGGGGAACGGCTTTGGCCACGATGCGCGTGATGATGAGTCCGCGTGCTGAGTCCACTTCTTGGTGGAGGTCAACATAGGAAAACAGGGCCATATCGACCAGCCCAACATAGGTTTGGTTGGTGACTGACTGCGAAAACCATCGTCCGGAATCGATCAGAATAACCTTTTCCATCACTTGGGATTTGATGGGGTAGTGGTTTAGTGTGAGGTGTTTGCCGCGGCTATGAACGGATTGCGGATAGCGGTTGCTTTGATAAATGTCTGAGCAAATGAGGGTGAAATGGGTGGCTCCAAAACGGTATCGTTGGAATTTTTGCTTGGCATTGGGGTTGTCGAGCTTGAGGAATACTGCGCCTTCTTTTTTATTTTGAAGCGTATCGATTTCATAGCGAAACAGATCGGGCTGTGCTTCGAAATAGCCACGGTCGCGCAGTTCCAAGGTGAGCTCTTCTTTGGCTGCATTGAGGTCGTTCAGGTTAATGGGCCACCACAACCGATACGCGATGTTTTGGGCAACGAGACTATCGATCAGGGGCCTGAGGGCGGTGTCTGCGGGCTGTCGGAAAAATGAATTGAGGCGGTAGGCTTTGCCGGGTTCTACTTGGTAAACCACTTGGGCTTTTCGGGGGCCGAGGACCGTGCGATAGGTGACTTGGGCATCGAAATACCCCATGTTGAACAGTTGGTTGGAGATGTTTTCTTCCGATAGTTGCACCAGCGAGGAATCGAGCAGCACTGGGGGCTCTCCCAATTTTTTTCTCAGGGTGCGACGCCATCCCACCGAGTCTGATAGTTCGGGGTGTTTTTCATTGGTTCCCAGCGCGTAGGCCCAAAGAAAGACGGGCAATTTATTGAACAGCACCCGTTTGTTGGGGCGATGCAAAATTTGTGCTTTGATGTCGGCATCGGGGGCCGATTTTTTGGGGATTTGAACGATGTTTTTCTTCAGCAGGTATTTGCCATCGGGGATGCTTTTCTTTACTCCACAGGCCTGCAGAATGGCGATGACGCTCAGCAGCCATAGATACTTCCGCAGAAAAATGTGATATTTGCTATCAGAATATGCCATCCATTGCTCAAATCAAGCACATCGCTTCGTTGCGCATGCCTAAGTTTAGGCAAAAATATGGGCAATTTGTGGTGGAGGGCCGCAAAGCGGTGGAGGAAGTATTCCACAGCGGTTGGCAGGTGGAGGGAATTTGGGCCACTCAGGAATTTGCGGACCGCCATGCGCCGGGGTATCCCTTCCAGCTCATGAGCGAGGAGGAAAACAAAAAATGTACGGCCTTTGACACAGCTCCGGGTGTGATGGCGCTGGTAAATATGCCGAAATACGAGGGTTTGCGTAAGGATATGCCTTTTATTTTGGCTTTAGACGGCATCAACGATCCGGGGAATATGGGTACCATCATTCGCTTGGCAGATTGGTTTGGATTGACGCAGATTGTGGCCTCGCCCGACAGTGTAGATGCGTTCAATCCCAAGTGTTTGGCGGCAACGATGGGTTCTTTTTTGCGGGTAGCGGTGGTTTATGCTCCGTTGGACACAGTGGCTTCGGGCAAAACGGTGTATGGGGCCTATTTGCATGGTGAAAACGTTCACGGTTTGGTTGTGGCGCCCAACAGCATGTTGCTCATTGGTTCTGAATCGCACGGGATTCGAGAGGCGGCGGCGAAGTTGGTAACGCATCCCATCACCATTCCGGGGAAGGGACAAGCGGAGTCGTTAAATGCGGGGATGGCCACGGCGATTCTGCTCGACAATCTCTTGCGGTAGTTGGTCGGTTTGCGGGTGTTTTCGCCGCACAGACCCCCTGAAAATTTCGTATATTTGTAATTAGCCCTTGGCAGAAAATTCATGCAAACCGGGATTCGACAAAAACTCAACGATTTTATCAAGGTGCATTACCGTCAGCGACTAATTCGCGGTGGGATGGCTGCGGTGGCGTTGGGCTTGTTCATTTTTGGGGTGGGTTTTATGGTCGAGCACAATTTGTGGCTGGAATCGAAGCATCGTGCGGTCTTGTTCTGGATGATGTGGGCACTGTTTTTACCGATATTGGGTTTGGGGGTGGTTCGACCTTGGCTGCAGATGCTGGGGGTAGGAAAAACCTTATCCCAAGAAGAGGCTGCGCAGTGGATCGGGAATTATTTTCCAGCGGTTTCGGATAAGTTGATCAACTTGTTGCAATTGGAGGATATGGCGGGGGTGCAATCGGGCAATGCGCTGTTGTTGGCCAGTATTGAGGAGAAGACGATGGCATTGCGACAGGTGCCGTTTTTGCAGGCGTTGGACTGGCGAAAGCACAGAAAATGGGTCTATCGATTGGGGTCGTTTTTATTGTTGCTGTTGGGTTTGGGGTTGTATGAATCTTCGGAATTGTTGCAGGGTGCGTCGCGGGTGTTTCAATACCAACGCGAGTTTGTTCGACAGGCGCCGTTTTCGTTGCGATTAACCCACGGAGAATTAACGGTTCAGGAAGGCGAAGATGTTTTATTGCAGTGGCAAGTAGAGGGGGCTGTGATGCCCGAGGTGGTGGAAGTGAAGCTGGGAGACCAATGGCGTAGGGCCCGAAGAATCAAGCCGGGGGTGTTTTCTTTTTCGATGGAAGACGTTACCGAGGATGCATTGCTGACGGTTAGGGCGATGGATTTTGTGGTGGCGGAACATCAGATAATAGTGAAAAAATTGCCACATTGGCAAGCCGTGGAGGTCTATGCAGATTTTCCGGAATACACGGGTATTGCCGATGGGGTATTGTCTCAAACGGAGGTTTTGGAAGTGGTGGAGGGTACAAGGTTGCAGTACAAACTCAAAGGCGAGCAGGTGTTTGGCTGGCGGGTAGGGGCCTCGTTTCAACAGATTTTACGCGGGGGAGGACAGCGGTTGCAGAACACCAAAACAGGGGCTAACTATAATTTCCAGGCCATGAAGAATCAGCGATTGGTGTTTGCCATGGAGGGACCGCAAGGCTTGAGCAAAGACACGTTACAGAGTGCGTTGGTGGTGAGGGCGGATGCGTTCCCATCGATTCAGATTGAAACGGTGGCCGATACAGTGCGCTTGGGTACTTGGTATTTTGCGGGGCTGGCCAGCGACGATTATCAGGTGAGGGAGGTAGACTTTTTGTATCGCGTTGCGGGCAAGAATGCCCCTTGGAGAAAAACGGTATTGTATGAGGGACTAACGCCGCAGTGGGCATTGACTCATGCCATCGATTTGGCGGGGTTGGGAGTAAAAGGGGGTGAGGTGTTGGAGTATCAGTTTGCGGTGAAGGACAATGATGGACTCAGGGGCGGAAAGACATTTAGAACGCCGGTAATGACCTTGGAGCGGATGGGGGCAGAAAAGGCCACCCAATGGTTGGAAAAACAAGAGGCGGGCCTCGGTGCGGGGATGAGTAAGTCTTCAAAAACGTTGAAGGAGTTACAAAAGGAATCTCAAAAATTGCAAGAATCGTTGCAGCAAAACCAAAGCGGTTGGGATCAGGAGAATAAAATCAAGCATTGGTTGAACGAACAGCAAAAAATGGTGGAGTCGCTCAAACAATTAGAGAAGAAACAATCGGACATCAACAAGCAGAAAAATGCCTCGAATCCTCCCTCCGAGGAAATGCAAAAGAAGAAAGAGGCATTGAACAAGCGAATGAAGCAGCTGACCTCGCCTGAAATGCAAAAGCTCATCGAGGAGATCAATCGTTTGTTGGAGCAAAAAGCGAGCAAAGAGCAGTTGCAGGAAAAGATGCAAAAACTGAATCAGATGAGTCAGGAATCGTCGAAGGAATTGGAGAAACTGATGGAGCAGTTGAAGCAGTTGGAATTGGAGGAGGCGATGGAGAATCAGATAGATCGCATGCAGGAATGGGCAGAAAAAGAAGAGGCCTTGCAGCAATCGTTGGAGCAGGAAAAGGGCAAAGAGGTATCGGATGGGGTAAAGCAAGCACAAGAGGCGCAGAATGAGGCCTTGAAAGACATCGAACAGGGCATGCAAGACATCGAGCAGAAGAATCAGGACTTAGAAAAGCCCATGGATTTGAAGGCAGGAGAGACAGAGCGGAAGGAGGCGGAAGACGCGGCGAAAAAGGCATCACAGGAGTTGAAAAACAACCGAAAATCTGGGGCTACGGAGCAAATGAAGCGGTCGGCACAGAAGATGAAAGAAGCCATGCAAAAGATGCAAGATGCGTTTGAACAGGAGCAAAAACAGCGAATGGCCGAAGACTATCAGGCATTGAGGGCTTTGTTGGAGAATTTGATTGATGCCTCGAACCGACAAGAGGCGATATTGACAGAGTTGCGGAAAATGAACCCCGACAACCCCAAGCAGGTGGCTTTGAACCGGGAGCAAATGCGTTTGAAGGAATCGTTGATGTTTATCGAAGACAGTTTGATGGCTTTGGCGAAACGACAGACCATGATCAACCAATTTGTAACGCGGGAAATGAGTCGGGTAAACGGAGAGATGGCCATGTCGTTAGAGAAAATGAAGGTGAGGAATCCGCGGTCGGCGGCTCAGCATCAGCAGTTTGTGATGACGGGGTTGAACAATTTGGCGGATATGTTGATGGAGAGTTTGCAAAACATGCAGCAGCAGATGAACAGCGAGCAGAAGAAGGAGGGGGATAAAAGTTGTGACAATCCCAACAAATCTGGGCAGGGGAAACAGGGTAAGCCCAAGCCGGGGAGTAAGTTGAGTGAGTCACAGAAGGCATTGGGAGAGCAATTGCAGAAAATGCAACAGCGGAAGCAGGGTAAGCCCGGGCAAGACGGGAAGCCCCAGGGAGGAAGTCCGCAATCGCCGGGTGAAAATGGGGAGCCATCGCAGCGCGAATTGAACGAAGAATTGGCGAAAATGGCATTGATGCAAGAGGCATTGCGCAGGCAGGTAGAATCGTTGCGGAAAGAACTCGGACAGGAGGGAAAGCAGGGAATGTCGAATGCCTTGCAAGAAGTGGAGAAGTTGATGGAGCAAAACGAGAAGGACTTGGTGAATGGCAAGGTAACGCCGCAGTCGTTGGAGCGACAAAAGCAGATCATGACGCGGTTGTTGGAGCACGAGAAGGCGGAGAGAAAACAGGACCAGGAGGATAGGAGGGAATCGAACCAAGCGCCCAATTTTGTACCCACGGTGCCGCCTGAATTGGTGGAGGAAACACGTAAAAAGGCCAGTGAGCGCGAGGCGCTTCGGAGGATTCAGCCGGCATTTAAGCCGTACTACAAACAAAGCGTGCAGAAATACCTACAGATTTATTCGCGGTAAAAGTATCTTTGCAGTCACATGTCGAAGATTACCATTACTGCTGCACTTCCCTACGCCAATGGACCAGTTCACATTGGGCATTTGGCTGGGGTATATATTCCTGCTGACATTCATGCGCGCGTTCAGCGTTTGCGTGGCGAGGAGATTTTGTTTATTTGCGGCAGTGATGAACACGGGGTGCCCATTACGCTGCGGGCCCGTAAAGAGGGGATTACGTCTCAAGATGTGGTGGACCGATACCACAAAATCATTGGCGATTCTTTCAGGGAGTTGGGTATTTCGTTTGATATCTATGCGCGCACATCGAGCGGAACCCACAAGGAACTGTCGCAAGCGTTTTTCAAGAATTTGTACGATAAGGGCGCTTTCAAGGAAATTCGCTCTGAGCAATATTACGATGAGCAGGCGGGACAGTTTTTGGCCGATCGATACATCGTTGGAACCTGTCCTTTTTGCAAAAGCGAAGGGGCCTATGGCGATCAGTGCGAGAAATGTGGCAGCACCTTGAGTCCCACCGAACTGCTAAACCCCACTTCGGCTTTGAGCGGAACGGTGCCGGTGAAAAAGGAAACCATCAACTGGTATTTGCCTTTGGATGAGATTCAAACATCGTTTTTGAATGACTGGCTGGGTTCGAAATCGCATTGGAAGAGCAATGTTTACGGACAGTGCAAGAGTTGGTTGAATGAGGGTTTGCGTGCAAGGGCGATGACGAGGGATTTGGAGTGGGGGGTGCCTGTACCACTGGAAGGGGCTGATGGAAAAGTGTTGTACGTGTGGTTTGAGGCGCCCATTGGGTATATTTCGGCCACGAAGGAATTACGTCCTACCGACTGGGAACAGTGGTGGACGGGTGATTCTCGTTTGGTTCATTTTATTGGCAAGGACAACATTGTGTTTCACTGTATCATATTCCCGGCGATGTTGCATTTGCGGGGTGATGGGTATGTGTTGCCGGAGCAGGTGCCAGCGAATGAGTTTTTGAATTTGGAGGGACAGAAGATATCGACCAGTAGAAATTGGGCGGTATGGTTGAATGAATATTTGGAGGAGTTACCGAACCGGAAGGACGAGTTGCGGTATGTGTTGACATCGATTGCGCCGGAGACCAAGGACAGTGAATTTACGTGGAAGGATTACCAAACGCGGGTAAATTCTGAGTTGGTGGGGATTTTGGGCAATTTTGCGAACCGGGTATTGGTGTTGATGCAGAAATATTATGGGGGTGTGATGCCTCAAGTTGACGGGATTCGGGAACCTTTTGCTTTGTTTGATGGCGGGGTTCAGGGTGCGCATCCTATGGTGTCGGAATACATACAGCCGGTGGTTGATTTGTTGTTTAACTACCAATTTAGGGACGCCCAATTCAAGATGATGGAGTTGGCTCGTTTGGGCAACAAATATTTGGCGGAGCACGAGCCCTGGAAGTTGGTTAAGACGGATGCCGAGGCTACGGCGATGGTATTGAGCGAGGCGGTTCAGGTGTTGTACAATTTGGCCTTATTGATGGAGCCATTCATGCCTGAGGCGAGTGGGCGATTGCTGTCGCAGTTGGGCGCTAGCGTAAGCGAGGCGCAGAAAAAACAGTTTTGGATGGCGCAGGGCGGACCGGGTTTGTGGATGGAATTGGGGGCAGGACATGCTTTTGGGTCGGCCGGATTGTTGTTTCAGAAGATCGAGGACGAGGTGATAGAGGCGCAGATTGCGAAGCTGCAGGCTACGGCTGCGGCGAGTGCTGCGGCGAGTGCTGCGGCCACTGCTGCGGCGAATTTGACGTCGGGTGCTGGTTTGAATGGAACGGTGGCTTCTGCACCTGGGACAGGACCCGCCGGAGGCGGGGCCAAATAGAATGATTAGGCCGGATGTTAACAGGGTTTTCAAAAGGGTTTTCATGGTTATTTTGTTCCGAAATTATTGCTGCCATGTAATCCTTGTTTGACCCGTGATTTAAGTTATGGTGAATAATGTTAAGGGATTTTAAATCAATTGTTTAATTAAGGAACAATGGGGTGATGTTTTGTTGATTTGTAATGTCTATAACCGTTATTAAACGAAGCGGGGCGGCCAATGGCCGCCCCGCTTCGTTTAATGCTTTACTCGATATCGCCTTGGGCGATAAATTGGATTTATTTAGAAAGAATAACGCAAACCCAACTGCATGCCCCAAGTGGTTGAGGTACTTACGATTGGACGGAAACTTTCAACTGGCAACACACCGTTCACGGCGTTGAAATTGTAAGTGCCGTTGGCTGCATTGTATCTCAATACACCACCGTTGCTCACGGTCAACTGCTTACGGATGCCCCAAGCTGGGTTAATCATGTTGCCAATGTTCAAGATGTCGGCACTCAACTGCAACGTATGCTTGTTTTTGCCAATGTTTTGGGCAATGTCTTGCAGCAAACGCAAATCGAAGCGGTGTAACCAAGGCAATAAACCACCGTTGCGCTCAACAAATTGGCCCTTGTGGGCGCTCAAATAGTTGTCTTGTGCAACGTAGGCATCCCAAGCAGCAGCTTGGTCAGCGGCTGTGATGGTCTTGCCACCAATTACCAAGTCAGAGAATTTGATATCGGAAGAAGCATGTACGAACAACAAATCGTTACCTGTTAAACCATCGTTGTTAATGTCGGTAGAGTAAATGTAGCTGTAACGACCTGGGTTGTAACCGTCGTAAACTAAGCTTAATGTGGTAGCGAAACGGTTGCCGTATTCAAACTTTTTTGAAATATTGGCAATTACACGGTTGGGTGTAGAGTATTCAGAAATGGCCAACTCTTGTGCGTTGTTACCACCCACGGTGCGGTTGTTGCTCCATGCAGAAGCAGCCTGTGAACCAGGGTTAGATGTGATGTCTTTGGTGTTGTTGTAGGCGTAGCTGATAGAACCACTCAAGCCCTTTTTGAAGTTGCGGCTCAATGTGAATGCAGCGCTCAAGCCACTACCCAAGTTGGTGTTGCTCAATACCATGGCTTCGCGCACAGTGCTTACGTAAGAGCGACTTGCCGCTTTTTTGTAGGCAGCACGCTCCCATTCAGTGCCGGTGAAGAAAGTGGTATCGGCCATTGCATAGTTGGCGTTGTACTGATAAACACCGTTCAACTCTTTGGTGTATATGATGTCAGCAGAGAAATCCAAATCGAAGGGCAATTTCTTGTCGATACCGATGCTGGTTCTCCAAACCTGCGGGAATTTGAAGTTGTTGTCGACCTTGGCAAATGAAGCATTGGAGGGCAATGTGCCTGGAGTGGTTGGGAATTTATTCAAGTAAGCTGTAGGGTCTGCGTTGAAGACATAACCCGCCAAATCAGCGGCTTTGGTAACTTCAACAGTGGCTTGTACACCGTAAGCGTTTGAAGGTTGGTTGGTGAACCAAACGAAAGGCAAACGACCGGTGAAAACACCTGTACCTCCACGGATGATCAAATCTTTGTCGCCATTTACATCGTAGTTGAAACCTACACGGGGCGATACCAATGGCGAGCCTGTGGGCCAGCTATTGGGGTTGTATTTGATGGCAGTTCCTGAAGGATCTTTGAACAAAGCGGCTGTGTCATATTTTACAAAACCGGCATTTGCCTTAGACTCTGAAGTGTAAATTGGGACATCCACACGCAAACCTGCAGTGATTTTCAATTTCTTGCTGGCGCGGAATTCATCTTGCACGTATCCGGCCAATTGACCAAACGACAATTCAGCACCCACCGGGGTTGCGTTGCCACCGTAACCATAGGTCAAGGCGAAGGCAGATGGCGCCATGCCTTTCAAGAACTGATTCAATGAATCGTAACGATAGTAGCTAGTGCCGTAACGTTGGAAGGCGTTACCTACATACATTTGGTCGTAAGCGATACCAGCAGTGATGGTGTGCTTCTTCATGTTGTAGGTGATGTTATCGATAAAAGACAAGGTGTTGTTACTTACTTTGTTGTTGTAGCTGAACAATTCATGACCGAAGCTAATATAGTTGTCACCGCCTTTTTTGATGTTTCAAA